>JAKBAI010000165.1 GCA_021809185.1 Planctomycetota bacterium
GCGGGACTCATGCTAAACCGCCGGATTCCCAAACCCATCAACGCTAACAAACAGGCAGGCCGAGCACTCATCTCTCCGCACAAGGTTACTGGCTTTTGCCGACTTGTACATTCTTGGATGATATGTTTCAGAATACGATAGATCGAAGGATGAAACGGCTCGCACAAGTGAGCAACCTTGGGGTTATCCCGATCGGCGGCCATGATATATTGAATAAGATCATTGGAACCGATGCTGATAAAATCGACCTCATCTAACAATTGATCAATACAAATAGCGGCAGCGGGGACTTCGATCATTACTCCAAAAGGGGTGTTCTCTGCAAACGGTATATTTTGTCGCCTTAAATCCATTTTGGTGTTTTCTAGCAGTCTTGATAGTCGGATTACCTCTTCGAGGGTGGTAACCATGGGGAAAAGAATGCTAACTTTGCCAAAAACAGCAGCACGTAAAATGGCTCGGATTTGGGTTTGAAAAAATTCGGGATACTGGGTTGTAAGTCGAATACTGCGCCAGCCCATAAACGGGTTCGCTTCATGATGGGAACCAAGATAAGGAACCTGTTTATCTCCGCCTAAATCGAGGGTACGAATAATCACGCGATTATGCGGCGCGGTTTCAATGATATTGCGATAAGCAGCGACCTGTTCCTCTTCATTCGGGACAGAGGAATGAGATAGATAGACAAACTCGGTGCGAAATAGACCAATGCCGGCAGCACCAACTCCCGTTGCCGCTGCGGCATCCAGAACCGTATTGGCATTGGCCAGGAGTTCGATCTTCTCACCATCTGGAGTTATGGCTTCAATATCTCGGTTTTCGACTAGTGCATCGCGGAGATTGACATACTCGCGTTGCATTTTTCGATAGGCCGATTCTACTTCGGGGCCGGGATTGAGGACTACCAGCCCCTCACGACCATCGATGACTAACAAATCGCCCGTTTTAACATCTTGCAATAGATCTTGTATCCCCGATACCGCTGGTATACCCATGGAACGTGCCAGAATGGCAGCATGACCTGTTGTTCCGCCAGATTCGGTAACTATCCCGCCGACCTGAAAGCGGTTGAACATCACCGCTTGCGAGGGTAAAATCTCCTGCGCGACAATGATGATCGATTCATCCTCTTTGATAACATTTTCAGGTTTTTGAGCACTGATCAACTGGGCTACTAAACGATGGGTGACATCGCGGATATCGGCAATTCGCTCACGGAGGTAATCATCTTCAATTTTGGAAAAGAGTTTCTCGTAATCCTGCAAAGTTTGGCGCAGACCAGTTACGGCATTCACATGTTGATGGATTATCAAACTTTTGACCTTGGCATTCAGAGCTGGGTCTCGAATGAGTAATCGATGGGAATGAAAAATCCGTGCGGAGTCTTGATCGACTTCGCGAGCCACGCGCTGAATAATTCGATCGAGATCCTGAGCTGCTCGTTCGCACGCATGATCAAAACGTGCCAACTCGGCAGGAACCATCGATGTTTCTATTTTCTCACCCGTAGTACCTGTTAGAGCTTGGTCGATTCGATAGGCTCTTGCTACTGCGATCCCGGGTGATATAGCAATACCTTTTTTCATATCCATTTACTTTAAGCAAATTGTAGTCCGAGTTCAAACAGACTTTTGGAATTCTTGACGATTTTCTTCCTCTTTTTGCTATTATTCGATCAGGATTGGATGAATTCAGGTAAATTTATCATCTTTCAGCTATTTTTGGAAGAACGATTCTCTTTTTCAATGAAATCGAAAGATCGATAAAAGGCTTGAAGTAGTTGGAGGAACCACTACAATTATGGAATTCTTAAATAGATTTGATTGGGGTAAAAAGGACTAAATAAGAAGAATCATTTTGTTCAAATTAGGTGATACTTGTTGGAATCAATCCGTTTTGAGCAAAAATGAATGATCGTTGAACCAGCCAATTTGTTCTATTTCTCCAGGGGACTCTTAAGTGGGATCTCTAGTGGACTCTCTAGTGGACTCATCGTGAAGTAGAGAAGTAGAACGGAGAAATAGAGAACATATCGGAATAGAGCCAGAGGCAATATAGAAAAGGGATCGAGATATAGAAAAGGGATCGAGATATATGGAACAATCCGAAATGACCAAAAAAGGTTTTACGAATCCATCGGTAGAAGTGGCTCGAGAGGTCTTTAAGCAAAAATCACGTGTGATGTCCGATAAACGACATACAGTGAAAGAAGCGGTAAAAAAATGGATCCATGATGGTGATTATCTCGCCGTGGGTGGTTTTGGTACCAATCGTATCCCTACCGCACTTTTACATGAAATACTTCGCCAAAAGGTGCAAAATCTCGGGTTTTCTGGGCATACGGCCAAACATGATTTCCAGTTATTATGTGCTGGGAATATGACTGGCCGCGGGCAAACGCTAGCGCGAGTCGATATTGCCTATGTTATGGGGATGGAAGCACGCGGTTTGTCTTCTCATCCTCGACGAGTGCTCGAATCGGGAATGCTCGAAATTACCGAGTGGACAAACTACGCTCTTGCTGTTCGCTACCAAGCTGCCGCAATGGGGGTGCCGTTTCTCCCCATTCGTTCGATGCTGGGAACCGATACAGGCCGTTTCAGTAATCTGCGCGAAATCGACTGCCCTTTTACCGGTCAAAAGCTCGCCGCTGTTCCCGCCCTTTTTCCAGATGTTGTCCTTATTCATGTTCAAGAAGCCGATATTTATGGTAATTGCTCTTGGACTGGAACCAGTGTTGCCGATCTGGAACTATCCCGAGCTGCTAAAAAGTTAATTATCACTTGCGAAAAATTGGTCCCTCATGAAGAGTTTCGTGCCAATCCCAATAAAGCTCAGATCCCATTTTTCTGTGTCGATGCAGTTTGCGAAGTCCCTTACGGAAGTTATCCTGGCAATATGCCGGGAAAATATTTCACTGATGAACGATATATTGGCGAATGGATGACAGCAGAACACAATCTAGATACTTTCAAATCGTTCCTTGATAAATATATTTTTGGGGTCGAAGATTTTAGCGAGTTTCTCCATTTGTGTGGTGGGATTTCTCGCCTGCAAGAGCTGCGCGATGAAGAGATCTTCATTCCACCGTATCCTACTCGTTGATTTCATTTTACATAGATGATTTTAGATCCCATGAACGAAAAGGTTCCGATTTTAGAATTCCTATATTGAATTCCTAGATTATTTTGGTGAAGGTATTCCGATGATTGCAAAAGGCTCTGTGCAGATACGGCAACTTACCAAGCAGTTTCAGTTCCAATCGCTATGTATCTCTGTCCTCCGATCTGTAAATCTAGAGATAGAGCCGGGACAAAAAATTGCGATTTTGGGGAAATCGGGTTCAGGTAAATCGACTCTTCTTCATCTTCTCGCTGGCTTAGATGTACCAACTAGCGGTCAACTGATCGTGAACGGTGCCGATCTAGGTCAGATGAATGCGTTTCAGCTCGCAGGTTATCGTAGCCGAGAGGTTGCTATCGTCTTTCAGGCATTTCATCTCGTTTCTCATCGTACCGCTTTGGAAAATGTAATGTTGCCGATGATGTTTGCTAAAGTTCCTCGGCGCGAACGCTATCAGCTTGCAAATCACTGGCTCGATGTTGTTGGGTTGAATCAGCGAAAATCGCATCGGCCGTCTCAGCTCTCTGGAGGCGAACGCCAACGAGTTGCTATTGCTCGGGCTATGGTCAATCGACCTGCACTATTACTTGCCGATGAACCTTCCGGCAATTTGGATAGCCAAACCGGCTCAGCGGTTATGGAGATTATTTTGCAACAGGTCCACGAACATAAAATGACGATGATCCTGGTTACCCACGATAAAGAACTAGCTAAACAGTCCGCAGATCAAATGGTCTATCTCGAAGATGGTATTTTGATCCCCTCTCCATAATTGAGGTAGAATTGAGGTAGAATTGGCAGAGCAAGAATCCCTTATGTTAAAAGACTGGAATGATGGTCTCCTTGATAAATCAATTAATATTAATCAGTTATGTTTGAAAAATATTTGCTTGATCGCTTTGAATCGATTTTGGAAGTAAGGACTTAAGAGTGATTCAAAGAGTGATTCAAAGCGGATTCCCAGAAGAACGGATCGATCGATAGAAATCAATTCTTAATTTGTTTCCCGACAAGTTGATCATATCTTTTGGTTACTATCTGAATTTTTGCTTTTTTCTTTGCTTTTTGCTTGCGATTCTTTGCTTTTTACCCCCATTTATAATCGATTTTTTATCGGGTCTGGAGGCTTGATTACTAATCAATTTTTCCCAGTATTTTGTTGAGGATTCCCCAGTGGGAAGTGTAGAAACCGATATTCTATATTCATATAATAAAGAAGAAATGGACCGACTGAGAAATTTAAACGGGATGGGATTTAGGGGATTTTTATGAGTAAAATACAGCATTTGGATAGACAAAATATGATGAAAAGTCCTGATTTTTCCATTCCAGAACCAGCAAATATTGGATTAATGAATCGGATCAACCCGATCCGATGGCTATTTTTTGCGTTTGTTTTTTGGTTATATCTTGATTTAGACCATAAGTCAGCCATTTTTGGAGATACCCCCAAGAAAGAGCAATCTTCTGAAAAAAGCGGGCAGAAAATAGCCAAGGAAAAAGTTAAAAATCATCTGAAGAATGAGAGCAGTCCTTATCTGTTGCAACACGTCTACAATCCCGTCGATTGGTATCCTTGGGGAAACGAAGCGTTTGCCAAAGCTAAAAAGGAAAAAAAGTTAATTTTTCTATCCATTGGGTTTTCATCGTGTCATTGGTGCCATGTGATGGAAAAAGAGAGCTTTGAGGATGAGGAGGTAGCTAAAATCCTCAATCAACATTTTGTATGTATTAAAGTAGACCGGGAGGAGCGACCTGAAATCGATGAAGTATACATGGCAGCCCTTTATGCCATGGATAGCCATGGCGGTTGGCCGTTATCGATGTTTTTGACCCCAACAGGTGAGCCGATTATAGGTGGAACCTACTGGCCGAAAAATGATATGAAAGAAGGGACTCGCGAACGCCGAGGTTTTATATCGATCTTAAATCTGATCATCGAGTTAAAAAAAACACGCTGGGAAGAGTTAGTAAAACAGGCAAATGAAATTGCTAAATTAACCCGGCAGGAATTAACCGGGATGACCAATTTGAAACTGCTGAAGAAACTCGATTCCGCGGTAATCGATCAAGCGATCGACGCTTTGAAAACAAAGATGGATTACGAGTATGGTGGTACAGGAAACCCTACGAATAAATTCTCCGGACCGAAATTTCCTAACTGTCCCATGGTTGAATTTATCATGCAATGGAATGAGCAGAAGAAAGATAAAAAGGTACAAGCTTGGTTGGATACTACTCTGGCATCTTGGGCTAATGGAGGAATTTATGATCAGATTGGTGGCGGGTTTCATCGGTATAGCACAGAAAGAACCTGGAATGTACCCCATTTCGAAAAAATGCTTTATGATAATGCTCAACTGTTAAAAATATATGCGCAAGTTTATGCCCGCGATCCTAAGCCAGATTACCGTTTTGTCTGCGAAGATATAATTGCTTTTATCCAGCGCGAAATGACATCTCCCGAAGGGGGTTTTTATTCCGCACTGGATGCCGATAGTGGCGGTGAAAACGGGGTCTTTTATGCTTGGGGCTTACCAGAGATTCAGCAACTATTCACGGAAGATCAACGAAAATTCTTGAAAAATATTTGGCCGATGGACAACCCTTGGGTTCATCCCCTTTCTCCTGCAGAAAGTAAGAAGGAAGAAAGTAAGAAGGAAGAAAGTAAGAAGGATCCTCCCCCAGCGGTTTATATTTTGGCAAGAAATAAGTTGTTGAGTCAGCTCGCGGGAGGTGCTCATGTTTCTATTGGAGATTATATCAAAAAATGGCAGTTTTATCGGCAAAAATTACTCGAACAACGGAATAAAAGAGTCCATCCCGATCGAGATGAAAAGATGATAACTGCTTGGAATGCTTTAATGATTGAAGCCCTGGCAATCGCTGGCAAAGAACTGCAAGAGAAGAGGTATGTTGCCCAAGCCGAAAAATCGGCAGAATATCTGCTTAAAGTAATGTATCCTGCCCCGAATCAGCTATATCGTATTTATCATCCTGGTCTTACCAATCGGTCAGCTACAATCCCCGCCTATCTCGACGATTATGCCTATTTGATTTCCGCTTTGCTTCGTTTATATGGAGTAACTGGCAAAGAGAAATGGCTAACGAAAGCTCAAATCTTAACGGATGAGATGATCCAAACATTCATGGAAAAGGAAAAAGGGGGCTTTTACTTTTCGGGGAAAAACCATGATTCCCTTTTCGCACGGTTAAAACCTTATGCCGACAATGCGTTACCATCAGGGAACGGAATGGCGCTTCAGGTATTACTCCAGCTCGCCAAATTCGCTAAGACGGAACAGGAGCGGCAAAAATATTTGCAGTTATATTCGGAAAATCTAAAGCCATTTTCTGCCGGTGTTTCGAGTAATCCCGAACTGTCCCCGCAGATCATGCTCTCTTTGATGACGCTTAAAAACTTAGATAAAAATTCAACGATTTTGAATAATGGGGATAAAAAGGAAATCTTGTCGACTCTTTCAACCCCGGATGTAGTAGAAGTTAAAGCAACGGTCTTGAAATCTAAAGAAGAGAACTCTAAAAAGAAAGAAGCGGAGGTAAGCGAGATCGATATTCGCCTGGTCATTAAGAAACCGTGGCATCTATACGCCCATGAAGTAGGTTTAAGTTCCCTAGAGGAAGGTAGAACTCGACTGATCATCAAAAAGAATGGGAAAGAGATAAGTGCCAAAATCGATTATCCTGAAGGAAAACTCTATAAAAATCAGATTGGGGATGAATACCGGATTTACGAAGGAGAACACCATCTGAAACTAAAATTACCGCTCGCCAAAGAGGATCGCCTGGAAATGATCTTATTTATTCAAGCTTGTAACGAAATGAGTTGTCTCAAACCAGGAAAAATATCGATCCAACTCCCTTGAAAGGTTGGCCCATGCCATCAAATTCTCCAATGACATTTCCCCAAGCGGAGCAGGAGCGCACGAACCTAGTACTGGGAAAGTATTTCAAGAAACTATCTCAAGTCAGCGACAGGGATACACAAACGCAGATGTTGCAATTTCTTGCTGGGGAATTGCAACAGGAAAATATCGTCTTGCCTGGTTTGGCATTTTTATTAGGGAACGGCGATACGAATGGTCAGCGCATGGCTTTGGAGATTGCAAGTCGATTAAAACCTCCATTTGACGAAAAGATTGTGGATTTGCTAACCCCTTCCTTAAAAAACGATCATTTTTCTGGTTCTCTTCGCCGCCGAGTGATTGCCAAGCTGCTCATGAATATCCCCACTTCTCGGGCCACTACAGGAGCCACTGCCGGAGCCACTACAGGAGCCACTCCTGAAGAATCAGCACAAAATATACTCCGGGTAGCTCTGGAAGGGGTAGATAAATCCCAGACGAGAGAATGGTTGCTTCGCCTAAAAGAAGAATTGCCCAATCACCCAGTGATTAAATCGTTGTTAGAAAAAACGATTTTAAGCGAAAATCAGGTCTGCCCGCGTTGCCAGCAATCTTTCCCGATTGCCGAATTTACCCGACATCTCTGGAAAGAACATCGCTTATTATGGAAAGATAACGAAGTTCAAGACCCCTGGAAGCAGGTCGAAAAAGCGGTAATGCAATTCATCAAAAAAGGGAAGATCGACTGGCTAGACCAAGCCTGTGAGCTGGCACAGCAATTAGATCAGCAGGCCGGTTTGAAACGGGTTGAACGGTTTACAAAGCTTAATTCCCTGTCACCCGAAGAAGCGGTCGCCTATTTGCAAGAGGAGGCGAAATCGGCGAATGGTACGATCTGCCCGCATTGCTTGGCCGCCATTCCGCAGGAAACCTTTGCTATCCCGCGACCGTTTAATTTATCATATGGTCGCTTGAGCGGTTCGAATTATCTTGTTGAAGTAACCGAAAATGGTTGGCGGCCGCAATTAGTTGTGCAAACCCCTGCAAAAATTCTATTCAAAGGGGTCGAACCAGGGGGATATTCAACCCCTAAAAAACTCCTGTTTCTGAAAATGTTTCCTTGGGTTTTGATCGCATTGTCGGTTGCCATTTTTTTACCCAAGAACTTAGTCCCCGTGGTCACCCCCGTAGCGGCAATTTTACTAATCGGTATGCTCAGTTATGTCTCGATCTACTTCACGATTCGCCGGCGCCCTACTTTGGGCGAACGCGCGATCAACCATGCCTGGAACATTTTAATCCCGACTTTTTATACCAGCGGATTCCATCCCAACCAAGCACCGATCATCAATCGCTTGGTCGCTGTCTCCTTAGGATTAGCGGATGCTCATCTGCGCGAACATGAGTTACAGAGGCTTTGCGATTTGACTTTAAAGGCAGTGCAGCGGCAAGATGGTCCGCCCGAATATCTTGCTTATCTCAAAGCGTTGCAGCTCGATGATGAGAGAAGATTGGATCGCGATATGATCATCCCCCTAGCGGATGAGATCGGCTATGTGCTTGCGGGGCATTTACCTGCCCGCTATCTGGAACATTTATTGGCGGTGTTCTCATTGAATTCATTGCGCTCGGGGCAAAAAAATCGGTTACGGATCTTGCTGCTGGATCGGGCTTTTTCTCTAGGTTGGGAAGTGATCGATTTACAAGAACTGGCTCATCTGATCCCCACGTTTGCAATTTTACTGCAAACGCAAAATACCGAAGCACTGGCAGCTCTGCGTTGGTTATGGGAAATTCGCAAAGATCGCCCTTGGCAGGTGATCGATACGGCAACAACTAGTTTCGATTTGGCCCGGTATCCCATGCTGGGTGAAGCGATTATCGAGAACCACTCTGAATTGTATCTCTACCAAGCGATTGCAGATATTCAGAGTAGTTCGAAAACCCCTTCTCCTATCTTAATTACCAGAGAAGGGATTATCTATCAATCGATCGTTATCTCGTCCGAAAAAACAACAATCGAAGTTCACCAGAAAGTAGCGAAACCAACATCAGAACAAGCGGATGGATCGGTTAAAATCGTGTATCAGATCGCTATAGGGGAGGTGTTGTTGGACATCGATCACGACCCAGCAAATCTGGTCGATAAACTGATCCGCTGGCGCGATTATTACTTCAAGCAGTTTTTACCGAATGTGCCTTTGATTTTACAGAAACGGACGCAAAATCTCTGGGAACCATTATTGTCCCAGCGGAAGATGGTTTGCCCTCAGTGCCAGGAAACGCTTTTACCTGTTCCGGGAGATATGGGTATTAAATTTGATGATCTAGATATAGAATAAAATTCATAACCGAGATACAATAGAACTAATCATGATAGAAGAAATCATGATAGAGAAAATCATGAAGGAACAAACCTGTTCAACCAAGTCTAGCCGTCTCATTTTGATCGGATATCGTTGCTGCGGTAAAACGACAATCGCCCCGCTGATTGCTCAAAAGTTAGGCTTTACGTTCTGGGATGCGGATCGGTATCTGGAACAAAAATGGGGCAGAACCATTCAAGATATTTTCCAGAATGAAGGGGAAAGCCAATTCCGGCAATGGGAGAGCGAAGTAATCCAGGAATTGTGCCAGAAACAGGAAATCGTTTTGGCGACCGGTGGCGGGGTGATCATTCGCGAAGAGAATCGCCGATTTTTAAAGAATGCAGGCTTTGTGGTTTGGTTACAAGCAGAAGCGGTTACGTTGTGGAATCGGATGCAAAATGATCCGCAAACCATGACCCAGCGACCGAATTTAGCCCAAGGGGGATTGGCGGAAATCGAACAGATTTTAACGAAACGGACCCTCTGGTATCAAGAAACATGCCATTTGGCTATTTCTGCGGAATTAGATTGGCCAGAGATATTAGCAGATCGTATTGTAAAAGCATGGTCTCAATACATTTAATCCTTGCAGAAGGAATTCTGGTAGCGACGATATTTGTGCTAGGCTGCTGCATAGGCAGTTGGTTGAATGTATGTATTTATCGCTTACCCAAAGAAAAAAGTGTTATCTGGCCAAGTTCTACCTGCATGTCTTGTCTACAACCGATTCGGCTGAGAGATAATATACCGATCCTCAGCTATTTACTCTTGCGTGGCCGTTGCCGACACTGTCAAACTCATTATTCGCTGCGATATCTACTCATAGAACTAGTCACCGGATTGATTTTCGCTATCTTATTTCGCTGGGAAATTATTCATAATGGGATGCACTGGAGTTATATCGAAAAGAATTCCAACTCGATCTTATATGGGGTAATACCATTATGGGTCTGGTTACACTTTTTCTATCATGCCCTCTTTTTGAGTTTGTTGATAACGGCCTCGATGTGCGACTGGGATGGTTGCGTCATCCCGTTGAGTATAACAGTTCCAGGGACGATTTGCGGTTTGATCGGATCGATGTTATTCCCATGGCCATGGCCAAACGAACTTCCTGGTCCTTTGGAATGGCAAAAAATAAATAATACCCCTTGGTACGATATAGAAACTCTAGGAAAGATTCCACAGGGGTTGTATCCATGGCCATTTTGGGGGCCATTGCCCACGGTGTTCGATAACAATCCGATCCTTTTGGGACTTACCACTTCCGTAACGGGAGCGTTGGTCGGAATGATGATTAGCCGGTGTTTACGGTTTCTGGTCGGGATCGGTTGGAAACAGGAGGCGATGGGGTTAGGGGATGCCGATTTGATGATGATGGCAGGGGCATTTTTAGGCTGGCAGCCGATTGTCATCGCCTTTTTTGTGGGTGCCATGATAACTCTGGTTTTAATGACCCCTTCGGTACTCCTTTCGGGGAATAATCGATTTCCGTTTGGACCGGGCCTTTCGCTCGGTTTTGTGCTGGTTGCTCTCAATTGGCATTGGTTGGGCAATGAGCTGCAAATGTTCTTTTTCGACCCCCTCGTGCTAGTTTTTGTAACAGGGTTCATGGGGATCGGTTTTCTGAGCCTGAGTTACTTGTTGCGTTTTATTCGTCCAGGATTGTCTGTGCCCGATCAACTGGGAGGTAAATAGATCGTTTATGCAGCGGATTGTAATTGCCGATTATGGGATGGGAAATCTACGAAGTGTACAAAAAGCGATTGAGAAGATCGGTAGCCGAGCCGAAATTAGCGACAAGCCGGAGGATATAGCCTCGGCAGATAAGCTTATTCTGCCGGGGGTGGGGGGGTTCCATGATGCGATGATTGAACTGCGCCATCGATTTCTCATCGATCCTATCTGCGAACATATTGCGGAGGGCTACCCGTTTCTAGGAATCTGTTTGGGTCTGGAATTGCTGTTCACTCGAAGCCATGAAGATGGCCTTCACCCTGGGCTAGATATTATTCCGGGTGAAGTGGTCGCGTTTTGCAAAAATCAGGGGCTTAAAGTGCCTCATATGGGCTGGAATCCGTTGCAAATAAGCGCACCAGATTGCCCGCTATTCCAAGGAATTGAAAATGGGGATGCGGTTTACTTTGTGCATTCCTATTATTCTCAACCACTGCATAATTCCATAACTGCTGCTACTGCCGCTTACCCAACACCGTTTACCGCGGCGATTTGGCAAGACCATATCTACGCTACGCAGTTTCATCCAGAAAAGAGCCAAGGGGTCGGGTTGCGGATCTTGAAAAATTTCATCGAAAAATGTAATTGATGGCCTTTTACCGATCCCTTCAGGGGATGTTATCGCTCTTGATTAACCCCCTGTCAAAAGAAAATAGCTAGAAAATCTTATTTGTCGTAAATAAAGTCGAAATCGCAGTTCTCTAGCCCATTCTTGCTGTTTCTCCCCTCATGAATATCATATTTTGCAATGTCAAGAACGCATTCCCAGGGATTGCATCAGTTGATTGGTTGCGTGATAAGCTTCTTCCACCCAGGAGACGATCTTGTCCGGCTCTGGGGAATATTCTAGCTCTAAACTAATCGCCCCATCGATCTGTAAATTCTTGATCTCGGTTAGATAGGGGATAAACGGTACCACCCCTCGCCCTGGTGGCAGATCACCATGCACCTTGCCATCGCAATCACTGATATGCACATGGCCGGCCTTCCCTTGGAGCAATCGCAGCTCTTCTGGTCGTACATGGGCTAACTCCAGATGGGAGATGTCGATATTGGCCTGTACCGCGGGATGATTCACTTCTTGCAAAAATCGGTGCATGTTGGTTACATTATTCAATAGCGATAGCGGAAATGGTTCCAACTCCAGAACGATCTTCAAGCCCAGATAATCGGCATAATCCCCTAAGGACGTTAATGCTGTTTTGGCAATATCCCACTGCTCTTGTGGTGGAATCACTTGCCGATCCCAAATATATTCCCCTAATACCACTAATACATTCTTCGCTTCTAATTCGTAGGCTAGATCCAGATACGCTCGGCAACGATTCTGATGAAACTTCTGCACCGAGGGATTGAAGTCGATCAACCCAACAGCAACGCAGGCAATCGAAATAACGGGTAACTGCGCTTTCTGGCACTCCCTGCGAATCAACTGACGTTCCCGTATATCGATTTCCAGTGGATCCGCAAAAATATCGATGGTATCGAAACCGATCTTTTTGGTCATTTCGATTCCATATGCCGTCCCTTTCCCTGCCTGCACCCAAGCTGAATTGATCAATCCCAATTTCATTGCTTTTCACCTTATGATTGTATGAGTACGGTACCAT
>JAKBAI010000166.1 GCA_021809185.1 Planctomycetota bacterium
CGTGCGCGTGAAGGCCTCTTTCTCCCAAACCGGGATCGAAAAGTCGCTGCCAGTTTTTGACGTCCAGGTCGGCTTGCTTTGGGCAGAATCGATAGAATCTGCGAATTTGAAATCATTAAAAAAGGTTGCGGAAGTCTCGCCTTCGAACATATTTCCGTTCGCTAGGTTATCCCTTGGATTAGAATCGATTTGGGATTCGTCTTGCGAAATATTCTTGGAATCGGTTCGATTTCCCGCCGTAACTTCTTTATCTGAATTTGAACTCTCTTCTTCGACGCGCTTCGCCAATCCGAAATCGGTAATTTTGGGGGTGACCCAATAGAAATCCTGGCTCAAACGACTATCACTTTTTCGTTGATGTATAGCTGGAAGCAAGGCTTGGTAAGGAGGGTTGGATATGTCTTTATCTAGAATGGGCAGGGATGGATTAATAGCCAACAAGATATTACCCGGCTTTAAATCGCGGTGGATAATGCCGCGCTCATGGGCACTTTGAATTGCTGTCGACAAAATTTCGATCATCAAAGCGGCCTGATTGGACTGCCATGGATTCCCATCTAAAAAGTCGGCTAAAGTTCCCCCTTCGACATATTCAAAAGCGATATATGGGCAACTATCTGCTTCATTTACTTCATAAATTTGCACTATATTGGGATGCTGTAAAAGGGCAACTGCTTCGGCCTCCTGGCGAAACCGGTGCCGCTCTTGTGCGGAAGCATGGATACCACTGAGGATCATTTTTAGAGCGGCTTGACGGTTCAGTTGGCGGTTGCGTGCCTGATAGACAACTCCCATGCCCCCGCGACCCAACTCTTTCTCGATTTCATACCCTTTAATAGCATCCCGCAATTTTTCATCTTGATTCTTTTCCCCATGATTCGCTGTACTCTTGTCCCGATTTTTCTTCACCGAATCGATCGTTATGATTTCTCGTTGATCGGCATGGGGATCTGTATTCAGGATTGTCCCGATCTGCATCGATAAGGAATCGTTTTCATCTGGGTTTTCTCTATCGGTAATTGCTCTCTCGAGCCAGCTCGCGGAACTTCCGCTCGTTAATCTATTTCCTATCTGTTTATTCGTTGGGTGATTTTGCTCCTCATTACCATTCCCTTCTTGATCAATCCCTTGATCGTTTGCGGCCAATAGTTCAATTCTGGTTACGGTTTTCGCATGAGGATCGACAACGGAAGCTAGTCCTTTATTGGCATGTTCTGTTGTAAATCGGTTCTGTTCAAATGGTATAGGGTTCTGGCTTTCTTGTTCTGTTATTGCCTGCTCAGAGGTTTCCTGCGCTCCTGATGTTCCAGGAACTAAGATTGGAGGGAATGGTGGGGAAGATAGAGGAGGTGCAGAAGGGGAGACGGACTTTTCATAGGATCGGGCCAGCACGGAGTCCAGATTCGTTGATTGTTCGCTTAAATTCGGGGCGGATTCTTTTGGATCGGATGATTGTGGGTTCATGGGTCAAGCTCGATCTTCAGAATGCTAAGATTATGATTTCTGGGTAAAAATAATCAAAAGAATTACGATCATGGTAATCGAATCGGGTCAGGAATAAAAAATTCCAGAGATTCCTTTCTTTAGCCATTCCTCATTAAATATCTCATTAGCTTCGTGCAATTCAATACTAAAGCCTGTTTAATAGACTTTATAATCTCGATCGAGACCACTTCCTCCTTCCCGTAATTTAACTGGGGATTAAGCCGTAATAATTCAAATTTTCTATGTACCAATAGATATTTGACGATTCAGCTACACTAATCGCTCTAATTTGATGAAGTTTTTCCTGGCACTTATAACCATTCATTCATCAACCTTTATATTCTATCAAATGAATCAAGAGGTTTATATTCTATCAAATGAATCAAGAGAAAAAAATGAGGAACAAGTGAATTCTCAGATAAGAAACGCTGATTCCACGATAAAAATTGAGGAATTTGAACGATTTTATAGCCGATTCTATCAAAATTTGTATTGGAATTAACGATAGATCAAAAAAAGGGAGAAACCGCCATGTTATGGTGTTTCTCCCCTCTCGAGTAAACATAATCCTGTTTGTTTGTGAGTTTTGAATTTTTCCTATCATCAATCGTAAATAATTAATGGGGCAAAAGGAGCAAAAGCGGTGCTGGAGGCACAAATGGCCCCAGAGTATTTTTGTTCGATACCGGAACTGGATTGGAAGGAAAAGTAGGAGTATTGGACACACTCGAGGTAAACGGTTGCGCGAACCCTAATGGGGAAGCGGCCACAGGAATATTGGGAGTTACGCCTGCGGTGCTCATCATCGGGAGCTGCGGCACCAATACCCCAGAGGAATTCGGAGCAGCTAAGTTATAGCTCGGAGCGGAACTAGATGATGAAGAAAATGGATTAATAGCAGAAAGTATATTGGTGGCATTGGAAAAGACACTCGAAAAATTTAACGATGGAGTTAGTAAATTCATAATCCGACTTCCGGTACCTCCAGAAACACTATTCGATGCGCTTTGGGCTAAACTCGAATTCAATGACGCTACATTAGCGGCAGGATTAGCCGTGATACTCCCCCCTTGTCCACCGCTCAAAAAGTTATTTAAATTTTGCGGTGTCATCGCCTGAATATTGGATTGTGCAAATGTAGCACCCCCACCAAATAAGGTTGCTGCCAACAGGGCAAGACAAAATTTATTCATATTTTCCCCCATATCTTGAGAATTTAGATAGGATAGCTGGTCGGCCAGATACAACTCTGAGCTGAACTCTAATTCCTGGATTTCAATTCAAAATGGTCATTTCTAATTTTACACAGTGGCCAACTGTTCCGTTGATTCACCGTTCACTAGTTTCACTGTTTCATTTCGATTGCCTTGCTTAACCCCTTAAGTTAACCCTTTAAGTTAACCCTTTAAGTTAACTCATGAGTTCGTTGAAATTAACCCTCGTTAGAATACCCTTGATCGAGAACTAAAACTCGCATTAATTTTCGCATTAATTTTCAAATGGGTGTCCGTGTGGATATTCGCATTTTTGCAATCGGCTCGAGCTTATCTCCCAGTCCATGACCCCCAGCGAGAGTAAAGGCTCTATCGTTTAGCCATAACACTCGTTATCGGCTAGTCAAGTCCAATTGTCAATCGATATTTAAATAGCAATAAAAAATTGTAAAAAATACGCAACAACTGAGTAATCAGCGAAAGCCAGTTGAAATAGCTTAAATAATTGCAAAGAGTCAAGATAGGAAATCGATTCAAACTGGTGAAATGATTGAAATATCAGTCCCAAAAATAGAACTAAGGGAAAGCGTAAGTCTTAGAATCGGTTCTGATCCTGTTAATTTGCCAGTTTCTTCTTTTCGTTTAGTTATTTTTCCTTTTGCGAATCTTTGTTCGGAGGCGTTATTTTTTCCATATCCGCATTTCTCTCTTTTCATGTTGAAATCTGCAAGTAGATGAAAATCAATAGGTGGTATGAACATGGAAGAAATATCACGAACTGCAACTATATCGCATTCATGAAAAGATTTTGGGCTATTATCGAATAGAGAATTGCATGGGCAAAAGGGAGGAATCGAGAATCGACACCAGTCGAGTTCTCTGAATAGTTAGTCGGGTTTATATAAGTAGTCTTTAAACAGCAGTTAGGCTATAATAGTAATTTCCATGAACTTTTGGAGAGTTAGCTCCCCAGCTTTTTACTATTATTTCATTGCACTATTTTAATCGTGACTCCTATCAGGAACCGCAGATCCTGCCATCGACATCGCTCTACTAAACCAGTAAGCGCCGAGCTGTTTGCCCCATTGATTGAGATTATCTTTCTGTTTTTCGTACCATTGATTGACCTCATTTTTGGTTTCTGTTTCATAAATCGCCGTAGCCAAGCGCTGTTCTACCCCATCTTCAATCACTTTACTATTGGTACTTTCATCGATTACCGGAGAATAGACTTTGGCTAGATCGATCATCATAATTGGCTCGCTTTCGCATCTTCCGATAATCTCTTCCTTGGTACTGTCCGTTGAAGAGGTACCAGTCGAGGTACTACTGTGAGCGAGAGAAATAGAATCGCTTTGCAAAGAGAGCGGGTTCTGTGCCGATGATGGAATTGTTTTTTCAGGGAGGGAATGTTTTAGCCCCGATTGATATCCACTGTACCAACCTAAAGCAAATACGGTTACCAATACCAATCCGTATACCCATTTCATATTCTTCATCAGGATCTCCTTCACCTGTTTTGTGTTTATTCTACTGCCAAACTTATTTATTTTCTATTCTTCTGGTTGTTTTAGGATGGACTAACTTAGAACCCCCTTAGAGTTCTATTTCTTCTTCAATTCCCGATTCGATACAAGTTAATCAATTCGACATATCTTTAATCAGATATAACTTTTCTTTCTATTCTTTCCAGTCCAATTTGTTGGACGCACAATGAGTTTTTCGGGCACAATTATTCCTAGTAAAATCGCTTAAAAATCTGCTTAGATTTACGATCCGAATTCTATATAAGTTAGGAAACGTAACTGCCTTGGGAAATATGAGGAAAATTCATAAAAGAAATTTTGCGTAAAATATGCCAACGGTCTAATTATCCTGGTTAAAAGAAGATAAATAGAGAAAATAAAGTTGATTCAAATCGGAACAGAAACATATGGAAATGTTGTAGAAACGCCTGAGAAAGGGAGTTTTTGACTCATCTTGACAAAAAGCACTCATCAAAGGTATGGGAGAGCGAAATTAAATCTGTTTTCAGTTATAAATTGGGAGTCAGGCCAGCGAAAGCGAGACGGCAGAAAATAAGAACGAAGACTGCTTTAACAAAGACTACAACAAAGATTGTAAAAAAATGATAACAGATAATGGGGTAAATGCCTCGGTGGATAAGCAAAGAGAAGTAATAAATTACACAACGGGGACAAGGGAAATAAATCCATAACGCTGAGCGAATCCAAGAGTAGAACGACGATTATCTTAGAGAAGTTGATCTGGACAGAAGCTTTGCAGAAATTGGGATGAAAGAAAGTCCAAGAAGTCCAAAGTTTAGAAACATCGGGGTAAGGGAGACGCTGTGCGTCGCAACTGTGTTAATCTAACAAGTTTTGTGATCGTGATAGGGTTATTGTGGGGGCACCTGAAGGCGAAAGCACAGGAAGCGCTACCGGCAATCGCTCAGATTGCGCACAATCTCGATACTCTAGAGACAATTCAAATTACCGGATCCGAACGGTACCAATGGACGGAGAATCAAGAAAAGATCCTGTTGTTAAATGGCAAAGTGGAGTTCCAGCAGGGGGATCAACTCATACGCTGTAATCAAGCGATTATCTGGTTTCCGCAAAATCAAAAATTAACGCAATCGTTGATTCATGTTTATGCTCGCGATCAGGTTTCATGGAAAAACGGGCAGAAGGTACAAGCTTTTCCACAAGCATTATTTACATTTCATAGTAAAAAGACTCTGACATGGCAATGCAAAGGCTCGGTGCCATTGAAAAACCTAAGCCAAAGCGAGCTGTACCAATATGCCTTCCAGCTTCGCCAAAAAATGGAAAAAATCAAGAACGCTAGCAATATTCAACTGGTGCAAAATATCCAAACAGCACCGGGAAATGATCCAAACAATTCTGGGCAAACCATCGCTCCTCCCTCTTTGAATGGAAACAACGGGAACGGTTTACAACCGCTCCCCAAAGGCCCAAAGAATAACGGCAATGAACCGATCATCTCCTTGCCCCCACGCGAAATCAATGAAGGGGTGGAAGTTACTTTGCCAACTCCATCACAGCCTACCGTTTTGATTGCCCCGCGAACCTCCGCTCCGTTTCGTTTTGAATATAAACTATTAGCGAAAGAAGAGGTTGTTGTTATTACGGGTGGGGTCAAGTTCTTAGCAGTCTTACCAGATGATCGCGACCCGCAAAAGAAAAGTACGATCGATATCGAATCCGATCAGATGGTGTTATGGAGTAGGGGTGGCAATACCCGTAAGCTCTTTGGAGCGATGAATACCGTTGGGGGCACACAGCAATCCTCCTCGCGGGAAATTCAGATTTACGTCTCGGGGAACGTGGCAGTTCGAACCGCTAACAATGGCGGCAATAATCAGGATACGATTACCATCCGCGCGGAAGAAGCGTTTTACGATGTTCAGAAAGGGAAGGCCTTAGCCCTTGGGGTCGATATGGAACTTTCGCACGTGGGGCTTAGTCCTAATGCGCATGTTCGTGCCGATGAATTGGTGCAGCTCTCACCGGATGAGTGGCAATTGCTGAATGCTGGAATTTCAGCGAGTAAATTGCCTGCTGATCCTGGTCTGGAAGTACGAATGACTAAGATGATGATCTACCAAGAGAAGCAGCAGGTTCGGCGAACGATATTCGGTTTACCATTTCGTGATCGGGAAACAGGGGAACCGTTGCAGCAAAATTACAGAACCTATGAGGGTACGAACGCCCGTGTGAATTTGGAAGGGGTACCGATATTCTATTCGCCGTATATGACAGGGGAAGCCAACGATCCTTTCGGCCCACTGAAAAACTTCAACTTCCGCCAAGATCAGATCTTCGGTACCCAATTTTTAACGACCTGGGATATCTTCAAACTGATCGGTACAACTAAGCTGCCGAATGAACGTTGGGATCTCTATCTGGATTATATGTCGTTGCGCGGTCCCGGTTTTGGTACCACTTATGAATACGGTGGTAAACAGATGTTCGGTGAAGATACGAACTATGCCGGTATAGCGAAACTATACGGGGTCTACGATTCTGGGCATGACGTTTTGGGTAGCTTGCGCGATAACGAATTTGTTCCGCCCCATTTACGCGGTCGCGCTTTCTTCCGACATCAACAAGATTATGAGAATTGGGTTTTTCAGGCGCAATTATCTTATCTCAGCGACCCGCGCTTTTATGAACAGTATTATAAATACGAGTTTGATACCGGGCCGAATCAGGAAACTTTCCTCTATGGCAAATATCAGGATGGCAATAACGCATTCTCGGTATTAGGAGAACCGAACTTCTTTCGCGATTGGGTAACGCAAACGGCATGGTATCCTAAGGTAGCAGGTTACTCGATCGGGAATTCGTTTTTTGATCGCTTTACTTACAGCGCATGGGGAAGCATGGGTTATGCTCAGCTGAGGCCGTCGATCGTTTACCCGTTTCCGGTACTTGCAACGGATCAGCGTGCTAATACCGGTCGATTTGATGTAATGCAGGAAGTGAGTATGCCGTTTAGTTTGGGGGCGTTCCGGGTTGTCCCCTATGGTAAATTCGATTTGGCGGATTACACCGCTGATTTGCAAGGAAATAATCTAGCTCGTGCCTATGGCGGTGTTGGGGTACGATCGAGTTTACCGTTATCTCGGTTGTATCCGGAAAGCCAGAGTGAATTACTGAATGTAAACGGGCTATTCCACAAAATCGTCTTTCGAACGAATTATTATAAAGCATGGTCGAGCAGTCCATATTATTTGTTGCCGCAGCTCGATCGCTTGAATGACGATGCGATCGATCAGACCGTGCGCGATATCACCCCGTTCCAAACTGCCTTTGTTCAAGGGCCGAACGGCTTAGCCTTGGCGACCTCACCCATCTTCAATCCTCAGTTGTATGCGATTCGCCGATTGCTGGATACCAACCCAGATACACTAGATTCTATTCAAGTATTGCAAACAGCAATCAATCAAAGGTTGCAGACCAAACGCGGTTACCCTGGAATGGAACACACGGTTGATTGGTTGACACTCGACCTATCTGCTTCGTTTTTCCCTGCCCCTAATCATGATAATTTTGGCCAACCGGTTTCGTTCATCGAATATGGCTCGACCTGGTTTGCTGGGGATCAGACCGGGATAACGTCCGCAGGGTGGTTCGATCCGTTCAATAGCGGAGCACGCTATTGGAATATTACCGGCTTTTTGAATCGTCCCGATCGCACCAGCTATTCGATTAGTTATCGCCAGACCGATCCGCTCAATAGCCGAGTAGTCAGCGCTTCCGTGGGCTATATCTTTAGCCCGAAATATGCGGTTAACGCTAGCACCGCCTACGACTTCGGTATCAACGAATCGATTTCCAATTCGTTGATGTTTACTCGCGTTGGCAAAGATCTCTCGATGAGTGTTGGTATTACTTATAATGCCATTGTTAATAACTTTGGTATCAACTTTATGATCATTCCCAATGTGGTTAGTGGTCAGTCAGGTAGCAGTGCACTCTCCAACGCCTTCGGCGGCGGCAATCCCTATGCAACTAGAAGGTAACCATTATCGATTGATAGGACCAACTCGGCGGAAGTATTTTAAGAAATCGGCCAGTCAGAGTAGCTGAAGATGAAGCTCACGCGCCCTATTTTAGGAGCTAGAGAACACGATTTATCTCTAACAAATCCCCTTCTTTAGGTTTCCCATCATTTCCAATTGGCTTTGTTTATCCATAGATAGATAGCCCTGATTTAGCAAACAAATGACTCGAATTGAACCAAAATTAGCTGAATTTAATCGCAAATTCAACAATTCAGAAGAAATTAATTCCCGCGCTATTTATTATTGCCAAAATTGATTATAATAGAATTCAGTTAAAAATAACTTTTATCGGAGAGATACCCACATGAGTGATTTTCGGCATATGAGAATTTTTCGGCATATGAGAAATTTGGTTGGCGTGATCATTATTTGCGTAGGGGTTAGTTGGCTTTCTGCTACCGCTCCTGCCCCGGTTCCTAAAGGCAAAGAGGTTAAAGCCAAATTGGCAGAAGCGACCTCGAGCGAAGAGATTCAAAAAACTTTAAACAAAAGCGTTTCCCTCGAATACACGAATCAGGAATTAGAAAATGTTTTGAATCTGATCGGTAAAGACCACAAGATGAAAATCATGTTGGATCATTCGCAGGGATTGCCAGATTCACCGATGGTCGATATCAGCGTTAAAAATGTCCCTTTACGCGATGGCTTGCGCAGCATGTTGCGGCAATTCGGTCTGGCCTACTTCATTGTTGGGAATCGGCTAATCGTCACCAGTGAAGAACGGGGCTGGGGATTGGTTTTTCAACAGACGGTCAATCTTCATTTGAAAGGGGAACCGTTCGAGAAAGTAATTGACGATCTTAGAAAAAATCATGCCCTTAATATCCTCATCGATCCGCGGTTAAAAAAGAAAAATATTTTAGAAATGCCGATTACCTTTGATGCCAGCGATATTTATCTAGAAACGGCACTTCGTCTTCTCTGTGATCAGGTTGATATGGTTCCTATTCGAATGGGTAATCTGATCTATATTACGGATGAAGCGCGAGCGACCAAATTGAAAAAGAACGATTGGCTCGATCCCAACCGCTCGAATAGCATCTTGATTTCGGAATCTTTGCGTAATCCGTCGTTAGACGTAGGAATCGAACCGAAAAAATAACGTCACCAATCGGAAATCTTAAGACCAAGCAGTTAAACGAGTCGACTAGTCTTGACGGCTGGTTCTGCTTGGAAAATGGCGATAAAACATCGAGACTAAATAAAAGTCGAGACTAAAAATCGAGAAGAGAGTTTCGTAACTGGGAATAGGGTTGAAAATCAAAAAGAGAACTTTATAGACTACAACTAAATCGGACCACTTAGTTCTCATTCATCCATTTGCATTGTTTGCCAGGAATCAATTTTGCAAATTCGTGGTACACTGATTGCCGATACATTTGCCGAGGCTTTTGCGATGACTGCCAGTCGAGTGATTGTCAGTGCGGAGAGCCGAGAATGGGCACAAATCGCTGGCCAGGTTGCTAGCGGCTATGCGTCATCTGTAATCGGTTGCGATTGCGAAGCAGGAATAGAAAGAGAGTTAACCAGAGAAGAAACCCCCGATGGCTTTCCCGGGGTCTCTTTGCTCTTTTTTGGTTTTAGCCGAGATGCCCTGGAAAAAGCGATTACCAATCGCGTAGCTCAATCGATTTTAACCTGTCCAACAACGGCCTGCTATAACGGTTTGCCGATCCGAGTTGGGGAAGAAAAGCGAGCCATTTCGATTGGTGGTCAATTGCGTTATTTTGGCGATGGCTATCAGATCAGCAAGCAGATCAAGATGGGGGCAGATAGCAAACGATTTTGGCGCATTCCCGTTATGGATGGAGAATTTATCTGCGAAGATCGCTTTGGCACCACCAAGGGAATTGGGGGCGGGAATTTTCTCATCCTCGGCAAAAGCCGAGCCGCAACACTCGCCGCTGCAACCCGATCCGTTCAAGCGATTCGCAGGCTGCCGGGAGTTCTGTTACCTTTTCCTGGCGGGATTGTCCGCAGCGGCTCCAAGGTCGGGAGCCGTTATCGTAAACTCAAAGCTTCCACCAATGAAGCCTATTGCCCAACATTGAAAGGGCTGGTTCCTTCAGCACTTCCTGATGAGGTCAATGCCATTTATGAACTGGTTCTCGATGCCCTCGACCAGGCAACCATGAAAGAAGCGATGAAAATGGGGATTGTTGCAGCTTGCGGAGAGGATATTGTTCAGATTAGTGCAGGGAACTATGGAGGTAAACTCGGCCCATTTCATTTTCATCTCCGCGATATCTGCGCGGGACTGGAATCGTAATCGATTGATGACTTTCTTTAATAATCATCTGAAACGTGGAGAAGAAACGAATCGTTTAGAACGAAAAGAACGAAACGATTGCAAAGCGAAGATCACGAAAATGAAGAACTATTTTGCACGATGAGAACGAAACAATCCCGGAAAGCAAAATAAGCTTGGATTGATGGGGCAAAACCGGGAATTACTTACTTGATCGAATCATTCTATTTTTCGCTTACCTGAACTTTTTCAACCATCATCCAGGGGGCACCGCGAACATCGCCGCGTACTTTTTCAGCCCCATAAGCTTTCACATATCTACCAACGAGACGATCGAGTTTTAATGCCTTATTCTTGCCTGGAGTCAGATAATACATCAAATCGCCATTCGATTTAACCAGGGCAAAAGCAGGTTTATCGTCAATATAGAAAGCAGATTTCCTTAAAATGCCAAAATCAGTACTTTTGAGTAATTGCTGGCTCAAATTTTTCATTTCTTCGGTCGATGTTCCATTCGGTGGTGCTAGGGCGGTGGTAGTATTATTAAAAGGCAATGGCGGAGGCTGTCTCCGGGGCGAGGAGGTCGACAAATCAGGTTTGCGTGCAATGCCGTTGCGTCGAATATTCGTTTTGCAATCATCGATCCGATTGAAACAGGTTAAAAGATCGTCTAGATCGGCCCGTTTTTCTTTGAGTTCTTGATAAATTTGAATGTAAAGCTTTTCTGCTTCAACAAATTTACCTTGCTGATGATACTGCTCGGCCTGTCTCCAAAGCGGGTGATCGATCTTAGCCCCTAGATTCGCCGGGATCGTGGTAGCGGCAATTCGCTCGTTCGAAGCCGTTGAATTCATCGTATCGGAATTGTTATTACCAGAATTCGAGGTCGTCGACTTCGACTGCGTTACCTTGACCACCTCGGAACGTAAAGGCTGAATTCTACTTTTTTGGATCAACTTTTGCTTATCAACTGCAAATTTAGGAATAAAGCGATATTCGCCAATCGGCGAAGCAATCGGATACCAAGTCGATCCTTCGAATTTGCGTTTGGCTCCAACGATTTTTACCTGCGACCCCAGTTTGAGTTTCACTTGGCTTACCGGTAAAATCGGTGCTTCGTTATCTGGATTGATAATCTCTACCGAAGAACCAAGACGGACAATCACTTGATCCTTCATGATAACGGCATTCTGTGGACGATCACTTTTGGGATCGAAATCCCCCAGAAATCGATGATTCACCCATGAGACCGAATCGGGTGGAGGTAATATGGCATACCATTGATCTACTTCGTGGTGGATATTTATTCTCTCCCCTTTGTGTAATTTACCTGCAGGGGGATATTTTAAAGTTGGCCCCGAACGCATCTCGATAACTGGCAACGTAATCGTTCCAATTTGTGGATTTTCTACACCGTTTCCCGGAGAAGTGTTTCCCGGAGAAGTGTTTCCTGGAGAAGTCTCCCCTGTCGAGCCTGAGACAGGCATTATTTTATGAGAAGTGGATGGTGTAGAGTTCGTAGCTGACGATTTTAAAGTTTCTTGTGAGTAACTAACTGCACTGAAAAGGGGGGTAACCCCTATCCAAGTTATTAGTACCCATGATCTTCTCAATCCCATATCCTAGCTCCTCTATCCATCTCTCGTAATTCCCTCAATCTCATATGGAAATAATGTTTCACTGTTAAAATTGAGTAATCTCCGTTCCCAGGATCTATACCTATTCCAAAATCTATACCCATTTCGAAAGGTTTCGCAAGATCACTTGGTTTCCGTTTAGATTATTCCCTATTTATCAAAATAAGTTGAATTCAGAGATTAGGCAAAAGTCGTAAAGGAAGAGCTGTCTCCTCAAACACGAATTCATCCCGCTTTGCTCGAAATGAATCTATAGCCTATTTATCCCTCTCCAGACTTTTACTCTAAAATTCACTATATCCCCCACTCTGTCACAGAGTCGACCGACAACCGATTTTCAGAGATTTTGACTGTTCTTCCGAATGAAAATACAAAATCAAGAGGAATACAGATCTAAAGTAGGAACTAGACAAAGGATTACCCGCGAAAACAATCAAAATGAAACAATCAACATAAAGAATGATTACAATCAATATTGGCTACTGGACTTTCCACGAGATCGGA
>JAKBAI010000167.1 GCA_021809185.1 Planctomycetota bacterium
CTACAAAGGTATCCTTCGACAAAACATGAGAATAATCAATGGTTCGAAAACCGGGAAAGTTGACGATTTTCTGGCATAATCTTTGAACCGATCTAGCTCTCTGTTGGTGTCTAATACCGAGTTGTTGGAGCTGAGGAATCAGTACAATGGCTTGGAGTTCTGAAAGGGGGGCTAATTGCTGAATTCCTCTACTCAAAAGCAGATTTAACCGCTGGAATAAGCGCTGATCTTTACAAAAAATAGCTCCGCCTCGACCGCTGCTCATTAGTTTTGATCCTCCAAAGCTTAGGATCCCATAATCTCCCCAAGTTCCAAGTTTTTTATTCTCTAAGCTGCCTCCCATCGCTTGGGCAGCATCTTCAATCACAGGAATTTTATGTCTCGCAGCTATTAAATTCAGTTCTGGCATCGCAGCAATACCCCCATGAAGATGGGATACGAGAATCGCTTTCGTTTTCTCCGTTATTGCAGATTCTAAATGAGATGTATCGAGTACCGGGCAATTTTCATAGACATCCAATAGAACCGGTTTTGCGCCAAGATTTAAAATGGAGAGCAAGCTCGGTTCGTATTCATACCCAGCCAAAATGACTTCGCTCTCATGATTGACTCCACAGCTTTTGAGAACAGTTTCGATTGCCAAGGTTCCACTAGCACAAAAAATGACAAACGGGATCTGAAAATATTCTTTTATCTCCTGGCTAAGTTGCCGTAACATCGGACCGTTATAAACGCCCCAAGAAGTCGATTCGCTTGCTGTTGCAAAAGCAGAGCGGATGGCACTATCTGAAATCGGCCAGATCGGTGGACCTTCAGGGCGAATCGGTTTACCCCCCAGAATCGCTGGTAATTCTTCCAATCAAACACTCATCCCTTCCGCCTTCGATTCGTTATGATCATGATTTAGATTCAAAATCCTTATTCGTGATTAATTGTAACTTACGTGGGATTTATGGCCATCTTTTAAGATAGTAAACGAATTTGCGGTATGGAGAAGTTTTTGAAGTTCTTGCTCATCGACGATCGATTTTGCTTGGAGGATATTGACCATCTTTTCATTAATACCTGGGCCAATATAAACTTCGCGATTTGTTTTTCCTTGATACCATTCGTGAAGCGAAATCGATTGACCTGTATTTTCAGATCGAAGCCGATTCAGGGCATTTTCCAACCCTTGGCCCACAGCTAATTGTCGAAATGGTTCTCCTAATCGAACTTCCGTTGCTGGTAGTATAACCAAGCTTCCTCCCGGATTGAGAATTTTATTGCTATTGGCTACCGCTCGAGCAAGATCGGCGAAATTACAACCAGGTTGAGTTCCCGTAATCGTGGCTATTACCAGATCGACTGGCTGCTGGTAATGAATTTTCCAATTTAAATCGAGCTGATGCATCCCGGCACTCGAAGTATCTAGCGAACCTCCTAGAATCCCAGAGATAGTATCTCCATATCCCTCGATAAGTTGAATCAAAAATGGAGAACCAAGCAGCCAACAAATTTCTAATGCTTCTAGTCGCAGAGGGATAGTGTTTTCCCCAGCATTTTCCATACTTATCGTTCGATTCAACAGTTTTATCGTCTCTCGGTCGCCAAACTGAGGAAAAATTGCTGTTTCTGCCCCCGAATATCCTGTTAGCGAACTATACGATCTTCTAGACAAAATGATCATTTGATCGGCATCGACTAGTGATCGATTTAAATACACTCGTCTACCTTGATGCGTCGAGGCCAGATAACAACAACGAATGCGATTATCTGGATCATGCACTTCGGTATGTACATCTTGAAACCGTTCAGGTAGTTCATCGATCCAGTATTGATTTTCGCCGGGAGGACTCAATAAAGTTATTCGCTCTGGATTTATTTGCTCTTCTATTAAATAGTCTAATAGTACCGAGATAACTTCACCAATTTTGGAACTATGATCGTCAACAACCAATGTCAAACGATCTTCTGGAGTTAGCGCTTGTCGCAATGGAGCGTAATGAATAGGCTTTTCCAAGGCATCGTAAACGGCCGATTTCAAATCTGTAATGGCATTCGGGATCTGCCGCTGATCTCCACGAATCTCTTTGCTACGACCTGGGTCGATCGACCATACTTCAGAGCCGAATCTTATTTCTGTTGCTGGCATTTTTGACTCCCATTATATCCCTTTTCAATGGTCTCCAGTAGTCTCCAGTAGTCTCCAATGGCCCAGTGGTCTCTATGGTTTGTCTAGTTTCTAACTCAGCTCCCATCTTGTCTTAATTATTTATTTCTAGTTTAGAGAGCACCTTCTCTTCTAAATACTTTAAATAATTCTCAGGGATACTACATCGTTCACAAATCATCCTGATGAAAGAAATTAAACTTGATCAGAGTAGACAAACAACAGACTAATTAGAGTACATAATTCAATTCTTATTCTCAAATCAGCAGAATATTTTAAGTTCTTTTGATTCGAAATTGTATCTATTTAAATTAAATTTTATGAATAATATTGAATATTGCTAGTCAGATGGTTGGTTATAAATCTTTACTTTGAAGAGACAATGAATAATGAATTCGATTTAAATTACCTATTTTCAAAGGTAGTATGAAAAAATGACGAAGATTGAAATCGAATAATAACATAAACGTGGGCGAAGTTTAAAATAACGATTACCTTACTTTAGCATTAACTACCCGCTAGAGCAGGTGAAAAGGTTCCGCGAATCCGACTATTTGGCTCTATTTTTTTTTCATGTCGATACTGCAACCCCGCACCAATAAAAGCGCGAAAGAGCGGATGAGAAGCAGTTGGTTTCGATTTAAATTCTGGATGGCATTGAACGGCGAGGAACCAAGGATGATCCGCTAATTCAATGACTTCGACCAGATTTTTTTTGACATGTTCCCCGGTGATCCTGAATCCCTTTTCTTCAAACATCGCTCGGTATTGATTGTTAAACTCATAGCGATGTCGATGCCGCTCCTGAACTATTTCTTGACAATATGCAGCAAATGCTTTCGATTCTGTTTTGAGTTTGCACTCGCAAGAACCGAGTCTCATCGTGGCGCCAAGATAAGTAATCTGCTGTTGTTCATCCAATAAACAAACAACCGGATGAGGGGTCGCTGGGTTGAATTCGGTTGAATTCGCTTCTTCCAATTTTAATACATTCCTTGCGAACTCAATCGTGGCACATTGCAAGCCTAGACAAATACCAAAGAATGGAATTTTGTGTTCTCGAACAAATCGAATCGCTTCGATCTTTCCACCAATGCCACGGCGATCAAAACCACCCGGCACCAATAATCCATCGACACCAGAAAGAAATTTTTCTGCCCCATCCTGTTCGATTTTTTCTGCTTCAATCCTCTTAATGTTGACTTTTGCCCGATGAGAAATACCTGCATGAAAAAGCGACTCATAAACCGATTTATAGGCATCATGATGTTTAACATACTTGCCCACAACAGCAATCGTCACCTCATGTTCTGGATGCCGAATTACTTCGAGCATCTGCTTCCAATCACCGATTTCTAGCGGTTTTGCTTGCGTCAAGCCAAGCTTTTGCACAATAAGCTCATCTAGCCCGTTGTTGACTAAACTGAGAGGAACTTCGTAAACCGTCAGCTCTTTGTCGCGTTCTTCAATAACAGCTCGGCGTTCTACATTGCAAAATTGTGCGATTTTTTCCTGATCTTCTTTAGGTAATTCTCGCTCCGTTCGACAAATCAATACATCCGGCTGAATACCGATTTTGCGTAATTCTTGCACGCTGTGCTGCGTCGGTTTAGTCTTTAATTCTCCTGCCGCCTTTAAATAAGGGACTAAGGTCAAATGAATATATAGACAGTGCTGTTTGCCTATATCCAGCGCGAATTGCCGAATCGCTTCAAAAAAGGGCATCCCTTCGATATCCCCAACGGTTCCCCCAATTTCTGTTATACAAACGTCGACATCTTCTCGAGCTAATCGTTTAATCGCTGTTTTTATCTCATCCGTCACATGGGGGATTACCTGAACGGTTCGCCCTCGATAATCTCCCCGTCTCTCTTTGTCGATAACTGATTGGTATATTTTTCCGGTCGTATAATTACAATGACAATCCAAAGGGGAATTGGTGAATCGCTCGTAATGCCCAAGATCCAGATCGGTTTCTGATCCATCGTCTAGAACGTAAACTTCCCCATGCTGATAGGGACTCATTGTCCCTGGATCGACGTTGATATATGGATCGAATTTTTGCAGGCGAACTCGTAATCCTCTTCTCTCTAATAACATCCCAATTGAGGCACAGGTCAACCCTTTGCCTAAAGAACTTACCACACCTCCAGTGACGAAGATATGTTTTGTCATGACCTCGATTCTCCCAAATTGATCTCTTTTTCTAACTTATTTCTCTCAATCTTCACTATAGTAGAAAAAAAAGAAACATAAAGAGGGATATTTTAATCAAGCGGCAATCTTTTCTTTATTGGCACGATATATCTGGAGAAACCGTTGATAATCGTCCCAAGTGTCAACTCCAATACCATGAGTATTTGTAATTCCAACTTTTATTTGCCAACCAGCAAATAAAGCCCTAAGCTGTTCTAATTTTTCTATTTTTTCAATTGGGGAGATCGGTAACTGCGTAAATTTTTCTAATGACTGTTTTCGATAAGCATAAACACCTATATGAAGATACGCCCAAGCTCGCTTAACCTGAAAATCGGGTTTTCCATCCCGAACAAAAGGAATTGGACTTCGACTAAAATATAGAGCGTTGTTTTGATTATCGAATACGACTTTTACTGCATTTGGATTGAGATATGTTTTCTCATCTTGTATTGGAACAGCTAAAGTTGCCATGGATGCCTCAGGATTAGCAACTAATAACTGATTTAATTCTTCGATTTGAATCGGGTCGATCAACGGTTCATCCCCCTGAATATTCAAAATAATATCGGCATCAATTTTTGATGAAACTTCGGCGATTCGATCGGTTCCCGAAAAGTGATCCCGATTCGTCATCACCCACTGACCTCCAAACTCATCGATCGCTTGACCTAGTTTCGGATCATCGATCGCTAAGATAACTCGATCAGCACATTTCGCTTGACATGCCTGTTCATACACATGTTGTATTAAATATTTTCCTGATTCTTTTAATAGCAATTTTCCCGGTAATCGCGTTGAAGCATATCGTGCCGGAATTACGATTGCTGTCTTTCCTTGACTAATTTTCATCTTAAAACTCCTTCTCGAATATTGTAAGTTTAATCACTTTCCTCTTGTTTGAAAAGATCTATTTATACCGATGATTATAAACTGGTTAGAAAGGACGTCAAATTCGATTGTAACAAAAATGAACTTTCCTTAGGATAAATTCAGGCCGTTCTCATTTTAGCAATTGCTTCTTTTATGACTATTTTTACCAACGGATTGTAATTGTTGACTCGACTTTGCAAATATCATCGTTTTCGCTAAATGTGTGGATCGAATCTCAAGAAACGATTACAGCTGAGGAGATTTTGGCTATTCCGCGCATCCCAAAAAAAATGCTATTCCTAACAACGATTCCTGACCGAAATGGAAGGATACAGGAGAGTTCGAAATGGCAGCAGGAGCATTGAAGAAAATTTCTAGCAACGAGATTCAAGTGTGCACGAGGTCAATGTCTTAGTTTTGTTGAAGGGTAGTCATCGTTTTGTTTATATTTTCGATGATCAAAGTCGTCAAGAATTATCCGATGTGATAGCTTTTCAAGCGAGTGATTCGCAATCGACGCTCTCCTGGTTTGATGCAGTCGTATTGAATAAGCGAATCAAATCTTCATCAAGTTCAACCCCCTCTTAATAACGGGACAGAACATTTAACTGGTAATCAATCTGAACCGGAGAGGGAGCAAGAATGACAATTAGTCAAGGGATAGCAGAGTTTTTACGGTACTTGGCACTAGAAAAAAATGCCTCGGAACATACCGTCAAATCTTACCGCGAAGATTTATTAGAGGCAGAAAGTTTTTGGAATAGGCAGGGCATCGACTCTTCTAGTGGCGTACAAATATTAGTGATTCGATGGTTTCGTGCGTATTTAGCTTTTTTACACGAGCAGGGGTATGCTCGGCGAACGATTGCTCGCCGATTAGCTTCGGCTCGATCCTGGTGCCGCTTTTTATGTCGCCGCGGGGAACTTGAAACCAATCCAACGAAAGGATTACGAGGTCCGCGCCTCGATGCTGATTTGCCGCATGTATTGACTTGTGATCAAGTTATGAAATTATTGGCGGCTCCTTCGGGTAATGATTCTCCCTTAATGATCCGCGATGTTGCCATCCTAGAACTTCTATATTCTGCCGGTTTACGAGTGGGAGAATTGTGCCGGCTCGATCTCGATCATCTTGATTTACAAGAAGGTTTCTGTGTGGTTCGTGGTAAAGGGAAACGGGAACGGCTTGCGTCGATTGGGGATTATGCTCGCGATGCTCTCCAAGTTTGGCTACCTCGGCGAGAAGAACTTTTATACCGGTTGCAGCGTTCCTGCCCCGCATTATTTTTAAATAAAAATGGAACTCGATTAACAACTCGATCGGTTGATCGTCTATTTTCTGGATATGTGCAACAAGCTAGTTTAGATCCTAGAACAACGCCACATACATTGAGACACTCGTTTGCTACACATCTTTTGGATGCGGGAGCAGATATACGTTCAGTCCAAGAATTATTAGGTCATCGGAATTTAATGACAACCCAGATATATACTCATATATCTACGACAAAACTACAGGAAACTTACAACAAAGCCCATCCTCGTGCCTAAGATATTTTTTCGGTATTTTTATTCTCTGAGGTAATTCAACATGCGTTGCCGCTTGGTATGGTCGATTCTTGCGATATTTGTCCTGGTTTCTCTAAATGATGTTTCTTACGGTGGAGATAAAATTCTATGGCGTAAAGATTATAATAATGCACGCAAAGAAGCAAGCGAAAATGGAAAACCTTTGCTGCTTGTGTTCTCTACCGAGAATTGTTTTCATTGTCGGAGGCTCGATCAATCGACTTTTCGCGATTTGAAAGTGATTCAACTTCTGAATGAAGAATTCATTCCATTGAAGGTCGATGTAAATCGAGAACCAAAATTAAGTTCCGTTTTGCGAATCCAAGCATATCCTACCATGATTCTCGCAAGTAATGACGGAAAAATTCTTGGCTTTATCGAAGGTTTTATGGAAGCCGATCGTTTATCTGAACACCTAGTGCGAGCTGCAAATACAGCGACGCCCGATTGGATGGCTCGTGATTTTCAAGAAGCTACTCGATCATTCAACAATGCGGATTATGCTCGTTCAATTGCTTTATTGAAAGGTATCCTCGAAGATAAGAAACAGCGTCCCGTTCAAACCAAGGCCAAACAGGTGTTGAGCGAAATTGAACAACAAGCAAGTGGGAGATTAGCCCATGCGAAAGGACTGAGTGATCAGGGACAAATGGTCGCTGCCAATGATGTCTTGACCGATTTACTTCGGCGTTATGCTGGAAGCTCCGCAGCCTTAGAAGGTTCTAAATTATTAGCTAAAAATTCCAGTCAACCCGAAGTGCAATTGCTTCTAAAGGATAGAAGGGCAATGGAACTGCTCGAAATTGCAAAAGATTGCTTTCGCAAGGAGCAATTTTTGCAATGTCTCGATCATTGTGAAACTCTCCGATCAGTTTATAAAAATACCCCCTGTTCAAACCAAGCAATCGAATTAGAAAACCAGATTCGCAATCAACCAGAAAAAATGGTGAAAGTTTGCGAGGAAATGAATGATCGTCTTGCCAAAATGTACCTCGCGCAATCGGAAGCATGGCTCAAAAAAGGAAATCATCGCAAAGCTCAACTTTGCTTAGAAAAAATCATCAAGGTTTGTCCCGATAGCAACCAAGCAGAAGTTGCTCTGGGACGTTTAACCTCCCTAAAATCGAAATCGGATAGTCAACCAGTAGAATTTACAAAACCTCAGCCATGATTCGCTCTATCTGATCTGAGAATTTTCGCCCTTTTTGAATGCTTAGAACAGCTCACTAGGCTTGTCGAGATTAAGGTTTTTGAAAATCGATCGGTGATCGATCGGATAGGCAAAACGACCTATACACCTGTAATAATGCATTTCAAACGAATTGGGGATGAATAGTCGATTCTTACTAGGTTCTCATGAAATTAATAGTAAGTCTTCTATTAAAACTCGGTAGACTTTTTTGATGGTTTCTTCTAGTTAGGTATCCTGTTCGCTTTATAGAGGGGGAATGAATCCTATTTACTTTTTAACAAGTTTTGGGTCCAACAAAGAAATGATAAAAGTTAAAGGTTCACTGTACCCCTTTTTTGCAACTATATATTTTTTTTCAAGAATTTGAACAAGTTGAGTTTGATATTTTTGTAAATTAGATTCTCTTTTATTGCTAGAATCTTTTTGATTATTAGTCTGTATTATTTCGAGAAGCAATTCTGGATCTGTTGCTCCATAGCGAGCCAACTCATGTTCAATATACTTTTCCGCTAAAGAAATCGACTTTAGAAGTTTTTGTTTTTGAGGATTACTCGTAGGCATAATAGCTTCGAGTTGGGTAAGAGCTTTATAGATACGTAAATGATGAGTCATTCGCACCTGGTAAGGTTCACTCCATGCACCTAAATGAGGATGGTCTTTAACATCGATTTGCATCGGAGAGAGGCCGAATTGCCAAAGTAGAACCGAGTGTTTGAGGTATTTTTCATCAGGTCGATTCAGGTATAACTCCACTAAAAATGAAATTGCTTCCGCATTGAGCAAGCTATTACTCTGGATTACCTGGGAACAAATCCAATTCCCGGCCAGCTCGGCGGAATCAAGCCAGAGTTTATTCTTATTCTGTTTACCTGCCTGCAAAAAGGCAATGCCTAATCGTGAGGTTTCTTGAATAGTCCAACCATCAGGAAGGGGGATTTGCATTAATTCATTTTTGATTACAGTATCATCTAATACAGGCAGTTTATTAATCAGTGCTTCGTAGCGCAGATGGTGGTCTCGTAAATCGGGAATCGAGAAAAACCCAGATTTCATCTGAAGTTGAAGACTAGCTTGGAGTACCTGATTCAACCATTGTCGGGTTTCATCGAGTTCTTTTTTATTATTAGGAAATTCTTTGAGAAGATATTTTTGATAGCTTAATATACCTATGATCAGATTTGCATACGTTTGTGGGGGCAACCGCTTATTTGGCCGACCGCTTTGCAAAACCTCAAAATCCTTTTTTTCTATTTCATAAGCTTCTGTCAATCTGTTGCCCCAGGTTTGATTGTCCCATCTAGGATAAAGTTTTGTCGGCAGAGGAATAGGCTTCTCAACAAGATCTGGTTTGCCGATATTTTCTCCCAGGAGCGAGCGAATCCGAACCTGAACGGTTTCGATTTTCTCCAGAGATAATTGATTGATGGCGGTTTGTAAATCGATATTCTCTTTTTGAAGTCGAGTGAGAGACAAAGACGACAATTGAGCAATTGGAACCCCATCCATTTCTTTTCCATCATGAGAAATGCCGACTCGATTTTCTAACGATTGGAGGAGAAATTTAACACCGATCCAGTCATTTTTTTTGAGGGCTTTAGTTATCGCTTTACTGTTTTCAACAACTGCATCGTTTAAATTTCGAAGATTCCTTTCCGTTGCAACTTGTAAAACGATTCTCAATCGGCGCGAAATCATATCGCGGTCTAGCGTTGATTTACTAGGAGAATGGACCGATCTTATATCTGATGTAGAATTGGGAATCTCTTTTTGATTTTTGGATGTAGCCGAAGTGGTTAGAGTGGTTGAATGCCACAAGAATGTAGTGATTGCAAAAACTACTCCCATTACTAGAATCGGTTTGATTGAGGAACTATTCCAAATCCAGGAAGTTAAATGTTTCATCATCGTTCTCCAGATTTACACCTTAAGCATCAAATTTACACCTTAAGCATCAAAAAATTCAAACGGAACTAAACAGAAATGGGATAGAGAAAGTTTATCGAATTCGGATATCAATTGTTAAACCTGAGTTACTTTTTTACTATAAGTAAATGGGTATGTTCTGAGGATTCATTCAGGTTAAATCGTCGTAATTATGAATGAGTTCACCCTGTAAAGTAACCAAATACAGGATATCAAGTGGGATGTTCTCATTTTTGTACTTATGTATACAAACCATCGTAAGCAAATAACAAGTAAGCGACCACTCGCCGATTTTATGTCCACAAAAGAGATTGAATAGCTGATTTAGCTTGTGGATGCAATTCAGGATTTGTTGCAAAAATACCCCCTATTTGCGAAAAATCCTCTTTTTGATATTGTAATTCTTTGCCAGAAAGCTCTGTAGCTATCCCTCCAGCTTCAATAACTAAGCAATGACCAGCTGAAATATCCCAATCATAAAATCTTTGGTAATTGTTGACATAAATATCGGCCTCACCACGTGCAACCAGAGCTAGTTTAATTCCAGCAGAATGAGTGCCAATCGTCTTTTTAGGCTGGATCAATTTTGCAATGGGAGTTTCAAAAGGGGTTTTCGATAAACTTTGAACCAGCGTAGCCTCTTTTAATGATTTCACTTGCGAAACAGAACACCGGGTAGGGGGTTCACTCCCATCCTGTTTCCAGCATCCCTCTTCGGATATAGCAAAGGTTCGGCGCATCCTTACTGGTTCTACGACAACCCCCAAAACGATTTTATTATCTTCAAAAAGCCCTATCATAATAGAAAATTGATCGTTCTTGGTTGCGAATCCTCGAGTTCCGTCTATAGGGTCGATAATCCAAATCCGTTTAGGGGTTTCAGCTCGTTTTTTCCTCTCTTCTGTCAACAAGGCCAAGGTGGGAGTTTTTTCTTCCGCGCAATATCCGTCATTCGGAAAATAGGCCGAAATTCTCTTTAGGAGATTCTCTTGAGCAAGATGATCAACATGAGTTGTTATTGATGAAGGAGCATTTTCAATTGCGACAAATTTTTTATATTCTGCTAAAATGATTTCAGCGGTTTCATTTGCAACTTCGAGTGCAACTTCGAGTGCAAGTTTACGTGCAGCTTTAAGTGCAATTTTAGGCTCCTGTTTAGCAGCGATAGTTAAATCTTTATTCAAAGGACTCTCAAGCACAATTCATATACTCCTAACAATTCTGTTTTAGCTTATTTTATAAAAACTCAATAAAAAAACAGATCGCTATTCCATTAATCTCGATTTTCTTTGAAAATATAAATTTCTTATTTTTTTTAATCTCACCATTTTTATAGATAATAGTTGGCTAGCCAAACATCGACTTTAAAACATTATCTGAAAATCTGGAAGTAGAAACGAATACATGCCCTTTTTTCTGCTTACTATTTAAGTTTTTTCTCTTTGGCGAGGGACATATAGTATTGTTTGAGGAGGTCTGCATAACGCGGCATAAATTGTTCGCGGTAGTAGGAGTCCATTTCCTGTCTCATCTTTTCAGGGAGATGACCCCAAATATCTTTATAAACTTCAGCAACGGAATGATCTGTTTCAAGTGGATTTTTTGGTTTTTCTTTTGGATTTTGATTCGAAGAATTCATTGCTGGATTATTGGTTTTCGGTAATTGAGCAAAGTCAGGATTAGTCTTTTTTGCTCCGTTCTTGCCAGTGGAATCTTTCGTTTGCTGTCGCTCTTTTTGTCGTTGTTCTCGGCGTGCTCTATTTTGCTCACGAGCATTTTGCTCACGAGCATTTTGTTTCGATCGATTTTGATTCGAATTGTTGGCTTGAGATTTCAGCTGATCCTCTTTGGTTTTTTGTTGAGGAGATTGATTAGGATTATTTTGAGATTGTTTTTCTTGCGGCGAACGATTTTTTTCAGAATTTGATTTTTCAGGTTTTGATTGAGAAGTTTCGCCTTCCCCTTTGTTTTCTTTCGATTTAGAAGGTTGTTCTTGATTTGAATTCGGAGATTTTTTTTCTGTTGATTTTGACTCTTTTGAGGAAGAGGGTTTTGGTTGGGAGGTGTTTTGGCTATCCTGAGGCGAGGATTTACTTTGCGATGAGGAACTATCTGAATTGTTCATCGGCTGCTGGTCCATAGGCTGCTGATTCTTTGGTTGCTGATCCATCGGCTGCTGATTCTTTGGGTTTTGATCCATAGGCTGTTGATTCTTTGGTTGCTGATCCATCGGCTGCTGATCCATCGGTTGCTTTTGTTGAGGGGGAGGTGGAGGATTTAACAATTGATCAAGATCAGCAAGAATTTTTCGCTGTAAATCGGTAGTTTTTGTACCAAGATTTTCTTGTTTTAATAGATCAGAAGCAGAGTTTGCATTCGAAATGATGCGCTCGGCTAGATCGACAAATTGGTTCTCAGCATTTTTCGAAGATTTAGATTCTTTCTCATCATTTTTCTGCTCTTTTTTTGAATCCTTATTTCCTGGAATAATCGGCGCTTTTTCTGTCGACTCGCCCGTTTGCTTTTCCGTTTCTTTTTTTTGTATAATTGGCGGGGTGGGTGAATTCGCTTCAATTCCAGAGACAATCCTAGGAAGAGGCAGAATTTCTGGCTCTTTTGGATCTTCAATCATAAAAGAAAAGGTCTCTGTCTGAACTAGTGATAATAAACTGCTCCCCAAAAGAACAATCGAGACAATCACAAATTTATTGCTTTTAGTAAAAAATTGATGCAATCGCATGGTTATGGATCCTAGATCGGAA
>JAKBAI010000168.1 GCA_021809185.1 Planctomycetota bacterium
CCTCTTTATCGACATCTGCTGCGTTATAGCCTGCGCGCCTCATGATAATTTTTGCTAGATCATTGGGGCGATATGATGGCAATGGATGATTCGGATTTCCTGAAGGCATGTGAGTCTGTTTAGCGATTTTAGCAGCTTGTGCTTGGTTGAATGCCTCCATACCGACACCATCCCGGTAATCTTTGGCGTTGATTCCGCCCGGATTCTGAACGTAGCTATTCGATAACTTTCTTGAAGTGCGAACATCCTCTTCAATTGCCATATTGGCTAGTTCCAGGCTCAAAATTGCTGCTAGTTCGCTATCATTATTACACTTATTGACAAGAGATTCTGTGATAACAACCTGATCACTCAACTGGTGGAATACAGAATCGAGATTGGCATTTTGGCCACGGTATATATTGCCATTCGCTTCGCGCGCCAATCCGATGGTCACAAATTGCGTATATTGGAGATTGAGATCCGGATTTTTGGCTATTAAACTTCTCCCAACCGAATCAACTCGGCTCGATACTTCCGTATTTGCTTTTGGAAATCGGCTAAGATCGATCACCGGTTCATTGCGCAAGCCACGATACTGCGATCGATCATTCGTACAGCTCGCTAGGGATATTGCCATCAACCCTACCAAGTAAATCCAACTCGTTTTCATAGGAATTCTCCACATCTATTTCTGAAGCTCGGCATGATCCTATCATTCTTCTTGAACAAATCGGAAATCCATCGATTTCACCATCTTGAATACTGATCCATTCCACTTTTTGGAAATATATTCCAGGTACCTTACTGTCAAGAGCAGATAAGATTGGCAAAATTGTGGTATTTCTTCCTATGAAAATAAGATAGGGAATCTTAATTCTTAAGGGGACCGATTGAATCTCTCGCCAAAAATATTACAATAACCTATACAATATAGATAAAATGAATGAAATTAGATTGTTGAACCTATTTAGCGATCTATCGTGAATAGATAGTTCAAAAGATTAAGATTGTTAGCGAATCAGCAAACTACCAGTTAATCAGAAAATGTAAAATCGAAACTTCACAAGAAGTTCCGTAAATATTCTTCAAACTGATTGATTAATGATGCCCAGAGTAGACCACCTGCATCAAGAAAGGTACTTCTACTTTGAATCCTACTTTTTTTCCTAAAAGTGATTGAATTCTCAGAATTTGAACTTCCAATTAAAAGGAGTATATTTGGGAAGTTGAATAAGAAAGTTGAATAAGAAAGTTGAGTTAAAAATTTAAATGATGAAAGATTCCGCAATTCCCAGCACTTCAGTTATCTCTCAAAATATTATTCAGGATTCAACGAGTACTGAAGAACTTCAAGACCAATTGGCCTCCTTATTAAGTGAACAGCAAGAAAGTGAACAAGAACTAGAATTAGAAGATCGTAAAACTGGCAAACTTAAAGAAAGCTGGCAACAAATACGCAACATTCCTTGCCACCGTTGTCAAAAATTGTATTGTGGTCATGAAGCCCTTTTAAGTATCGCTCTAGGGTTCAAGAATACCCCCTATTGCTTAATTTGTCTGGCCAGTGGGCTAAATCGTTCGGTAAGCGAATTGATGGAACAATTAAGTTTATATATCCAGAGACACACCTGTTTTCGCACCGTCTGGATGATCGCCTCGAGAGAAGAACAGATCGAGGATATGCTTATCCCCATTTGTATTCAATCGCTTCTGGCCACTGAAAAGAGTAAGATAGTCATGAATACTAGCAATAATAGCTTACGACAGTCTAACGACCAATCTGATTCCCGTCGATATCCGAGCACAAATCAATCAGAGTCAAATTCGCAATTTTGCCAAAGTCAGCAATCTCAAAGTGAACAATCTCAAAGTCAGCAATCGGAGAATTTGACACAATCTTGTTCAAGTAACCGTGGCAATCCGATGAAAACTACTCCAGACTCAGATTTAAAAGAGCCAGCAGATCAGCTTACAACTGCCATCCAATCGGAAGTTTTTGATGCAGGAAACATGGGTTGTGGAAATCTCGTTTTGGCATTACGATTAAAATTAAAATCGTTACCCCCCGGAACTCTTTTAACGGTAATCGCTCAAGACCCCGCTGCGCCACAAGATCTGCCTGCATGGTGCCGTATGACTGGTCACCGTTTACTCGAAACTCAGCACCCTAATTATCTTATTCAACGAAAGGATTAACTTGTTATGTCGAATAAATTTTGTTTGGTTTTAACTCATGCCAAGGACAATGTCGATCGAGCCACAGTCGCCTTTGTGGTTGCCAATGCAGCATTAGCATCGGACAAAGAGACCGTAGTCTTTTTAACCGTGGAGGGGGTCCATCTAAGCCAAGTTGGGTACGCGAACGATCTTCACGAACCCGGTTTTGCACCCCTCAAAGATTTAATTGCGCAGTTCACCGGCTCTGGCGGGCAGATCTGGGTCTGTTCCCCATGCTTCAAAAAACGCAAGTTAGAAGAAAATAAACTGGTTCAGGGGGCCATTCTAGTTGGCGGTGCCAAACTGGTAGAATTTCTATCGGATGGTGCCCCCTGTGTCTCCTATTGACATTTAAACTCGAACGAGGATCGGCAAATTCAAACCGATTTTGGTTATTGTGTTGTTTATTCTCGTTTTTTCCTCGTCTTATTCTCCGTGCAAATGGAATGAGACGATCAAAATTCGTTCCTTATTCTTTCAGCTTATTCAACAAGTGGATTCTCTGCAAAGGTCGATTCTTTGTTTTGATTAGTCAGGAAAAATCCGAATTAGAAGGGTAATATCATGAACGATTCAACCCATCCTCCAGAGACAGCAAAAACTGAATTACCTGCAAAGGAGAATCAGCAATCTTCAGCTCTTCCATGGCAAGCGGACAGTGTTTTTCATGGTGGGGATATGGACTGCGGCAACGGATTGCTGTTAATGATTCGTAAACATCTCGATACATTGAGCGCAGGTCAGTTTTTAGAAATAACTTCAACGGAATCATCGGTCGAAGTCGATCTACCTGCCTGGTGTCAACTAACGAACAACGAGTTAATTGCGAAAAGGATATTACAAACTGCCGAAGCAACACCAAAAACAACCTGTTATCTCATTCGCAAAGGGGAGAAAGCACGAAAGTTGACCTCATCTCCACCTAAATCTGAAATCTCAAGCGGTATATCTAGTGGAACATCCACTGGAACATTCACTACAGAAGAGTTAATCTCCCGTAACGAAGAATCTCGAGAGACATACTCTGAAAAATCATCTAAAAGAAGTAGTTCAGGAAAAATCGTTAGGTCAACAGAATATCCTTGGTCAGAGTTACCTCTTCTACCCGTGATGGGGATCGGTTCTTGGCCGAGACCCCCTTGGCTCCTCACAGCTTTAGAAGAATATGTTTCCAATCGCATGCCCGATCCGGTCTTCCAAGCTTTGGCCAATCACGCTGTCCAAGAAGCGGTGCGAATGCAAACCGATGCAGGGGTTGACATCATTACCGATGGGGAACAGCGCCGGGATAGCTATGCAAGTTTTGTCGGCTTACGACTGCAGGGTTGCCAGCTAATTCCATTAGCGGATCTAGCCATTTATTCTCAACACCCAAACGAATTTACGCAAAGCCTGAAGGCACTAGATGTTCCTCGAGATCAGCGGCACCCTGCGGTTATTCATCAACTTCAGCGAACTCGCTCGTTAGCTGTCGATGAATATCGCTTTGCTCGCCAACAAACCGATCTACCTATTAAAATAGCACTGCCTGGCCCCTATCTTTTACAACGTACTCTCTGGCTCGATTGTATCCCGAATCAGATCTACCAAAACCGAGAGACTCTTGCGGATGATCTTGTCAAAATTTTACGAGAAGAGATTGCCGATTTACTCGCGGCGGGGGTTGCCCTTATCCAATTCGATGAACCGGTCTTGACCGAGGTCGTCTATGGGAAAAAATCAGCGGATCGTTCTTTTATGTGCGGTGCTCTTGCCGAGGCCAGTTCCCCTGCCGAAGAATTGGCTAGAGCAGAAAATTTATTGCTCCGAGTGATTGAAGGCTTCCCTCCCCAGCGCCTTGGCTTGCATATCTGCCGCGGTAACTGGTCGCGCGATGAATCGGTAGCCTTGACTGGAAATTACCAACCCCTTTTACCACTTTTAACGAAACTCCCTTTTGGCACTCTCTTTTTAGAACTTTGTACACCGAGAGCAGGCGAAATGGCGATTCTAAGCGATCTCCCTAGCTACCAAAAAATTGGTATCGGTATCGTCAATCCGAAACAGATACGGGTTGAAACCGTTGATGAAATCAAACAAAAAATCGATCGAGCAATCGCCACATTTGGCATCGATCGCATTCTGCTCACTCCGGATTGTGGCTTTGCCACTTTTGCCTTGCATCCCCTCTCAAGTAGCCAAATCGCTCAACAGAAACTCGCCAACATAGTCCGAGCTGCAACACAATACCGCTGACCGCCGTTACGATGTATTCTTAAAAGTGAAATTCAAGCGTCAGAAAAAAATGTCATTTACAAGCTCTTCGCCAAAAGATCCGACCTTCCGAAAAGTGATAGATAATCGATTTTTGAGCTTGACAAATCAATTCAACCTCGCTAATGACAATCATTTCAAGCATAGAAAGCGGGAGAGATGAATTGCAACGGTATCAGGTAACTTTACCTATTTTTTACGGCCCGCTCGATCTGTTATTATTCCTAGTCAAGCGGAACGAAATTAACCTTCTCGATATTTCCATCGCGCAAATTACAGATCAATTTTTGCAATATCTCGCCGTTATCGAATTCATCGATGTCGATAGTGCTGGGGAATTTCTCATTGTTGCTGCCACGTTGCTGGAAATGAAAAGCCGATTATTGTTGCCGGTTAGCATCGATGAATCTGAGGAAGAAACCGGGGAAGACCCCCGCCGAGAGCTGATTCGCCAATTGATGGAGTATCGCAAATTCAAAGATGCTTCCGGAAAAATCGATCAGCTTGTGCAGGAACAGGAAAAATATCTTACTCGAAAACCGCTCGGCTCAAACCAACTATCCGGGGAGTCGACCGAATTGAAATCGGTTGAAATCTGGGATCTGGTCGCTGCTTTTGGTCGATTAGTTCGCCAAGTCAAGATTGCTCAACCCCAAACAACGATTATCGATGAAACCCCGCAAGTGGTTTATGAAAATCTGATTATCGACAAGCTGCACATCGAACATCGGTTCCCTTTTGAAAGTCTATTTATTCCCCCTTTCCAGAAAACCAAAATGATTGGGCTTTTCCTAGCTTTACTGGAACTGATTAAACGAAGATTCGTCCATTTGGAACAACAGGAACCTTTCGGGACCATCTGGATCGAGCTGGCCCCCTCTGCCGAAGAATCGTCACCAATGGCCCATGAAAATGCGAACGAAATTGCCACAGATTCTCCCATCAACTATGAAGATTCCATGTAAATGATGTTGTTATAAACAATAGCTTATTTTCCAAATTTCCTCTGACAGAATCAGCAAAAAAATTCAATCAATGATCATCATTTGATCAAATGAAGTATTTCTAGAGACTAAAATCTATCCCTCTCTCTACTCTTAATTTCCTATCTTTCCTCTTTTCTCTACCGATCTGATTTCTATAATAGGCAATCGATAGATAAACCTAAATACGATCAATCGTTATGCACCGAGAAATATCTCACACCGATTTACTAGGACCACGTAAAAGCAACACCTCTTTATACGTGTTTTCATTATTTGTTGGATTTTTACTCGCTCGTGATCTACTCCCCAAATTGCAAGAAGGGTTTCGCTATTTCGGGATCGAAACGGGTCAAAGTACGCGATTCCTGTTTGATTATCGATATGCTCTCCTGGCCGCTATCGTTGGTGGAGCACGAGTATTATTTTACTCACTGGAAAAATTGTTGGAAGGCAAGCTCGTCGCCGATCTAGCGATAGCGATTGCTTGTCTAGCCGCTATTGCCATGAAAGAGCCGCTGGTAGCTAGCGAAGTTGTTTTTATTGGCTTATTGGGCGAATGCCTGGAAGCTTACACCATGCAGCGGGGCCAGAGTGGAATTGCTCAATTAATTGAACTATTTCCACTCCGGACATGGGTTTTACGCAACGGTAGCGAAGTTCGCATCTTGACTACCGAGCTTGTGCGCGGGGATGAAGTGGTTGTCAAACCGGGTGGAAAAATCCCGGTGGATGGCACGATTATGAGCGGTTCGAGCTGCATCGATTTTAGCGCTTTGACAGGAGAGAGTATTCCCCAAGATAAATCGGTAGGGGATAAAGTATTTGCCGGTGGAATCAACCAGCAAGGCCAAATAACAATTCGAGCGGAAGCTGTTTACCAACAGACGGTTGCTGGCAAAGTAATCGATTATACCGTACAAGCCTTACAAGATAAAACGAAACAGGAACGAATTGTAGATCGCTATGCCCGCTATTTCTTGCCGGTGGTGCTTCTCATTGCTCTATTAACTCTGCTGGGCAATCTTTTCGCCTATATGGGACCGTTTCGACCAGCTAGCCAACGGCTGAACTTCGTCCCTGCTCTGTATCTGGGTCTCTACCCGACGCTATCGGTATTAGTGGTCGCGTGCCCCTGTGCGCTGATTTTGGCAACCCCTGCTGCAATGGTTGCTGCCTTGGGTCGACTTGCTGGAACAGGTATCCTCATAAAAGGAGTATCGGTTCTGGAGAAACTCACGCAAGTGAACGCGATCGCTTTTGATAAAACAGGTACACTCACCGAAGGGAAATTGGCTCTCTCATCTATTTTACCCGAACCGGGCTATCAAGAACTCGCTATCTTGCAAATCATGAGTAGTATCGAACAGAGCAGCGACCATCCTATTGCGCAATGCTTCCAGCGTGAACGGGAATCTCGCCAGCTACCCCTGCTGGCTATGTCGAATTATCAAACCGTTCCTGGCCAAGGAATGAGTGCCGAGTATAATCAGGAGTTCTACTGGGCAGGTAGCTCACGCTGGCTTGCCACGCAAGGCATTATTTTAAGTGAAGAACAAACGCAAACTCTGAACCGATTGCATCAGCAAAGCGAAACCGTTATCTTTCTAGGTAAAAACAAAGATGTGATCGGCTTTTTTGGCGTTAAAGATACCATTCGCGCGGATGCCGAACATACACTTATCGAATTGAGAAAATCGGGAATTGAAAAAATCCTTATTCTGAGTGGCGATCAACAAAATATCGTTGAACATGTTGCGGAAACCCTTGCCATCAAAGAGTATTATGGAAATTGTCTTCCCCTCGAAAAGGCCGAGAAAATAAAAGAATTTAGCACGGCAGCGATCGTAAACCCCGCTTTGGCTAGCAACGATACTACTCATCGTTCAAATCCAAGCGACGATTCTATCGCCTTTTCTATCGGCTATCCTATCAGCTCAACAACGAAGGGGAGCACACCCCCCTCCTATCGGTTTGCCTTTGTTGGAGATGGTATCAACGACGCTCCAGCTCTGGTTGCTGCCGAAGTTGGTATTGCCGTGGGAAGTGGTAGCGACCTCGCGCGGCATGCCGGCTCTATTGTTTTATTAGGGTCTCCTTTATCTTCGTTACCGTTGTTGTTTCGCTTGTCCCGCGAAACAATGCGAATCATCCAGCAAAATCTGATCTTGTTTGCCTTTGGCGCGAACATCCTTGGAATTATTATCACGGCCTGGCTTTGGCCGCTCTTATCCCCTTCCTCCTTATGGTATGAACAGTCCCCCCTTGCTGCGGCCATATATCATCAATTTGGGTCGTTAGCAGTCTTATTGAATTCGATGCGGCTCCTATTTTTTGAAAACACCAAAGTAGCGAAAAGCTGGCAAAAGATTCAACAGCTATTCGAATCTCTACAAAAAAGCACCTTCCTTCCGTTTGATCTCGATCAGTTTTTACACACCCTTTTTGATTGGCGCAAACCGATCATGACCGCCTGCGCGGGTTTAGCACTATTAGCATACTGCGGCACGGGCATTGTTATCATCCAAGCTAATGAAATTGGCATTGTGCAAACATTAGGACGTTGGTCGCGTGATCTTCCCCCAGGATGGCATTGGTGCTGGCCGATAGGGATCGATCAAATTACCAAACTAAAACCAGAGACCGAACAGATTGTCGAAATCGGGTTTCGCACTTTACCTAGTTCGAATCTAGACCAATCCCCTTTGCAGATTGATAGCCGGGTCCGAAATCAGCTAAGGGTGCGTGGACTAATCTGGGCCAGCGCCCATGGGGACAATATCCAGCGCTTAACCGATGAAGCGATCATGATAACCGGAGATGGCGACCTGATCGAGTTACTAGCCACTTTACGCTATACAATCCGCGACCCCCACCAATATCTATTCCAAGCCAACGATATACCGCAGATCGTGCAACAGATTACGGAGACGGTTTTCCGTGAACAGCTCGCGGGTCGATCGTTTCTGGATTTATTGACGACTCAACGGCTGGATCTCCAACGCCGAGCAGAATCGATTACCCAATTTCGCTGTGATACTATAATCCCTGGCGGACTCGGTATCACGATTAAGGGTATCAGTATAGGAGACTTGCACCCACCGCAGGAGGTTGTCCCTGCCTATCATGAAGTGGCTCGCGCGATTCAACTAAGAGATCAACAGGTTAACAATGCAAAAGCGGACGCCATTCGTAAAGTTCGCTTGGCTCAAGAATCATCTTTACAAATGATCCGTACCGCCGAAGCTAAAAGCCATGAAAAGATTGCCCAAGCTCAGGCCGATCGGGATAACTTTCTAGCTTGGCATCTCTATCGGTCCGAATTAACTTCAGAAGAAGAGAATCGGCTCAAAGCGTTAATGGCAAAATGGCAGCAAGATGGGTTCAACATTCAGGAAATACAAAGCCGACGAATTCAGGAACGATTATTGATGCTCCAGACCAAACAAAATCTCTCCGAATCGCAATTAATGTGGACTATGCTCACTTCCGTATTAAAAAATCGTGATAAAATTATCATCGATGCCGATAACCTACCGGGGAAAAGACAACTATTTTTGGTTGATCCGAATTCGCTTCGCCCGAATCTCCTTTTGCCACCGGATTCCCTCAAACAGGCTATGCCGGAACGTAAAGATTAGTTTCTTATCGTTTGATTGTGCTCAATAAATATAAACTGATCAATAATCTAGATTACGAAATGACTATCTCGAATAGAATCAGGGGGGCTTACGCCCCCCGCTCGACTTGGTTGAAGGATAACGACCCCAGCAAGAGATCTAAATAAGCTTTTGACTCGTGGACAATTACTTTAATTTTTTCTTTGGTGTTGCTTCGTGAGCGTTCAGGTTATTTAGGACTTCTTTCAATTTAGCCTGAGCTGTGCTATTTTCTGGTAACGGTTTTTCCTGAATCGCTGGTAAAAGTTTCTCCCAGATCGCATTCAGTTGACCTTGCATATTATTGGTTTTTGCGGTGATGGCGATAACAGCATCTAATTCGGGAAGAACAATACAGAATTGCCCATCCTTTCCATCGCCGCGAAAAGCATGATGACGACAACGCCAGAATTGATAGCAGTAGCCCTGATCCCAATCGCTATTAGGATTACTTCCATTCGATGTTTGTTTGGTGGTGGCCATGGAGACCCAAGATTCCGGAATGAGTTGTTTTCCTTGCCATTTCCCTTTTTGGAGATATAGTTGACCAAACTTAGCGATATCTTCGGTACGAATAAATAAGCCATAGCCACCGATACTAATTCCTTGGGGGCTGGCATCCCAGACCGGATCGTCGATACGCAGAGGGTCGAAAAGTCGTGGTTTCAGATAATCTAAAACAGTATTCCCTGTTGTTTTTTGCACAATAGCGGAAAGCATGTAGGTAGCTGGGGTATTGTACATAAAGTGTGTGCCGGGTTTAAAAGGAACGGGGTGAGCGAGGAACGACTTTACCCAAGGAACATCTTTCTGAAATCGCACTTCGCTGGTATGACCAGCAGACATGCAGAGCAGATCGCGGACACGCATATTGCGAAGATTGGCCGATGGGTTCTCTGGAGCCATATCGGGAAAGAACTTCAATACTTCATCATCCAGGGAAAATTTCCCTTCATGAATTGCTAACCCAACAGCGGTGGATGTAAAACTTTTGCTCAAAGAGAACATAACGTGCTTCGTTTCGGGGGTTTGTGGTTTCCACCAACCTTCGGCAACCACTTTCCCATGGCGAACGAGCATAAAACTATGCATGGTATTGATTTTCTTGTCTATCGTTTCGATAAATTCGATTATTCCCTGAGAAGATATTCCCTCCGCTTCTGGAGTGGAACGCGGTAAGGGAAAGGCCTTTTTATCCTCGCTGTATAACGAGAATGGAGAGAAAAGACAGATAAAAGCAATTAGATAATTGGAACTTAAAAAACGCATTTTTTTTTACCTCATTTATCAAGAGTGTAATAAGAGAGTAACAAGCATGTAACAAGCATGTATCAAGGCGATCGTTTGCGAAATTCCCCTTTCGGGTTCTCTAGACAGTATCTCTAGTCAGTATCTCTAGACAGTATCTCTAGACAATATATAGACAGAGTATAGACAATCAACCAAATAACAAATATTCTAATTTAACGGTTCGCTTATTTCGAAACAGCTTTCAGTTCTCGCGTCAAATCGATCATTTTGGGCGGAGCGTTCCCTCCCACATCAATTTCAAACTTATAGGGTAAACGGTTCACCTCGCGCGATACGGTTTTGATTGGTCCATACTGGATCCCTTTGCCATCCCATCGGGATCTTTTTTGAGGATTGGCAATATTCGATTCTTGATAACGATAGGTTACCACCAGTTTAGAATTATCTGGGAGTTTATTGTTGTTACAGCTTACGGTAATCTTATTTTTGCCGGGAATTAGATAGGGCAAAGCGTTTCGATTGTGTTCGACCTGGGCTTTTAATTGGAGATTCTGAATATTCCCTTGAAATTCCAGTTTGAAAGAGAGATGATATTTTTGTTTTGCCAGTTTAGAAATATCTTCCCAACGGCAGAGTTGCCACGATTTACCTCGATTGGTAGAAACCGCAATAACATCATCTTTGCGATTGGAATCGGTCGATATATTTACAGATACGAAGGGATACGCAGAAGGGAGTTGCAAAATCAAAACCCCTTTGCCATTATTTTTGTTAGGATCCTGAACCGTTAGGCCATGTTGAGTAACCATGGCATTTTGAAATTCCAGATAATCGAAGGGCTGATCGGGTTGAAAATGGACTTGATAAAGAAAGGTGCCATTCGACCAGTTTCGCGGGCCGTAATGTTCCAAACGTGGTCCGAGAACTTTGTCATGGATAAAATCTTTGATTCCACAAGAATGTTGTGGAGGTTTTCCAGAAACAGCAAACCCAAAAGGATCCCCTTTCCAGGCTAAGGTCAATGAACTATGGAGGGGTAAATGAACCAATGGTTGGTAATCTTGGTCACGCCAGGTAACGGAGGCCCAGCCTTTGGCATTTCCTTCAATATGCCGATGTTGACAGCCTTGGATAACATCCTGAGGCGCATCTCCACAACATAAATTTTGCCGAGCGGCTCGATTTTCTTTCATAGCATCCAGCACAATCGAAGGATCTTTGGCAATCTCTTCTTGAGAAACAATATGCGTTTTATCTTTCGACCAATAATAGCACTTGAGAAAGACATCAAAATAGTGCCAACGATTATCGTATTTCACTTCGATCGTGGTGTGTCCGGGCCAACCCACATAGCGGCATTCCCAACCCGCGGTTTCAAAAAGTGCTTTGAGGACCGTATGCTGACCTCCGCAAAGCCCCCACCCATACACATTAATTATCTTTAACGGCCCAACCGATTGCGGAGCCGATTCCACCGGATAAGCCCAATGAAAGATCGTGTTATGAAGATATTCGTAAATCGCAATTGCTTTTTCATCATTGGTTTTCGCCTGCGCTCGTTGGATTGCTTGTTGAACAATCGTTTCCAGCGATGAAGAATCGATGGTTTGATCGGTTGTTATTTTCACCCCTTTGACATCTGCCCTTAGCTGATGGCACATAAATAAATCAGAATGGATTATCATCAATAAAGACCATGTCCAAACTGAGAAATATGTTCGTAAACGGTGCATGGTTGTCATCCTCGATTGAAAATCGATGCTCGTTGAAATTCGTTCGTTGGCTTTTTATATAGCTTGCTAATTAAAGCTTGCTAATTAAAGCTTGCTAATTAAAGAATGATAAATGGAGCGGTTGCTATCATCCCAATCTTATTCTAATGAATTTAAATAAGAGTAATTCGAGCAGTAATCTAGATTTTAGGATAGGAGCTTAGATTAGACAAGCCAATTCAATTGGAAAAATCGAATAGATCCCCGTTCATGAATCATCTGAAATTGGTAATCTGATGATCAACCGCAAATAAAAGTTGGGATTTCGATAAAAATCTGTTCCAACAGAAAAATGAAAATCGAGGAGAAAGTGAGAAAAGAGGGGAAAGAGTAGTTGAATTATTAATGCAAAAAAACAAATGAGGACTCTTTGAGTCCCCATTTGGCAAGATTATTATCGATTTCGATTGATTGAAGAGAACTATTCACTTCTGGTGGAGGGTAAACCGGGGAGATTGAACCCAGCACCGCCTTTGAGAAGCTGTTGTCGCGCTTGGGTTTGCTGGCCCAGACCATGAATTTTGATAAATCCTTGCGCAGCAT
>JAKBAI010000405.1 GCA_021809185.1 Planctomycetota bacterium
TTTACTTTTTAGCCTCAACAATAGACATAATCATCTGCTCAAAGTAAATTATATTCAACGAATCAATTTACAATCCCCTTTGGCATTTTGGACTAAAATTTTTATAGGGATGGTTTGATCTCCAGGGAATAAAATCGGTAAACCAATCTCGAATCTTCTTTCTAATGCAGATTCTTTAACTGATTGCTTTGATGATTTTTAGTATTCCTCTAGATTATAAACCAATCGACGATTCTCGTTCCAGATAGGGAAGGAGATGTGGCATGTAGCTAAGATTTGGCAACTCTTCCGTTTTGGCATCGTCACTTGTGCCCTCTGGAGGAAAGTGGTCTTTGGCATCATGAAACATCATCATAGCCAACCCCATTTGTCGAAGATTGTTTTGACAGCTCGCACGAGCGGCCGCTGCTCTAATCTTCTGCACAGCAGGGATGAGCAAACTGATCAGAATGCCGATGATGCCAATAACGATGAGTACTTCGACAAACGAAACACCGGATCGTCTGAATTTAATATTTGTAACCATATTAATCGATTCCTTAAATTAAAGAAATTGCCTTTCAAAATTTGTGGGCGAGGATTTATCTAATCATCCACCACCCGATACTATTTGGTAGGGGGGGGAGGTGAGGCAGGATCCAATGGAGGCTTCGATTTGTTTGTATTGACGGGATTAATTTTATTTTTTTCATTCGGAGGATTTTGCGAGCAAGCCAATAAAAAAATTTCTGCATGCGCTTGTCCTCGTATTGCCGTCGCTCCAAGCATAACTTCTTGAGTTGCCTGCCAATTTCCAGCAAGATCCGTTCCACAAAGAGGGAAACAAGTAGTGTAATAAAAAGGGGTTGCAACACCTTTCCCATTTTTTGCTGGAAGGTTCTCATTTGAAGCAGGAGTAAAAATGTCCGGCATTGCATGCCCTACTGGAGTCCATTCAAGAGGATCTGTTCCTGGCACTGGGATCATAAATTGCATTACAAGCTGTGTATTCGCTGTCCAGTAAGTTGTAATTGTTTTACACTTATACAGAGGACAGGCATCGGGGACTTTATCAGGAGCTGCTATTGCATTATGATTAGATTTAAAGGGGTTGATGCCTACCAAGAACATCACAAATATAAAAAGAAATTCTCTAAAATATTTTTTCATTTTTACCACATTCTCCAATTATTGTAAAAATTCACATAACTCAAATCAACGCTTCGATTCTTCATTTAAAGAGATTTTAATACAACTATTGCTAAATTGTTTTCCCTTTCCTCTTTCCTAAAAGATATATAGTTCCCAAGAGAAGAATAAGGAGACCAATAAATATTCCAAGCCCTTGCCAATTGGACTTAGTCTTTTCTCCTGGAGCATCTTGTTGATTTTGTAACCAATCAAATCTCTCTTTTGGGTATTCTTCCTTAGGTGGGCTATAAGACTTGAAAGGTTCTTTAGAAATCAAAACAGGTTTTAGTTGATCGTCTAATTTATATTCATAGTAAGAAGCCGTTCCTTTATATATAGAGAATTTAGGAGAGATAGTGTATATTCGAACGACTTCATTTGGACGCAATGGCGCCCCTTCGAACTCTTTATCATCGAATCCTGGATTGACTAAAATCGAAGAGATTTTTGCTTTTTCGATCGAATTTAATTTACCATTAATAGTGATCGTTAACTGCCAAGATTCAGCATAATAGAAATCATTTTGATAACCCGATTGAATTTCCAAATCATGGATATAAGCTCCTGCTCGATTTATGTATCTCGATATGAATGACTTTTTACTAGGATCGACCCAGATTTCTTCAACTGATGAAGGCACATCCTCGATCGAGTAGGTATTCAAAATAACATACTCTTTACCATTCTTTGTCTGTTTCCCTCGATATCTTAATCCTTCGGTATCTAATTTTGTTTCTATTTGTCCAAACTTGAGCCGCCGATTAGAACCAAAAGTGACCATTCCATGTTCCATATCTATGGCGGAATGAGTTAAATTACCATTGGATAAATCATTCAGATCAGCATAAAGGAATGATCGCTTAATTTCATAATCATCCAAACCACTTTTTTTCACTTGGACTGGTTTAGTAGAAAACGAATGCAAAAATTTGCCATTCCAAATAGAACATCCTTCAGAGTTCTTCGTAAATGTGAGCTTTTTTACTCTTTTATTTTCGGTATCTAGGAATAGTTCGTATCTTATTGTTTGATCCACTTTTGGAGTGGGGGGTAAATCTTTATTATTCCCGGGGTTCGGATTAAATTCAGGAACATCGAAGTTTTCTTTGGTAATTTCGTATTGATAGCGAACTGTTTTTATATTGTAAAATCGGTCTTGCCAATCTTTGACAATGGTCTCCAGTAGCTGTTTTTCTTTTTCTTTCTCCTGACTATAAATCTTAGTGGAGAAAGAACAAACAAGTAAAAAAGCAATCAAAAACAACAAAGATCTTTCGATGAAATAGTTTTTTACTTTGAAGATCTCTTTGAAAGATTTATTAAAAGAACAATCTTTAATCTTCAAATCTCTAAAGTATATCGATCTGAATGGTGTGAATGTTG
>JAKBAI010000406.1 GCA_021809185.1 Planctomycetota bacterium
AACAGAATAAATCCATTGAATATTTCCAGAACCTTAAAAACAAACCTTACAAATACTGTTTTGATTACTTCCTTGTTTCAAACAGCCTGGTTTTAACTGATTTGCATCGACTGGTCAATGCGAACTGAAATTGACTAGAATCTTAAAAAGCTTCTAAGGGAACACGGATCGATTCTTGGAATGATATTCCATAAAATCATCGCGCATTTTACTACTACCACCACTTATTCGCTAAAATCATTCCTAAAACAAATGGAAAATGAATCAAGATAGTTAAAGTAAGAAAGATAGGAAATCCGATAGAAATAATTCATTATTAGTATTTCATCCCATGATGATCACCGATCTGTAGAGTAATTGCTTCAAAAAATTAAACGAGTACAAAACAGAATCGATTTTGACCATGCAAAATATTTTTTCAAAATTCAAAATGGGTGGGAGGGTATTTCGCTTATTCGGGCAGCTCACGATGATCCATCAGATTTCAAAAATGAGAGCAACAACTATACCTTCGATTCCATCCATAGCTTCTGCAAAACAGTGCTTTCTAAAGCTTGAGAAAAGATGGGATCGATTCCTATTTGAGCGTAGCAAACGGCAAAATCGATACTTCTCATTTTCTTTTGGGAGATCGATTTACCCTTATATTGCTCTAAAAGCAGCTAACTGGATCCTGTTTGCCACATTCATTTCGATATTATGCGGTTGCGGCAGTAGTAAACAATCATCCAATGAAGCAAGCGAAGAAATCTCTATCGATGGGAGGGTATATTTAGGGAATCAGCCTATGGCAGGGGGAACCATCGTCTTCATAACCGATCGTCAAATGAATACCGCTGCAGATTTGATTATCGGTCATATAAATAGAGATGGATCCTTTCATATATTGAATAACCCAGAATCTCCGATCCAAGCTGGGCGATACCATCTAACCATTACAGAAGTTGTGGATCAAAACAGCTCCTTTGTTGGTCAAGAGGTTGGTAATCGTTCTCCGCACTCGCATTGCCCCGATCGTTATCGTAATCCTGACCTAGCCAATCTTCACTGTGAGCTGAAACCTGGAAAAAATATGTGTGAAATTATCTTGCCAGAAAACTAAGAACACCAGCGCATAAAATTTAAATGAGTATCTGTTCGCATTAAGTTTATGGGATAGTCTCACAAATTGCTAAAAATGATTTGGGGTTCCAGGTAAAATAAAGAAACTCTAGAGCAGTGCAGGAGGCAAAATCTCTCCAAAATTCCCCAAAAATTCCCTAATGGGTTAATATCCCTGCGATGGTAGCGTTGATCAGCGTTGCGAGGAATCCTGCAAACAGGGCACGCCAGCCAAGTTGAGCCAGGTCTTTTCTACGCTCAGGCGCCATCGCACCAATACCGCCGAGCTGAATCCCCACGGAGGCGATATTCGCAAATCCGGTTAAGGCAAATGTGGTTAGTTGGATGGTGCGGTGATCAAGTACATGTCCCGCCGCGATGTAATTTTGTAGCTCCAGATAAGCAACAAATTCATTGGAAATCAATTTTATTCCCAACCATTCCCCAACCTTGGGAATATCATTGGATTCGATCCCCATTAAACAAGCTATGGGAGAAAATAGAGAACCAAAGATTTTTTCTAGCGTCAAGTTAGGATGAAAATAGATTAAAATCTGATTGACCATGGCGATAAGTGCTAGAAAAGCAATCAGCATAGCTGCAATATTAAGCACTAACTTCATCCCTTCGCTGGCCCCCGCGGATGCCGCATCGATCAGATTGGCACTGCTTTGATCTTGGCTCATCTTTAAGCTGCCACGTGTCTGCGGTTCTCCGGTTTCAGGAATCAGGATCTTCGATAAATACAAACTGGCAGGGGCACCCATCACACTCGTGGCAAAAATAGCTACTGCATCAGCTCCCATACCAATATAAACTGCCATCAGTGTACCAGAAATATGCGCCATGCCTGCAATCATAATCGCTAGCAACTCGGATCGTGTCATCCCTGGAATAAATGGTTTGATTATCAAGGGGGCTTCGGTCTGGCCAATAAATACATTTGCAGATACGGATAAAGTCTCCGCTCCACTCACCGCTCTTTTCCCCAGAAGCAATAACATCCCCCGAGCAATCAGATAAACCAACCATTGCAAAATACCCAGGTAATAAAGCATCGAAAAAAATGCCGATACGAAAATAACGGTGGGGAGAACGTGGAAAGCAAAAGGCCCTCCCGTCTTACCAAGATCTCCAAAAACAAAGACCGCCCCCTTTTCACTAAATTCCAAAAAGCTTCGCGCGACTGCTCCCAGAGTCTCAAACTGCCGATAAACCCAACTTACACGCAGGATCAGTAAACCTAAGACAATCTGCAATAACAGCCCAGTTATTACCGTTCGCCGATCGATCTGCCGCCAATCAGTCGACCACAGAAATGCAATGCCAAAAAAACAAAATAAGCCAATTACGGAGCGAGTTTTGGGCAATAGCTCACTCTGAAAAACCCAGGCCAGAGCGGTTGCCAGAGCAATTCCGACCCCTAGGAGTAACCTTGGCCAA
>JAKBAI010000407.1 GCA_021809185.1 Planctomycetota bacterium
GATCTTTTGGGGCGAGTGGTATAAATAACCCCCAATTCTGCACACATCGCTTTGAGTTGCTCTGCTCGCTCTCGCGCAGCTGGCCCTTTTTCTGGATCGTTTATACGCGCATCGGTGCCCCCATCATCACATAAATACGTTTTATGCGGGTAATCCATACGTACACAAGCTTGCAGCGTACCACGCAATAGATCTGGATCTTCGTTGTATGTCGGAACAAATACCTCAACCGTCCGATTTTCCAGAACCGGCTGCTGGGGAGGTTCTTCCACTTCCCAGACCTGCAGAAAAAACAGGAGCATATTCATAACCCCATAAATCTCTGCAATATAGAGGAGAACAGAAATGATGATAGCATACGGGGTTGTTAGATTTAAGGTATATAAACCGCGATATGTTAGATAGGCAATCGTTATTAGCGCCGTAAATAAGATACATAGCTTCCGCACCTTAGAGTGCATATTAGAACTATCCTTTTTCGATGACAATCGGTATTGATATTCTCTGACCAAACTGTTGAATGGAAGCCGATTCATTCATGGATTCAATTCCTTTATTTCCATTAAGATTTCTTATCTTCAAGTATTAACTTCAATCGACCATTCTAATTTAATTGCATAAATCGTTCAATTCTTTTGGCAACCGAATTTACGAATCATTTGCTTGGTAAAGCTAGCTTAGTACAAAAAAATTTAAGAATTAATTCATTTCCTTACATATCCCATTTTTACAATTCTTTCTCGCAATAGCCACAGATTTTAACTAATAAATGAATTTTTTTATCGATATTTGTTTAATCCTTTTTATTCCATAAACCATCGTAAGAATATTTTCTTATAGATTGACCTTCGCTAAAACTTGACATAGAGTGTTACAACGGTATAATTACGATACCCTCCAAAATGTATTTCTTATATGTAAGATAGATTCTTTAAAAGTTGATTAATTAATATTAATTTCATCAATAATGAGCAGTATTTTCCTGGATGATTATTAATTTATTTAGTATTTGATTCAAGAATGGTATTATAAATGCTCTTTGTTATTCTATGAGTTCCAACTAAGCCCAATTTTGGCACTAATTCGCTAATAAATAACAATAAGCTGGGAAATAATTTTAACTACAATAATATTGTTTTGAAGCGAAAACAAACGGTCAAAGATTTTTTGAACGACCTTGAAAGACTTTGAGCGACTTTGAACTAATACTTTAGCAAAGCTTAATTTAATAATCTCTTGAAGATGAAAACTTTCATTCTAGGATTGATTGAATGATCTCAAAAATGACAAATTCCCATTCGAAAAAGTGGTATTCTCGAATTCACTCAAAGGCGTTTATTTTGAGTTTAGGATTTGGGATTTTAATATTTGGAACCATTGTTTCTTTCTTTTTGGTAAATGCGCAGCTTAAAGCCGAAGATAAAGATAAGAATCGGGTAGGAACTGCCCCGAATAATGCCTCTAAAGAATCGTTTAGTGCAAACGAAATATTGTTTTACGAGAAAGAGGTTTTGCCGATTCTTAAAGCAAATTGTTACAAATGTCATGGCGATGGCAAAAATAAAGGGAATTTCAGTTTGTCGAGTCGCGAATCGACCATTGAAGGGGGCGATTTAGGTAAGGCAGTTGTTCCATTCCAGCCCGAATCTTCCAATCTCATTAAAGCGATTCAATACAAAGATGGGTTAGAAATGCCGCCAAAAGGCAAACTATCTGAAAAAGAGATACAAATCTTGATTCGCTGGGTCAAAGATGGCTTACCGATGACTGCGAATAAGAATCAGCAAGGTAAAACAGAAATCGTAAAGAAGACTAAAGGGGGAGTTGTAACTCCAGAGAGCAAAAATTACTGGGCTTATCGAAAATTAAGTGCAGGAACAATCCCCCAAGTTAAAGATACGGCTTGGATCAAAAACCCTATCGATGCTTTTATTCTTTCAAAGTTAGAGGCAAAAAATCTCACCCCAGCGAAACCGCTTGATCGAGTCAGATTGATCCGCCGAGTTTATTATGACTTGATCGGATTACCTCCAACTCCTGAGGAAGTAACTGCTTTTACGCAGGATCAATCACCAAACGCCTATGAAAAGGTGATCGATCATTTACTTTCGCTACCACAATATGGAGAAAAATGGGGCAGGCATTGGCTAGATCTTGTTCATTTTGCTGAAACAAATGGTTATGAACGGGATAGTGCCAAACCTTTTGCCTATCGATATCGAGACTATGTGATCGAGAGCTTCAATAACGACAAACCGTACGATCAGTTTATTCGGGAACAGATCGCAGGGGACGATCTGCCGGAACGTTCGGCGGAATCGATTATTGCCACAGGATATTATCGCATGGGAATATGGGATGACGAAGCAGCGGATCGATTGCAGGCACGTTTTGATGAATTGGATGACATCCTGGCTACTACCTCACAAGTGTTCTTAGCAACGACCATGAATTGTGCTCGTTGTCATGAACATAAAATCGATCCTATTCCTCATGCCGATTATTATCGGCTCCTGGCATTTTTTGTGGATATTCCCCGGCAT
>JAKBAI010000169.1 GCA_021809185.1 Planctomycetota bacterium
TGGATCGACCACCAAAACTAGTAGCAAACCCTTCGACTAGATGATTTCGAAGAAATCCTCCACCGATCGGAAAAGCAATACCATTTCTAGTATATAGATCGGTCATCACGGGTCCATGGGATCCCACTAAGTCACAACACCCAGGCTGTTGGTATCGAAGCCAATCCTGAGTAGTTGGCGCATATGTCGTACCATCATTCGAAAAAACACCCTCTGTATTAATCGGATTGAGGTTCGGAGCAGTAACACCCATGAGCATCTCAGGACTTCGTGGATTTGACTGATTTACCGCTCCTGAAGATACGTTTGATCCATTCGTAGAACCAATAGTATTTCCAGTTAAGACTTGTGGATTATTTCCATTTTGGTTTCTTCGAGTCATTTCATCCGCGTTGAGTTCTGATAACGTTGGTAATTGTGTTACCCCGCTAAAAGTCCCTCCCGAATTATTACTCGTTCGATTATTTCCTGAGGGCATTGGATTCGGAGATCCCACCACGGAATTCGTAGAGTTACCCACGGAACTACTCATAGGCGCAGGAGGTATCGTGGTCCCATCGTTCCTCGCCATTTGTGCATTTGTTGTACCGCAAACTAACCAGCAAAGGAAAGTCGTTGCTAACGCATGCCACAACCTCATGCTATTTCTCCCTGGGTTGCTTATAAGATATCTTGATCACTCAATTTCGCTAATCTATCTTATGTCTCAAGAATTCTTTTGTTTTCTTGAATCGGGTATCTAGAAGACTCAACATTTTCTTCTGGAAAATCGATTCATCCCTTTTATCGACTAAAAAATAGTAAAACTTTACCAACTATAACGAAAATATGGATCGAATTGAATTTGATGGAATATTCAAAAAATATCTATCCTATCCAAATTGGCTAAATTTGGATACTAGAGCTAAAAGTCCACCTTAAATTAGGAAAATTATCTGTTTTATGCTAATTTCATTTTTAGCTAGATTAATCACAACGTTTGGGCGCAGATAGAGTCGTATCAGCACGCATCATAAAAGTCTTGACTTAAAAGAATATTTGAACGAAAAAGCTTAATCATATTGCTGAAGCAATACACAACAACGAAATTAATACTGTTGGAAGTTCAACGACTCCATCTATCCATTCAATCCAAAAACAGCTGAACCAATCCCAAAAATGATTAAATCAAATTGAAAAAATCGATGAACATAGATAATGATAATAACTCTCTGTCGCATGGATAAAGGAAACTAAACTTTTTAAAATTATTCACTTGCATAGCAAATAATAAAGAAAAACAGGAAAAAAGTAACAAGTTCACGTGATATTTAAAAATCCATCGATCAGAAATTTGAACTATAAAGAGAGATCTCGATCGATTTGTTTAAAATACCCCTAATTGCTTAGTTCTATCTTTTGTTCTGCAAAAGAAATAAATGGTCTTTTGCAGAAAGATCAACCCTATCTAATCTAAATCAAGTAATCAACCTCATCTTCTAAGAATAATTGATAATTAACTTGTTCCATTTATAAGGATAGATGAGTAATTGCCTTAAAATTTCTTGAACTGAAGGATGTTCCAAGACCTCTTTGGTTAATGTTTCACCAACAGCAACATCTTCAAGAGCAGTACACAAACGAGCTGCCCACATCGCTCGCGACCACTCCCCTCGTTTTATCAGGATCGGAACCGCCTCTTCAAATCGATTGCACTGATAAAGATCCTGGCAAATAGAAGGGCTGGGCAAAAAATCATTTTTCCAAGTAACAGGATCACTCGATCCTAAAGAGTGTCTCCCTAATAATAATCGAATTTTGAGATCTTGATTAGCACGTGTGATCTGATAAAGATAGCCCCCTAGGGAGATTATCCAGATAATCATCCATAGGATCAATTCTTCCGTGTCAATTCGATTAACGAAAATAAATAATACTAGAACCGGGGTAGAAATAATTAATCCAAGCTGAGATAATCGGCGAATGTATCCTGTAATAATATCACGTGGTTGCAAGCGAATTTGATATCTTTCGTACTCCAATTTTTTTGCAAGATGCGGGTTATGCCCTATCGAAATATGACCTGCTTCCAATGGAATAATTGGAATAAACATAAAGGCCAGATAATCGACGACATTGTACTCTTCTACCCCTCGATTCCAGAAAATCGGTTGATTGACTTTGCAGGTTGCTATATGAAAGCCATGAGTAAAAAGCATACGCTCCTCATTCCAACGTATTAAAAATCAAAACCTTTACTTTTATCTAATTATAGCTGATTGAAACAAAATATTGTTCCTTCCAATTTGATCGATCAGGATTTCTAATCGTCCTATTATTGAGCTTGAGACAACTATTCTTACACCAACATTCCTACCGATCGATTCTCCACTCATAATACGCTATTTGTCCAAAACTTTCTTCGACCTCGAGCTGAAGATATTCGGGGCAAAAAGAATACTTTTCCTTTAATTTTCCCAAAAGTCGATTTGCAAGATATGCAGCAAGCTCCTCTGCGGTCGTATTGATAATTGGCAAAAGAACACAATCTTCACGAGGAAATTGCCAATATTTATGAGCAAAACGCACTTGAACCGATTCCGAATTCTGTTCGACTCGGATTAGAGGATTCTGAAGAGGTAAAAGCATACGATGATCTAACTCATCAATCAACTCTCTCAGTAAATTCTTTAACGCAATAAAATCAAAAACATAGTGATTTTCATCCAAGGGAGCAACAAGTTCGACTCCTGCACGATAGTTATGACCATGAAGACGTTCACATTCATTACCATGATAACTAATAAAATGCCCGGAACAAAAGACAAGATAGTCTTTGATCACTCGAACTCGATAAGTCTCTTTAACCTTCATTGCTTCAGCTCGCTTATATCTATTAAGTATGGGCGATGTTGGCTCCAGGCAATTGTAGGATACAATTATTGATTATTCTTCTTTCTATTGCAGAAAGGGAACAGTTGATTCACTACGAATCCCTGGAGATTTTTGGAAAGATTTTTCTATTCCTAATCAAGTAATATTTAGTCGATTATCATTTTTTTCAAAAGATCAAATAGAAATCAATCAATTAATCTGTCATTTGGCCGGCAAGTCCAGAAAATTCAAGAAATCCCAGCGAAAACAAACACCTTCAGGTATTTTACATTCCCATTTCGTTATGAAAAGAGTGGCAGTAATTAGATCGGCAATCGTTCCCGGATTATAACGATGATTGTCATCACGAAGTCGATTGTCGAGTTCGATCATCAACGACTGCCCCTGAGTGGATAACCAATCTTTGTCGAGAATTTCTTGAGCAATCATTTGGATTTCTCGAGCGAGTTGAATTCCATTTTTTCGTGCGATTAAAGAATCGGGATAGGAAGCGAGCCAGTATAATTGGGAATACATAATCGCTGCTTCGATATTCTGATACAAACGCAAACCTTCCATTAATCGGGGGATCCCAAAAAAGAAAATATCTCTAAAAAAATCGGCGTATTGGCGAGCAATCAAATCCCATGGAGCCGCAATTGCCATAACTTCGCGCAAAGGGAGAGTAGGCTCTGAATGAATATCCTGATCACGAATCGGTTCTAACCCCCCCGGGTTCGCCTTCTGTATGGCCTGGAACACCAGACAAGAATCTGCCACGGTTGTTTTTTGCAGAACCAATCGAACACTCTCCTGTAACTCCAACCCAGGATAACACCGAATGGCATCGATTAGTGGCGAAAGAAGCAAAATAATCCCTAGATTCGCATTAGTGTGAATAGCTGAAATTATCTGATCGACAACTTGATAAATCCTTTCAGCAAAAGGGAGATTCTCTTGAGTTTGGATACACTTTTTGAACATATCCGCAGCAATTAGAAAATGAGAATATCTTAGATCATCGAATGATTTCCAAGGGTGAACGTTTCCCAACTTACGAGCGGAAGCTTCTGCATAACAGGCCCATTGAACAACATTGGAAACAGATTCAGAAATAGGAAGACCCTTGAAAGCTTTAGTGATTTGATCCATCGATTTTTTCACTTTCAACTAGGCTATTCTCTTCCGATTCAGGTATGAACACGAAATCATCTAGTAATTCTGACATTTATTTAATATTTTATAAGCTAGCAAAACAATAACCGATTATCGGCCCAAAAAAAACACTCAATTAACGACTAATTCCCTGCAAAATCTCGGTGGCAATATCGATTCCAGTTACCGAGCTGAGAGACTTCCAGCCAGGTACAGCATTGACTTCAATAACACACCAGCGCCCAAGTTCATCGGCAATCAAATCGACACCGGCGATAATCGCTGAGGAGGCCCGAGTAGCTCTTAAAGCGAGATCTGCCAATTCTTTGGGTAAACTAACCGGAATCGCCTTGCCCCCTTGAGCGACATTCGTACGCCAATCCTTGGCATTCATGCGTTGCATCGCCGCTAACACTCTCCCTTGTAAGACAAAAACGCGCAAATCCCAACCAGGGTGCTGAATAAATCTCTGGAGATAGAGGATCGATTGAAGCCTTTCCAGGGTTTGAAAAGTTCGCCAAGCCAATTCTGGATCCGAAACACGCATCATTCCCCGACCTTCGGAACCAAACAAAGGTTTCACAACGACATCTTTCCCCAAATTTTCCCAGGCTTCCATTGCTTGCTGCGCGGTCTGGCAACAGATCGTCGGCGGGATCGGAATTCCTGAACGCTCTAATCGTTCTAAACATAAGTATTTGTCTATACATATTTCAAGAGCTTTGGGGGGATTAAATATCTTTACCCCGCTATTTTGCTGCGCATGTAACCAATCCATCCTAAAGATGACCTGTTCTAACGAACCTGGAGGCATGATTCGTACCAGAATAATTGGATTGGGATTGGGATACACCACGGAAAATCCGTTCAGTGATTGCAAGGCACGATAATCCAATACTTGCAGATTGATTTGGAGTTTGGTCGCAGCTCGGAGTAAATCTTGTACATGCCAACCATTAGCTGAATCACAGAGCAATCCGATATTCATTTATTGTTACTGGCTACCTCCGAAGGATTGATGAAGTAAAGGCAAATTGACATGGCCATAAGAATAGGTTTTTGCAGAACTCAGACTATGAATTACAACTTGGGCTGGGGCAAATAGCGCAGAGTCGATCTGGTAAAATTGATAGTTCACCTGCTTAAAAAGCTCAACAAACGGTTTGCCGTAATCTTTCGAAGATGGAGCAACGATCTGGGGACCAATTTTCTGAATGAGCGAATCGTCTGCGGAACACCATAAATGCACTCGCCCACCATAGAGAATAGCATCGTTGGTCCATCCAATGGCCTGGATTTCGCTTTTCGCAATTGGAGGTAACGGTGCTATTCCGTAACCGCTGACAATCGTATCTAAAGGAAATTTTTTTTCGTGGAGCTGATGCAAAGCAGTTTCTAAACAACGGGCAACAACCTGAATCGTACCCGCGATACTCGCCGCTGGGGCAACCAAAAGAATTAATTTTTCGACTGATGCAGGAAGTTTGGCTTTCATTTCTCGAATCAAATCTTCTGGCGGAAGTTTACCTGTCTCCAGAATTCCGATCACGACAGTTGGTTGTTCGGTTTCCCCGCCAATATCTGAAAAAATTGGTTCTTTGGCATATGCAGCTCGCATGGGACCAGAACCCATGGCAAAATATTTCCCGCTAGTCAACTGCCAACCCGCATACTGGCTTGCCAAACAGGCTTTTACAGGAAAATCGGTACGGACCTCGATCTGAAGTTCCGATAAATGTGAATCTCGATTGGTCTGAGTGGGCAATGGATGGAGAGTATTCTCCGAATCAGTTGAGACAGGAATAAAGTTTGGATGATATTGGCTTGTTAACGATACTTTCGCTAACCCGGCAAGACAGATCTCCGCTAAATCAAGCCCGAGCTGGAGTCCCCCTCGGAGTCCGATTCCGCAATCAATCACTTCGGCAAACTCGGTAACGGAATGCAAAATGATTTCTTCGGGATGATTTTCCATTAAATGTTTCACTAGCGAATACGCTCGCTCATTTAGTCGCATTTTTTTCTCAAATCTGATCGACTTAAACTTCCCTATTCTTGAAAAAAGAGAGGTTTCCTAATGGAGTTCTAGCAATTCCTGATCTTTGAATGTACACCGAAAATTATATTTCCAAACTTAGGTCTGTTTTCGAACAATAGCGATGGATTAGACTTTTTGGAAAGGAGAAGCACAAATTCGACAAATTTCTAGAGATTTTGGTACGTATCCAAGGATCGATCTATAAAGCAAAATCTTTTCATTCCTAGGATTAACTGAATTTTCTCAAAGCTTGCTTTTTACAAATGTCCATAAAAACCAATTAGGCGAATCGATTCCGATTTATGAATCGATCGATTAACCGATTAATAACAGAAGATATTCTTATACTCTGTTCTCAATAAATCGATGAGCGGGGAAAAAGAGAGCAGAGATTAAGAATTTAGCTAAACGAGGTTGAGCCTGATAAACGAATGAAAAAAGCGAAAGGAAATTAGAAAATTCTATATTATTATTTCTTACTCTTCGCGATCTCTATCGCCTTCTGAACGGCAGATCCCAGCATAGCGGGAGTATCAGCAACAACAATCCCCGCAGCTTTTAATGCCGCGATCTTATCTACCGCTGAACCGCTACCACCGGAAATAATAGCGCCAGCATGGCCCATTCGTCGACCTTCAGGGGCGGTTTGACCAGCAATAAAAGCAGCAACCGGTTTAGTAACATTTTTGCGAATATACTCTGCTGCTCGTTCTTCTGCCGTTCCTCCAATTTCACCGATCATCAAAATCGCTTCGGTCTGTGGATCTTTTTCAAACATAGCGAGCAAATCGATCTGGTTTGTACCAATGATCGGGTCGCCACCGATCCCAACACACGTCGATTGCCCCAACCCCAGAGCACTCAATTGAAATACCGCTTCGTAAGTAAGAGTTCCAGATCGACTAATAAGACCAACACCACCAGCCTTATGGATATATCCTGGCATAATACCGATCTTGCATTGATCAGGAGTTATAACGCCAGGGCAATTCGGGCCAATCAAAGTTACGCCCGATTTCTGTTTCAAATATCGCACCGCTTTGGCCATATCCAGAACGGGAATCCCTTCGGTAATTGCAATGATTACTTTGATCCCCGCATCTGCTGCTTCCATAATCGCATCAGCGGCAGCTGGTGGAGGAACAAAAATCATGCTGGCATCTGCTCCGGTTTTTTGTACCGCTTCATGCACCGTATTAAAAAGAGGAAAACCTTCTTTAACGGTACCCCCTTTTCCTGGAGTGATACCTCCGACCATTTTCGTCCCATAATCGCGACATTGGATGGCATGGAATGTCCCTGCTTTTCCAAGCCCCTGACAAATTACTCGAGTCTCTTTATTAATCAAAATACTCATTATCGATTTCCTTGTTTAAGGTCTATTTTTTCGAAATAGTTATAACGCAGCTTTATCTTTGGGATTTCTTCTATTTTATTGAATAAATTCTTAGAATCATCTTGAGCTTCTCAAGCTTTTAATATTCAGCAAATACAGCCCATTCTTTTTCGATGCTCATGCGTAATGAATACCATCTCACTTTGCTTCGTGCCAATTCTGGACAATGGCCAAACCGAAAGACGATGGGGATCCTACGGGAGGAATAAGAATCTCTATATCGATCAGCGAAGTCTTCTTCCCCTTAAGTGCTACCTTAATCAAATATTTCCCTGCTCCGCTTGCCTCTGTGGTGAGGGTAGAATTTTTGATTTCATAATCGGGATAATTCAAAGCATATTCTTTTAATTTTAATTGCAAAAATGCGGAAGAAGTTTCTGAAGAACCGTTTAGAGTTACTAACTGCCGTTTAGATTCCGCGCTCATCAAACCTGCTGCCAATGCAATATCTCCTCCCAACAAACTATCCAAAAACACAACTGCTGTCAGCGACGGTAAAGCCCCCTCTTTCTTCGAAGATAAAGCATTAGCTTCCGAGGTGATCCAATTTCCATGGTACAACTTAGAGACCGAAAACCAATTAATCGAAAATAGGCTCCCTTTAGACAAATCTTTTTTTAGCACTAAAGCGAAGCTTCCTGCCCCAGAAGCATTCGTTTGCCCATTTCCATCTTTAATTTGAGCAGTACCTAAAAAAGCAACAAATCCATTGGTCCCTGGGATCTCTTTTTCGATATGGTAGTGATATCGGCACCAATTCAAAAACCAACTTTTCGCACCGAGTTCGGAAAAATCGACCTCATCCGCAAATTTTGGAGGAGCAATCAGTTTTTTAAAGTTTGAATCAATTTGTTCAGTTTTCAGAGACTGATTTGAAAGATCGGTCAAAAAATTAGTGGCAAATTCTCTGCTCGAAATCGGCGTCTCTTGAGCAACTTTATCTGGAGATTTGGAAGTGGCAGATTTTTTATTAGACTGAGTAGAATTTGGGACAGATAAAACCGCTTCGGGGCTTGGTGTCGAACTATTCTTCTTATTCCTGTTAGGTGTTGGACGACATCCAAAACTCGATAATACCAGAAAAGTCAACAATAAAATATTCAAAGGAACAGTCAATGAATTTCTGGTAAATCTGTTTCGTTGCAAAATAATCATAAATAAACTTTCGAGGTGGAGAATCTAGATTAAACACCCAAAAAAATCAGATCATGACTTCAATGAGTTGACAATTCGGAGAGAGATTCGCATTTTGGTTAACATCTTTCCTAAACACAACTCATATGGAGATTGACTAATTATCTTCGCTGAACTGCTCAAAAAATGCATTTTTGGCAGCAAGCCATTTTTTTATACGGGTTTATCTGATGGGCGATCCGAAATCATAGAAACTCTTGAAATTACTTTGATAAAGAGACAATGAGCTTCGCCGCTTCGGTTAAATCGCCAGCAGACCGGATCATAGGAAGTTCGGCTTGAACCGATTTGAGAATCTCCCGGGCCTTTTGCACATTAGTTCCTTCCAAGCGAACGACCACAGGAACTTTGAATCCGACCTCTCTGCCTGCTTTTACAAGTGCTTCAGCAATCAGATCACATTTGGCGATTCCACCAAAGATATTAACTAGGATCCCCTTCACCTTCGGATCGGAAAGGATAATTCGAAAAGCTTCGATGGCCCCTTCAGCAGTAACCCCACCGCCTACATCCAAAAAGTTAGCTGGATCCCCGCCATAATACTTGATAATATCCATAGTCCCCATAGCTAGACCGGCCCCATTAACCAAGCAACCGATATTCCCACTCAATTGGATAAAATTCAAATTTGCTTTTCCTGCTCGAATTTCTGCAGGGTTTTCCTCGCTCAGATCGCGCATTTCTACAATATCTGGATGGCGGAACAGAGCATTATCATCAAAATTAAATTTGGCATCTAGTACTTCGATATTCCCTTGTTTTGTAATAATCAGCGGATTGATTTCTGCAAGTGAACAATCTTTTTCCAGAAACACTTGACTCAAAGCCATAAAAACTTTTACCGCTTGGTCAATATGCTTATCACTTAGACCTAGGTCAAAAGCTACTTTTCTGGCTTGGAATGGTAATAATCCCGTCTCAGGAGAAATCGGCAATTTCAATATTTTCTCTGGGGATTTTGCGGCAACCTCTTCAATATCAACCCCCCCTTCCGAACTGGCCATCAGAACAGGCAAACCTATCGTTCGATCTAAAACCATACCAACGTACAGTTCTTTTTCAATATCGGCAGCTTCTTGTACCAATACCTTCGAAACCGGTTGGCCTTCACTGGCTGTTTGCTTCGTTACTAATGGATATTGAAACATGACATCCGCAACTGACTTTACTTTATCACGGTTGGGGATAAATTTGACCCCTCCCAATTGCGGATCACTGTGACCTTTGAAATGGCCTTTCCCTCGACCACCCGCGTGAACCTGTGCCTTGAGCACAACCGGTTTTCCTCCGAGTTGGTCAAACGCCTTCAATGCCTCTTCCGAATTACTGACAACAATCCCCTTGGGAACTGTTGCGCCGCACGCAGCTAATAATTCCTTAGCTTGATATTCATGTATTTTCATCAGTTCGAATTCCTATTCCCCGTTCATTTTTCTTTTTTTATATCACTTTCAGATCAGCTCGCCAATAATTTTTCTTCTATTTCCTCAGATTCCATTTACTTTAATTCCAAACTCAAAAAAATGAAGATTTGGAGTAACCGTTCTCTTATCTCGATAATGAGTGCTTCTCGTTTTGATCTAATGCCAAACTCTTCCCATATCCCTACTCTATTCCGAGTGGAATTGCTATTCTAATCTGAGATTTTATCGTAGGGAATAATCATAAATAATGTTGACGAGTACGAAGCATAAAGGGGATGTAACAAGACTAATGTTTGATCTTTCAGGGGAATATTTATTCTCCACGGGGATCGATGGTCAACTACTCCAGTGGTCACCAGATGGCAAAAGTCAGCTATTATACCAAGACAGCAAAACAATCTCCGTGCTTGCGATTTCAGATAAAGCAAGTTCAATAGCTTTTGGAAATGCAATTGGGGAGCTATTCATCCTTGATCGCTCATCAAAAAAAATTCAAGCCCGTTCTAAACTCCCATTTGGGATCACAGGAGTGAGTTTCATTCCCGGCCAAAACAACCTACTTGTCGCATGTGGAAATCTACTCGAACCAATTCAGCTTCCCAAACCAACTGTTATCTGGGATTATGTAAAAAATGAGTATAGACATATTCGATTGGGACAATACCACGGAATTCGAGAATTAATTCATATACCAGGAACAAAACAATTTGTTCAGCTCGACGATCAAAAAAAAATTCATTTGTACGACCTTACCAAAAACTCCCCTTTAGCAAGTTTTCAAATACCTAAAATGGGAAAAGGATTGACTGTTTCTCTGGATGGACGCTCACTCGCTGCTAATTTTGATTGGCACATCTCCATATATAATCTTGAAAAAAAGCAACCGAAATGCGAACTGAAAGGTCACCGCGGCCTTGTTTCCGCCATTGCCTTTGATCATTCAGGTCAGTTACTCTATAGTTGTAGTTGGGATGAAACTGTTCGCTGTTGGGACATCGCTTTGGAAAAAGAAGTTGAAGTACTGAACTGGTCAATTGGTAGAGCAACTGCCATTGCCTGTGCGATGGACGGTTCAAGAGTTGCCGTTGGGAGCGAAAATGGTACAGTTCTCGTTTGGGATAGAAACTAGATTTTTAAGGATTGTAGTAAAGATTAGAATTGAAGATTAGGATTGAGTTTTAACTCAGATTATTGAACCATAATACGTTTCAAAGATTCACAACAGGGAGAATCAAAATAAATGGATAGATGAAAGATACACTTATTTGATTCTCCCTTAATTTTTAGGGATCACCCTCGATCAAAAAGGAACCGCAAAATCATAAGCAATTTGATCGATCATTATTCAGAATTAGAATCAGGATCAGCGTGAATATTTCAGGTCGTATTGCGAAATTCTCTCCGGTTGATCGTCCGGTTCCTGCGCAGCTAATTTTTCCCATTGGCTCTCGCGACGATCACGCCAAGCACTATCATTATCTTCAATCACCTGGCATTGAATACATAATGTCGAAAAAGGAAGAGCATTTAAGCGCATAACAGGAATCTTTTTATTGCAAATTTCACAAATGCCATAATTCCCTTGTTGCAATCGCAACAAAGCTCGCTCGATCTGTTTCAACTCCTTGCTTTCCAAACCCGCGAGCTGAGACGCAATCTCGGCACTTGTTGTATCAAACGCCGCATCTGCCTCATCACCCGTACCATCATGCGATTGCTGTAAATCGGTCATATCCATTCGTAATCTTTTGTATAATTCTGTTCGACGATCCTGTAAGTTTTTATGGAGACGATCAATTGCCTCTTTTCTTGCCATGGTCCACCTCTCTTTGTTGTTTATCAGGCCTATTTTATCTTGGTTTAATCTACGAGTCGTTACAAAAATATAACGCTCGATTTCAAATTCGAAGAATTCATAATTTTAAACGTTTGCAATTGTTAAAACTTGCTAAAAAACTTAATTCAAAATAACAATTACTTCTAAAAATGTACACAAGCAATTTGAATGCCATATTACATTCATTTCTTCTATTTTCCAAAAGTGACTATTCGAACAAAACATTATTAAAGAATTAAAATACAAAAAAATCTTGTAAAATCATATTCTGTTATACTTTTGGAAAAATCTGAAAATCAATCGAAAAAGAATAGGAATATTTATATTGATAATCCACCATATTTATTGAATTGTTTGTCGATTCAGAACGAGAATTTAATCGATGTCGAAACGGGAAAAAATCTAGAGGGTAAATGAAATCGTATCAAAATCGAACGAAGTGTATTCCAGAAAGTTGTGAAATAGATCCTTTTAAGATCTATATAAGATCTTTTGTAGATCCTTTCATCAATAAACAGATCTAATTCAGAATAAAGTAGGTAACGATCAAGCAAA
>JAKBAI010000008.1 GCA_021809185.1 Planctomycetota bacterium
TGATTGGTCAGCTTCAGTGCAATCGACCGGGAAGTGGAACCGCGGCAATAGTTTCACCCGCTTGTGCGCACATCCGAGCGGGGACAGCGGAGCTTTTGAATCTATCGTTTGACCCTCGTGTTCATAGCACCCCCAATATCAAGTTCATTAATGATAATCATGACCCCGTTTCAATTATTGTTCGAACAGGGGATTTCACGCTTACAGAAAACTTCGCCATCGAAGCAAAGCACCCTAAAAAACATTTCAAGAAAAATGTTGCCATAGCAGCTTTTGGTCCAGAAGGGCGCGCACCTGATTGGCTCGGGTTGCTCGATCCTTACCGAGATGTTCCTAAGCAGAAAGACCTTGGTTTTCGCATTTCGCTAAAAGTCGAAAAAGCACCAATAACTAAAAAGCTCAAGTAAAGTCAATGAATTAACAAGTTATATCGATTACCACCAAGTAAGTAGATCAATTTAACGGATAATCATTGCTCGACTTTCCAAATCGATGTTTGAGATAGACTATTCATAGGAACGATTCGTTCCCTCTTTGTTCGTTATGAGTTTCTATCTCGGCTTGATTGGCAGAGTTGAGCGATGAATCAACATGATGAGCTTATTACAATCCCAAAGTGATTACGATCGGCTTCAAATCGATCGCATTTTATTTTATTTTCCCACCCTATTCCTTTGAGCTTTTATCATTTTACCGCTCAAATCAAAACCAATCGAAGCTCCGACCTAAAAAATAAATCCCTAAGGCATTAAGCACAATTTCCAGAAATCCAAGGATAATACTGACAAAAGAATGGCCTAAACCGTTCCCTTTAAATTCATTTTTTGCTGCTCTGCGTCCAATCACCCCAAAGAGGAGAGCAGGAAATCCTAGAATTAACCCCAAAAAGGGGATTAAGCCGAGTAAAGCGAAAATATAGGCACGTCGAGCAGCCATATTTCGGCTAGGTAAAAAAGAAACTCGCCGGCTAGATCGGTCATCCCCACGGCGTCTAGGGGATGGGGAGGATTCCGTATAATTCGTTTGTTCGCTCATCGTTATCCAAATTCATACAACAAGAAAATATAAAAGATTGACTTAGAGATCCTTGTTCGAGCGTCAAGAGAGAGAAGCCAAAAAGAGAAACGAGAAGAGCGAAATAATGAAAAGTTTATCAGATATTCGTGCCGTGGTTTTTGATGCAGTTCATACTCTGATATTGCCCAAACAATCTCCCGTAATTACTTACCTACAGATCGCAGCGCGGTTTGGAATCACGATGGATGCGAAAGCCCTCGGCAAACGGCTTATGGAAGCCTATGCTCATGAAGAGCAAATCGATCTGCAAACGGAGGGGAGAGCCAGTGAAAATCGAGAACGTCAACGCTGGGAAAATATTGTTGCTTACTGTTTTGCACCGTATGGCAAAAATGAATCTATTTTTCCCATCCTCTGGGACTACTATGCCCAGAGCGAAGCCTGGGTTTTACCACCAGAGATCAACGATCTATTTGTAAAACTGGAATCGTTGCAAATGAAACTTCGAATCGCTTCCAATTTTGATGCTCGATTGCTTACTGCGGTTCAAGATTTGCCACTCCCAGAACAGATCAAACAAAATGTATTAGTCTCCTCTCTCATCGGTTGGCGCAAACCGGCTTTCCCTTTCTTTCAGGAAGTTATACGATCGGTTGATTGTTCGCCCGAACATATTCTTTTTATCGGAGACGATCGCGTGAACGATCTGCATGGCGCACAACAAGCCGGTATGAAAGCGCTTTTGCTCGATCCAGAAAAAAAGTCGCTCGATATCAAAAATCGGATCGATTCACTTTTAGATTTGCTTTGAATTTTTTGATCGACAGTTAGGCTATTCCTATTATGGGACCGTCTCTCTGAGAGAACTTTCATAGATTTCACCATTTGGTAAGGTTGGATTCTCCGAAGCTGAAAATCAAAATTAATTCGCAGCAGAGAAAACAGAGATCACCGAGAGAACCACTCAGAATATCTGCCAACAAGAATATCTGCCAACAAGAATATCTGCCAAAAGAAGAAACTGGTGGCCAAGATTTTTGCCTTCAAATGACTTCAACCAATTTGCCATAAACTCTTATCTCAGTGGCTAAATGTATAAAATATCTAAGTTCGGTGACTTCCGTTTTCGAAAACTAATCTGCATTCAAATCGTTTCAAGCAAATTGCTAAAAAAGCAAAAGCGGAATTGCATCAATTGATCGAGGAGGTATTGGCTTTGTAACGATCCAGATCTTCTGAAACAGCTTGGGCTGCGCGGAATCCAGAAACTAGAGCACCATTGATCGAAGCTGTTTCGCAATAATCTCCGCAGATATATAGCCCAGGATAAAGGCGAGATTTTACAGGGATTCGATTGTTTTGTGCTCGCATGATTTTTTCGGGCAAAGCATGGGGGATGCGATAGATTTTCACGAGCTGCCACGCTTGGCATTCCTGGCCAAACCATTCACTCGCTTGTTGGCGAATGGCCAGATCCAAGGCTTGGTCGTCCAGTGGAGGAATACCAATTACCGAAATAGATAATAGATGCATCCCCGTTGGGGCATAAGAAGGGGCAACGGCACTTAAATCCACCAGTGAATTGATATAACCTTTCCTGTCCCCATTCAGCAGTAATATCGGTTCCGTGAATGAGAATTTCGGCGCTGCATAATAGAGAGTCGTATTGCTCCGGGAACCTGGATCTTCTATAAACAGATGATTACTACTATATCCGTTATTGGATGAATGATCGGTGGTAGGCATTTTCAGAATATCTAGTTGGCTATTGGTGCTATCGATTTTCTCCGGCAACAATTTTGCCGCTCGAGGGCCTGAGGTTGCCACGACGATCGCCTTGGCGGAGATCGCTTCTCCCTGACTTGTAAAGACCGTCCGGCCTTCGATTTTGCTGATTTCCGTATTTAGTTGGATCGAACCGATTGGCAACCTATTTTTAAGTTGTTCCGGAATCGCTTGCATCCCTTTTTCGGGTATAGCCCCTACACCGCTCGCAAACATGCGATAGACAAATCGGAAAAATCGATTGGAGGTCGATAATTCTGATTCGAGAAACACCCCTCCAAAAAAAGGCTGAAAAAATCGCTGGATCATCGCTTCGCTGAATTTGCCACGCCAGCGAAGTTCATCAAGGGTAAGTATTTCTTTATTACTACCAGAGCTATTTTCTGGGGAAACGGGGGGGGGGTGATGAGGGCTGGTTGCGAAAGGAGATTCTGACTTTACCGAGCTGTTCGCGGCAGGGATAGCGTCGTTTTGTTCGTGGATGATCGACCAGTGAAATGGCAAAAATTTCAATTTGTCCGAGATTGTTCCGATCGGGCTAAAGAGAGAACGAAAGATGGAAAGTGGTTGTTCCCGGGGATCGCTGACGCGATGCCATTTTCCCCGATAGCGAATGTAAGCACCGCGAGCGAACGATTTTAGATTGAGTGCTTGGTAGTCGAGCATCCTCTGACCTTCGGGATAGGCAGTCAAGTAAATTTGAAAACCACGATCGAGCTGATACCCCTGATAGGAATCGGTTCGCACACGGCCCCCAATGCCATCGCTCGCTTCCAAGATGCGAAAGGGGATTTTCCAGTTATGCAGATGAACAGCACAGGCTAACCCTGCTAGGCCCGCGCCAATAATAATAACTTCGGGCTGGTTTGTATCTTGATTATTTGTATCCATACTAGAAATCGATTGATTGTCTTTGCTTGTTTAAATGCATTCTGGTTCGAACAATTAAATGACTATTGCTGTTACTCGCCATTTCTGCCGAAATAGCTTTCTTGATACTTATCCTGAATATCTGTTCCAAGTGCCAGCCAAGTGCCAGAATTATGGGGATAAGGGATGAGGCGATTTGAACAGAAGGACAGTTAAATTTTGATCATAAAACGGGCAATTGTTTCTGCGTGGCTAAGCAGAACGGGTAGAGAGAACGGGCAAATTTAACTTACACATTTAACTTAATTGATTCGCTAGCTCTTGCGGGAACGAATCGGTTGGTTTAAAGCGGTGAAGTTCTTTTTGGGTAGCGATAAGATTGATCACCTGGAGCAGTGCTAACGCACTGGCCTCAATAATATCGGTACTGACCGCTCGCCCAGTGAGTTTGCGTTCTTGATATTCGACTTCTACGGTAACTTCGCCCTGAGCATCGCAACCGATGCTCACACTACGGACTCGATAATCGATAATTTTAACATCGATCTGTGTAATTCGAGCAATCGTACGGAATACCGCATCGACGGGACCGTCCCCAACTGCGGCATCGCGAATAATTTGGCCATTGGCATGCCAGAGGCAGACCGCAGCAGAAGGGAGGGTACCAGTACCTGCATTACAAGTAAAAGCTTCGAGGGTCCATGCGGAACTGGCACCGACATGAATCTGATTTTCGGCTAAGACTTCAATATCGGCATCATAAATCAATTTTTTACGATCGGCCAAAAGTTTAAACTGCTCAAAAACATTCTGAAATTGATTATCGTCTAGATGGTATCCTAGATCTTCAATTCGCTGTTTAAGAGCATGGCGACCGCTATGTTTACCTAGAACCAGTTCGGTGCGCGGAATACCCACATCTTCTGGCCGCATGATTTCATACGTGCTCCGTTCTTTGAGAATCCCATCTTGATGGATCCCTGCTTCGTGGGCGAAAGCATTCTGGCCAACAATCGCTTTATTGCGTTGAACGTGCATTCCTGTGAGCATCGATAATTTTCTGCTGGTAGGGAAAAGTAGTTCGGTTCGGATGTTGGTGTGGAGATCGTAGTAATCTTGCCGGGTTTTTAGAGCCATGACGATTTCTTCGAGCGCGCAATTTCCGGCCCTTTCACCGATGCCGTTAATCGTACACTCGATTTGCCGTGCCCCTTCTTGGAGCGCGGCAAGGCTATTCGCAACGGCCAGGCCAAGATCGTTATGGCAATGCACGCTTAAAGTTACCTGGTCGATACCGCGGACATGCTGTTTCAAATAACGCATGATATGAGCATAGTGCGACGGGACGCTATAGCCCACGGTATCAGGAATGTTGAGAGTACTGGCACCTGCTTCGATCGCTTTTTCAACAACCTCACAGAGGAAGTCCAGTTCAGTCCGGGCGGCATCTTCCGGAGAAAATTCTACATCGTCTACGTACGATCGTGCTCGTTCGACGCTCTCTTTAGCGCGCTGAACGATTTCCGCAGGGGTCATCCGCAATTTGAATTCGCGGTGGATCGCACTGGTTGCCAAAAAGACATGGATTCGTTTCCGCTCGGCATCCACAAGGGCATCGCGGGCGCGGTCGATATCTCCGGAATTGCTTCGAGCCAAGCCGCATATAATGGGGCCATGGATTTCACGCGATATAGCCTGCACCGATTCGAAATCGCCGATCGATGCGATTGGGAAACCGGCTTCGATAATATCAACACCCAAGTCTCGGAGCGACCGGGCCATTTCCAGTTTCTCTTGCAGATTCATACTGCAACCAGGGGACTGTTCCCCATCGCGCAGCGTAGTATCGAATATAAGGACACGATTCGATTTTTGTTGCTGTGAACTTGATTCCTTGTTCATAACACTTGGGTTACTAACACTTGAGTTACTAACGCTATTGCTAGTTTCTTTACTTGATTGGTTTTTGGTATTGGCCAGCTCGTCTTTGGCAGCCATTGTTTTACTCCTCAAATCAGAAAACCCCGGATTTTTCTTCGATCCAGGGTTTGCTATGATTTACTTTTCATTATCTAATCTTCAATTGAAAAATCTCTTAATTACCCTGATTACGTTGTTGTTGTTTGGTTCATATTCTGACATAATAACTCTCTATATAAATTCATGGAGAGTGGCTCGGAAATATTTAAATCAGAGCAGATGATGATCGACTTTTTCATATTTCTATATTGAACCCGTTTGGTACTTGTTTGTTACCCGTTTGGTACTTGTTTGTTACCCGTTTGGTACTTGTTTGTTACCCGTTTGGTACTTGTTTGTTACCCGTTTGGTACTTGTTTGTTACCCGTTTAGTACTTGTTTGTTACCCTTATGATACCCGTTTGATGAACCGGTTTCAGAGACTTTCGCAAAGATTTTGGATCGCTTTGCTAGGTTGTTTGTCACTTATCTAAGATTTATATCCAAGATTCATTTTTTGCCTAATTTCTCTTATTTTACTGCCCTAATCATCAAAAAACAATAACGAATAAATGTTTTTTCTAAACTTCATCGAATGATTTGAAAAGTGAATGAACTTAGAAAATCGAGAAGAGAACATCGAATTTTCGGGAAATTTTTATGAATCGCAGGGAATCTTTTAATCTCAATGAATTCTCTTCTTGCCAATATTTTATGATCGTTTCTATATCTTTACACAATCTTTACACATTTTGATTCCAAGAAATAGGGGAAAAGATCTGGAAAGTAACTCTTAAAAGAAAAAATAGAGAAGATGGGAGATTTTCAGATGTAAATATCTCCTGATCGCAAAATATCGAATTTTCTTGGAGTCGATCGTATCTCTTTTACTAGATAGGGTCTCTTGTATAAGGATTTTGGAATTGAGATGCAGAATGTTTTACGAACTTTTTGCATCTCATGAATCGTTAAAACTTGCATTTTTACTGTTATGTCTTCCCTCATTCATATGCGCAAATTCGACTCTCATTAAATAAGAAGTTTATCTGGCTCCTGGCCATTTTATTTACTATCTGACATTATTATTGTTCTTTGAGCTTATGAGATTCTCTCTTCGGATCAACAATGAAAAACATGTTGTTGGATCAGCTGAAATTGGCTTTCAATTATCGCTAAAATAAGCCTTTTACTGGTGAATCGATAGTACTTTTATTTGCTGTTCGGGCTTGCTGGGGTTAAATTGTAGATCAGCTCGCAGATTTCGCCCAGGGCTTTACTTTCGCGAGCCGGGGAGCCTCCTGTTTCAATGGCAACATCATTGAGGAAGATCGCGAAATACAACGAGCGATTTTTGGCCGTTGTCATCTTGCCCGCAATCGATTTGCTGCGTAACATTGGCCGATTGTTCAGTAAATCGAACCAGATAAAAGTGCCTGTTTTTGCCTGTACTTTACCACGAGCGGGACTAGAAGCCGAAACAGTATCGACCAAAGTACCATCAAGTCCCATCACAGGGAGACTGTCAAAATAGATTGTGGCTTCTGGTCTCTTGGCCATCCCTTGAAGTAAATGGATGATCTCTCGCGGGCTGACCAGATCGGAATTGGTACCACCGGCTCCGCCGCCAAAAGAAATGGCATTGGCATCGACCCCAAGATCGGTCAGAATCTGTTTTTGAATTCGCAAGCCGTTGGTGGGAGTTGGATCCCCTTTTTTCAATCCAACTAAAGCAGGCAAAGTACTGGCATATAAATTATGACTTACTTTAAGGGTTACTTTAATGACGTCACGGAATGGCTCCGATTCGTACGAGGCAATTTTATTTAGTTTTGGGTAAAAGCCTTTAGGGGGTAAATTAAAAAAGGAAGGCCGCAGCGCGTTCGCGTGGACGAGGATCCCTTTTTCACGTAAACATCGAATAAATAAATTTCGCGCGAAAAGCGAAGGTTCTTCAATGGGGAAAAAGCGATTGATAGGAGCATGCTTGACGGGTATAGTCCCGCGGATGGTAAATTGGGTAGAATTCATCGCTTGGATAATAACTTTTGGCGGTTGATTTTCCTCAGTGGTTTTGACTTCAGCATCCATTTGAATCAGATCACATTTTGGCCGCATCTCCACTCGAGCTAATTCATTTGGTTTAGAGGCAGGAATAACGGTTACATCGACAAGGTTATCATTGATCATAATCGATGACACAATCTCCGGGCCGGAACCTGAGCTACGAAATCTGGGGAATAATCGTTCATCGATCAATATTTCTCCTGTTATTTCCTTGATCCCCTTCTTCGAAATCTGTTCCGCCAGCTGATTTAATCCATAAAGTGGATCGGTCGGTGTCAATGTCGATGGCGTTGAGCCGCCATTTGCATAGGTGTGGTCATAATTCTCGAAAAGGGTTTTACCTTCTTTGTTACGGCCCCCCATCGTGAGATCGCCCGAAGCGACTAAAATGAGATCCCCTTCTAGAATCCCTTTATTGATGACACCTCGAACAAAAACAGGGGTTTCAAAACGATAATCTGGTCCCAAGGTGGTCAAAGCGGTTGCACAGGAAAATAATTTGGTGGTAGATGCGGGAATAAATAGTCGATCAGGAGAGACCGCATAAATCGTTTGCCCACTTTGCGCATCGACGATCATTATCCCCCAGCGCGAGTGTTTATATTCACTCCGGTGCATGACACTTCCTATCTTATCAGCAAGGGAATCTGCTGCGAAAGTGGGGCAAGTGAATAAGCAATATAGTAATACCGCAAGCCCTATTTTTCCTGAACTTGATATTTCGCTTTTCATAGCAATCTTCTTTCTGGGTAATCGCTTGGGGAGGTCGGTTCTGTTGTAAAATAATCCTTGCAGGATTCGTTCTAAATTTAAGACGAATCTCTTTCATAAAAATTCTGGATTTTGTTGATGCTCAATTCAATACATCCATAAATTTTCATCTATATTTGTGAGAAGAATACATTTATCCATTTTTACATAAGCTGATCACTCATTCCCAGGAATCGGTTAGTTGTATTTTCAAATTTTTGTCTGGATCTCTATTTTGAGTGATCTCTAATTTTCTCTTCGTTTGTATATCTGCAATTTCATCGGAGTGCGAACTGTTTTGCAACATCATCCAAGCCGAGGGGAGAAGGATCATCAACATACCCAGCACCATCGTGAACTGCAAATGCAGATTGTTCCATATAAGATCGATCATCACTCCGAAGATTACTTGAGTTAGACTAACAACCGATATTTTGGCAGGGGGACCAGCAGCGAACGCTTTCGTCAGCAAATATTGGCCTAATGCCGCAAAAATTCCCACCGCCAAAAGCAGTAACGGAATGGTCGGCATACTGTTTAAAGATGTTTGTTCTTCGGGGATTACTAGTAGCAGAGGGATTAGACAAACAATCATCGAGACCAGCGAAAAATGAACGACGATAGCTCCCGGTTGAACTTGGCGAACAAGATGCAAACCGACCATGGCAATGGCGGTAGTCAACGACCCAATCAAGGCAAGCATGAAGGCGAACTGATCTGTTGATTCCTGTTTTTCACCTTCGGCTAGGGTTGAAAATATCGGGATTTGCAAATGAGGCCCTTGAATAACCATGACCCCCATCACCGCTAAAATCACTGCTATCCAAGAAGAATAACTCAGATGTTTTTTGAACACGAAGCGGGATATAATTGCTACCCAGATCGGGAAAAGATTGGTTATGGTCAGTACTAACGATACGGGTAAATGGGTCAGGGCATAGAAGGTGGTTATTACGCTAACACTCCCTGCTAAACTTCTTACCCACAAGGTGACCGGACGCCAAAAAACAAACCGGGTTCCGCTTAACCAAGCGCTTACCCCCACAAATAGAAATACCAGGAGAGATCGGGACATCGCCACCAGTGGCCATTGACATCTCCCGCCTAAGCCGTTGGCAAAAGCTGCCATCCAGGCAAACGAAAAACTCCCTCCTAACATCCACAAATACGGCCGCAATGCTGCATTATTCCAACTCAACGATATCTTTTCCTATTTTAATTGACCAACTTTCTCTCAATTCCCTTATCATTATCGTAGTTGGATTTCTTGTAAATGTCTCTTAAAAATTGATACGAATTTCATTCTTTGATATGATTCATTGGGAATGATCTTTTTGGTAATTCACTTTCATAAAAATATGGTTCTAAATACGTATCGAAGGGAACCGAGATCATTATAAAAGATCTTTATCTGAAAAAATTCAGCGAAAATAACGTTCCTTCAAAACAATTGATTCAAATGCGCTACTATTCAGACTCTAACAGTTATGAATTCCTTTTAATAATCTCATTTGATAATAGATTGATTCTCAATAAACTCCCTTCAGATAATCCCATCTTATTTTTTATCGGAAATTGAGAAAAATGGATTGGAATTGCAAATCCCCACGTAATTTTCGTATCTTACGAAGCTATATTCAGAAACAATAGTATTCTTAAATCGATTTTAATCAAAAATATCTCGATGAATCTAATTGATATTCTAAGCTCTTTTCCTATCAATCGATTTTCTACGAGTTATAGAAGTATAACTCTTTCCATTTAAATTGACATGGAAAATTAGAGGAATGTCGTCATTTAGGCTAGAACTCGCGAAAGGATCCATTCTGCAATCTGATGGCGAAGCCCTGGTCAATCCGGTCAATGGCAGAATAGGAAAACGGTTAACGACTGGCTTCAAACACCGTTTTTCAAAAATGTTTTTGTCCTACTAATAGGATGGTGATGATGGAAAAGTCAAAATAGGTAGTATGCAGTTTTGGGAGAATCTAGAGGGATGATGGAATTATCAATTATCAGCGAAATCCATCTAAGCCGAAATTCATCTAAGATGAAGTGGGTCATCTCAGGTATGCCAGATTTGTTGTCTGTTATTGATTGTTATCGTTACTCGCTTCTAGCTTGTTGCGATATAAGAGCGATTGCTGAGGTTGCTTTGAGGTGTGGAGAAGCGGGCATTCCTATTTAGTCAAAGATAAATCAGTAGAGTTCCATGAGAAATATTGGCAAAGCTTTCGGGTTGTGCGGTGCCGATCAAACAACCGATACTTGCTTTGCACAATAAGAAGAAACTTGGCAATTGATCATTATTACCTAAAATCAGATCTCGACTCTTCGAGCCGAGATCTGAAAATTCGCGGACAAGATCGATAGTGCCCTACTAAAACAGAAAAGACTTTTCTGGAGATCACGTTTCGAGTCAGCAAAACGGATTTTGATTACTCTTTTTCTTTGAGCTGAATATTCCGGAAAGCAACGGGGCCATGATCGCCTTGAAGCATCAATGGGCCTTTCGGTTTTTCTTTACCGCCTAGAGCAGAAGTAGTTGGACCTTTGACCGAGACATTTTCCTGGATCAATCGATCATTGAGATATACCGCAATGAACTTTGCCGATTCGATTTTCTTTCCTGATTTATCAAAGCGGGGTGCCTGGAAAATAATTTTGAATTTTTGCCATTCTCCCGGTGCTTTGGTGGCATTCATTTTAGGCGGTGCTGTATTGTAAATTCCACCGCAGTCTCCGTATTGAAGCTCTTTATCTTTTTTCCCAAAACTGTCCAGAATTTGAACTTCGTATTGACCCTGAAAATAAATCCCAGAATTGCTCCCTTTTGCAACCATAAATTCCAGCGTTAATTCACAATCACCATGCTCCTTCAAGCTGAGCAGATCAACACCATGACCGTTATCTCCATTTAGCAAAATCGATTCCCCTTTTTTCCCTACCAGATGATTCGGCATTTTCGGATCGAGCATTACCGATTCTGTTATGGTCCATTTGCTCGTTGCTTTCGGATTGCGAAATCGCCATTGATCGAGGTTTTTGCCATTAAAGAGGGAAATCGGTTCCGCAGCATTGAGTGAGCTGAACCATGTTATCTCAAAAATTCCCATGACTAGGAATAGCGGGAATACGAAGCACGCTGCGAACTGCGTTAAATGGAAGGATTTTCTCGGGTTTTTGGATATTGAGTTGTTTTTGGCCAGAGAATCGATCTTTTGACTAAATTCAGGAACCATGATGATCTACTTTCTAAATAAATATTGAGGTTTGATCGCTTGGGTTTAGGGCAAATATTAGGCAAATTTTGGGTTTAGTTTGGTACATTTTGGTAAAAGTATGAACACAAACCAAACAAAGAATGGCGATTAATCTAACTCCATTCAGGTAGGTATTTGTGATATATCAGTTCGAAGTTGATTTTCAACTTGTTGGATCGAATTTTTAAGGCATCGTGAAAAGGGTTGGTGCAATCGAGTTAAAAGCTTTTGCTGAAGTTATGATGAATAATAAGAGAGGGGACACAGAGATTGGTGGATCGGATTTGCAAAATAAAATTTAGATTTCTGTGAGAAGATGTCGGAAAATGCTGTTAAGAACAGAAATTATCATAATGGGTATATTTTACGCAAAATATAAATAAATGTTTAATTTTTCTATTGATTCAATGAATTTGCTTTTCAATGGGATTGTTTTGTAATGAAAGACAACGAATGAGTGTTATGAGGATATAAATGGGAAAGACAAGAAAATTAAATCACGAATCATTATACCATTAAGGAATTGAAGTTGGCAATGAAACATCAGAAAATAATAACATTCTCAAAGGTGTTATTAGAAAATTTGAATTCAAATTCGCTAACTCGAAAATCGGTTTATGCTTTCTGGATCATTGCGATAGCAGTAGTATTTGCGATAGCAGTAGTATTTGCGATAGGGATTCAGATTCAAGCTATTCAAGCAAAAGATTTTGAAGAAAACAGATTCTCTAATAAGTCAACACTCGGGGAAATTAAAACGTTTTTGATGAAGGATATAGAAGGAAAGATCTATAGCAAAAAGGAATGGGACAAGTTTTCCGGGGTGGTGATGGTATTCTTAAATCCTGAGTGCCCGGTTTCGAATCGGTATATTCCGGAACTCAATCGATTGACCAAAAAATTTAAGGACGAAAAAATTCTGTTTTTGGGAATTTATAGCGATTTGGATGTTACCGTCCCAAAGATCCGAGAACATGTCAAGGAATATCAAATAAGATTCCCCGTCTTCCAGGATGAAAATCAGCAATTGGCTCGTGCGGGTGGGATCAAGATCGTTCCTTCGTCTTTATTGATAAAGCCAGCGGGCGAAATTCTGTATCGTGGTCGAATTGATGATCTTTATTCAGCAACCGGTAAACGTCGACCGGCGGCCCAACATCACGATCTGGAAACCGCAATTAGGCAACATCTCAATCATCGATCGATCGAGCCTGTCGAAGTAATTCCTTTCGGCTGTCCTTTAGAGATAGCGACAAATTCGAAAACAACGCAATCCAGTAAATGATTTTAAAGCCATTGATAGGAAAGATCGAAACGAATAACAGAGTTGATGGGTAACTATCGTTGCATTTCTAACGGCAAGAAATAGTTCTAGAGAGAACAACTAAAATTTGCATCCTCAATCACATGGAATGGGTAATTTTATGAAACATAGCAAGTTAATTTATTCTATAATTTATTCTATAATTTATTCTATTGTAGTGACAGGGTTATTATGTTTCAGCTCAGCATGCTCTAGTCATGCAGCAGAAATCGATTCAACCGTACTTACGTTCAATAAAGATGTGGCACCGATTCTTTGGCAAAATTGTGTTAGCTGTCATCGACCTGGGGAGATCGGTCCTTTTTCATTGACCACTTATCAGGATGTCGCTAAAAGAGCAAAATTTATTGCCGAGGTAACCGGAGATCGCCGCATGCCACCCTGGAAAGCGGAACCAGGATTTGGGGAGTTTCGCGATGAACATCGGCTAAGCGACAAAGATATAAAAATCATTGCTGATTGGGTCAGCCAAGGAAAACGGGAAGGGGATAAGAACGATTTGCCGCCTTTACCGAAATTTACTCCCGGTTGGCGATTGGGACAACCAGATCTCATTCTGAAAATGCCAAAACCGTTTACCGTTCCTGCCGATGGTCGCGATATTTTGCAATGCTTTGTGATTCCAATTCCCATTACGAGCGATCGCACGGTTGCTGCGGTAGAATTTCGACCTGGCAATAACGCCGTAGTCCATCATTCCATTTATTATCTCGATTCGCTGGGTCAAGCACGCAAACGAGAAGCAAGAGAAAAGGGCTATGGTTATCGAACATTTGGCGGGCCGGGCATTATCCCCACGGGGGCCTTGGGCGGATGGGCTCCTGGTGCTGAACCTTATTTCCTGCCAGAGGGAGTTGGTAAATTGCTCAGAAAAGGTTCTGACCTTGTTTTGCAAATCCATTATCATCCATCAGGTAAAATCGAAACCGATCAATCTTCCTTGGGTATCTACTTTAGCCGCAAACCGGTCGATAAACTGGTGGGCGGAATTGCGGTAAGTAATCGTTCGATCCGGATTCCACCTAACGAGAAAAATTATAAAATCGAAGCCAGTTCGGCGCCATTGCCTGTTCCAGTCAAGTTATTATCCATTACCCCGCATATGCACTATATTGGTAAAGAGATGAAGACCGAAGCCAAACTACCATCTGGCCAAACAATACCTCTTATCTGGATTAAAGATTGGGATTTCAACTGGCAGGGAGCCTATCGATTTGCCAAACCAGTCTCACTCCCCAAAGGGGCAATTATTCAAGTCCATGCTGTTTACGATAATTCTGAAGATAATCCTCATAATCCCAGTACACCGCCTAAATTAGTCCGTTTTGGTGAACAATCGACCGATGAAATGTGCCTCTGCGCGGTTCAAGTGATCACCGATAATATGAACGATATGAAAAAAATCGTTCGAATGCGAAATAACCGCTTTGGTGCTCTACTGGGCGGCGGGCTTATCGCTCAAGAGGAGAATTTGAATCCCGAAAAGAAAGAGGGAAAAGAGGAGATCATTAATGAAGCAATCTTTCCTCAACAAGGATTCACGATTCCAGAACGGTTTAAAGATTTTCTGAGCACCTATGACTTGGATCACAATGGCCGTATTGAAAAATCGGAATTCGATAAAATGCCCAATTCTCTACGCAATCGAATTCTTATCGTTATGCGCGATCGTCAAAAATCCCGAAATCCATAAATCATGTCGAATCTGTTGCAGAAGTGCAAGCCCACAGATTCTAATTTCAATTCCCCCTCTCGGACGAAACACTCTTCAATCTTCTACCAGTGGGGGAATCTCTTGGGGGAATCTCTACAACACCATTCGTAGATTTATACCCCCCAGATTCTTTGAGCTTCGCTGATCTTTGAGCTTCATTGATCTTAAGCTAACGCAAAATACCACTTTCCGGTAAATCGAGATGGTTTAAGATTGTTAATCCATTTTTACAATAATCCAAGCTTTTTTGCGATCTTATTTTCATGGAAATCGGCTAACGATCTTCATGAATTTCCAATCGAGATTTTGGAACTATTTCCTCTTTTTTGATATTTTTCTATAATAAATCAATCGATTGGTTCGGCATCTTTAAAAATTCTGGAGCCTCATAAATTATAGGTCGCTTAGCTGAAAGAGAAATCTAGATTGCTATTCTTACCCGTATAGATCCATAGAGAGGAGAGATTCATCGTGAATTATTCCGCAGAAGAACTAACGTTTATTGAATTGATACAGAATCGGCGTTTCGATCCCCAACCACGTTTCGCCTATACCGATTGGTTAGAGGAACGAAATCATTCTATCTTAGCTGCTTATCTACGAAATCAAACCTCTCATCTATTTTTGGAAGATGGAGTGAAGATAAAATTTGACAGTGATTCAGATCAAGCTTCCACATTTTCGGAGAATATTCAAGCTTGGGATGAATATTTGCCAGAAATTCCTGGAGTATTTTGGCAATGCGATTCGGGTTGGCCCATTGCGGTAGTCAATGGAGAGTCGGTGTTACAAATGAAGAAATCCGATCGCAAAACTATATGGAATCAACTATATCCATTTACGAATCTTTGGATCGATGAGCTAACCGACAATCTAAGAGATTTGAAAGATTTTTTTTCCGATCCATTTTTTGAACAAGTAAATCAACTTCGATTTACAAATATTACTTCTGGAAGTTCCATCGCCTCGGTTTTAAGTAAAAGTAAACATATCCAAGCACTTCGATCATTAGACCTACCAAACTGTAATCTAGAAGATGATGATTTGAAACAGCTAACACAATCCCCCCATCTTTCTTCATTGACGACCCTATATTTGAGAAGAAATCGAATAAGTGATTCGGGTCTATTTTCTCTGGCGAATTCTTCTCAATTGCAAAATCTCCGTGAATTAGATCTCGGTGAGAATCATATCAGCTCATTGCAGAATCTCACGGATTGGGAAGGATTAAAAAATCTTACAAAACTCTATCTGTATGCTAATTCCATTGGCGACCAGGGAATCATCTCTTCAGGTAAGAAAGGATATTTGCAGGATCTAAAATATTTGCATATTAATGAAAATTATTTAGGATCGAGATTCATCTATGATTTCGTGGCCATGTGTAAGAATGTCAAACTGCTCGATTTGCATATCGGTGATAGCTCCATAGAAAATGACGGCTTGGTTGAACTCGCAAAAAATTCTTTATTGAAACATGTGAAGCGCCTAAATTTGGATCTTAATGAGATAACGGAAATTGGGTTGCGCGATATGGTATCTTCTTACAAAAACGAATGCCCAATTAACCTGCACTGTTTAAACCTTAGTTCAAATGCCATTGGCGATGAAGGACTGAGCTTTTTATTGCAAAGCGATTATTTAAATAAAACAAACCATCTGATATTAGATAGGTGTGAACTGACCGATGAGGGGATTGCCATGTTGTGCCAATCCCCCAAGTTGAGAAATTTAAGTCGATTGGACTTGAGCTCTAATAATCTTAGCTCTAGATCAGCACGCTATCTCGTTGAGAGCACTCATCTCAAAAAACTTAGTGAGATCCATCTATTTTGGATTAAACTGAGTCTTGAAGCGAAACGACTTTTAAAGAATAGATTTAGTAGCGTTTTGCACCTCGATCCATAATTCTCGAGCGATAATTACAGGACTTTGTCCTAAAAGATTGCCCGAGGGGAACATAGTACTACAAAGAACAGTAAACGGCTATTCTCTCGAATGTTGCTATTTGCCATGCCATTAACCGAGATCATAACAGATAAGTTTAGATAAGTGATAACAGAAAGTTAGGTAATATAAAAATGACAGAAAGAATCGTTAAATCCACTAAAGAAACTCCACAGATTAGCGACAAGATCGTTGTAAACGATCAAGCCAAAAGAGAAATAATGAATCGCTATGAAATGCGGTTCATAGCATCGAAGCAATTCGCAGAACGTGCTCGGCGAGTATTACCTGCAGGAGTGACCCATGATTTGCGAACTTTTAACCCATTTCCGGTTTATATGGATCGCGCGCTGGGAAGTCATAAGTGGGATGTAGGCGGGAATGAATTCATCGATTATTGGTCAGGGCATGGAGCGATGTTGCTCGGGCACAGCAACCCCAAAGTTTTAGAGGCCGTCGCTAGACAATTGCCGCGCGCTACTCATGTCGGCGGTAGCCACGAACTTGAAATAGAATGGGCGGAAGGGGTTTCAAGACTCGTACCGAGCGCTGAACGAGTGCGTTTTACGGGTTCTGGAACAGAAGCGACGATTATGGCGATTCGTTTAGCGAGAATTTTTACGGGCCGAAATAAGATCTTAAAATTTGCTGGCCATTTTCATGGTTGGCATGATGCCGTATCCCCAGGTTCTGATCCCCCATACGATCAGCCTAGTGTTCCTGGTATCCCTCCGGAAGTACAAAAATATACCGTTATTATTCCCCCCAATCGCCCCGATTTAGTCGAAGAACAACTCCGCCAAGATTCCGATATTGCTTGCGTCATTCTCGAACCTACTGGCGGTCATTGGGGAGCTGTCCCCATTCGGGGAGAATTTTTGAAGACCCTCCGTGAACTGACAATCAAATACGGTAATTTATTGATATTTGATGAAGTGATTACCGGGTTTCGTGTTTCTCCCGGAGGAGCACAAGGATATTATCAGGTCAAACCAGATTTGACTTCGATGGCAAAAATATTAGCAGGGGGATTGCCCGGTGGGGGAGTCGCTGGACGAGAAGATGTTCTCGCCTTTATTGAAAATCGCCCCGGGAAAGCGAAAATGCGACATCCCGGCACCTACAATGGTAATCCGGTCTCTGCCGCGGCAGGGATTGCTGCTCTGAAACAGATAGAAAATGGAGAGGTGTGTGCTAGAGCCAATTCCCTGGCTCTTCTATTGCGTAATCGTTTGAATGAAGAATTTGCTCTACACGGGTTTCCTTGGATCGCTTATAGCGACTTTTCTATGTTTCGCTTGTTGCCCAATTATCATGGACCTCGACCAGTAAAAGCAACGTCAGATAACAACGGAATGATTCCCTATGAGGGGGATCTTCATCTGCTCGATGGGCCTAAAGATAGTTCTCTTATCCAGACTTTCCGCCAAGCACTTATGCTGCAAGGGGTCGATATGCCGGGCCTCGGCGGTTGGCTTACTACGGCTCATTCAGAGGCAGATATTGAGCAAACAATTCAAGCGGTTATCCATGTTTTGGATGAGCTTTATTCGAACTAGATTTAGAAAACCAGAGATTTAAAGGGGAGATGATAAAAGGGGAGATGATAAAGATCCGAACAATCTATCAGAAATGCTTCGATTCTTCGGATCTAATCTAATCAGCAAATATCAATATTTCTTAAACATTAGTATGGTTGATGATCACTAATTTTTTATCCCAAAATCTGCTGGGAGGTGTCGCCAAACACTGTGGATATGATTAGCGGGGTTGCCAGAACCATCGGTTTGATCGTTGAGGAATTCTACCAAAAATGTTGGTCCATGAATTCGATATTTATACGCTTTTCCTGGGGTAGTACTTCCAGCAAATGAAAAGAAAACTTTATCTTTAGCCGATTTCTGGAACAGCTGAAATTCCAGAGTTCCAATTTCATCAGGCATTCGCGAAGTATAGGCTTTAATTAGTTGTGCCAAGAGAACCTGTTGCTTCTCATCGAACTGATTACTGCTCATCCCAATGGGATCTTTCCGATCAGATCGATCAGTCCCTTCATTAACTTCTGCGAGCTGATTCAATGGTACTTCAGCCAATTTTTTCTCTTCAGAACTGAGACTATTGATCAGTTTGCGGGCCAGATCTTCGATTTCGGGAAGAGTTCTCAAGCCTTTGCGATCCCCAGATTTTACTTCTGCCGGGTTAGCACCAAAGAAGAAGGGAGTAACCGAACTGAGCTGACCACGATCGATGGTAAAGTTGACCGAAAGATGATGCCCTTCAACACGCCAACCCCAAGTGCCCGTTCGCGACGGTTTGCCAAATATACTTACGAAATACCAGTTCGGATTTCGGGTCATGGCTCCGTTCTTTTCCAGCCCTTTTAAAATCGATTCTAGACTCATGATCGTGGTTGCTTGTTCATACCCCTTTTTACTTGTTCCACATCGCAATAAATTCAGAACTAGCTTCTTCTGCTTTTCGTCCAATTCCTCCATTCGCAACCCTTTGCGGGTTGCTTGTTTCTTTACTTGTTGTGGTGTAAAGAACCAGCGAGTCCGCTGGGGGGAATCGAATTCAAATTGAGCCTTTTTCAATAATTCGGGGGGGAGAGATTGTAAAAACTCGGTTGCTGCATCGCTCATCGTATTGGAGAGCGGCGACTCTTTATCTGCCCAAAGAACAATGCTCGAAAATATTCCTAGAATTGCACCGAGCAAGAAAATTGATTTTACTTTCATAGTTCAAGCCTTTTACCTTTTACTTTTTTTCTTTTTCACTGATTCATCTTGAAGAGACGATTTTCGCGTGGATCTAAACTAATTCGCCTAGCTATTATTTCTTATGAGTACAATTGCGGGTGAATCAGCTCAGATATTATTTTTCTATTTTATATCCTTTATTCGATATTGTCTTGATTTTTTTGAACAGAAATATTTTAGCATCATTTTTCGATCATCTTTAATTTTAAGCTCGTTTATCGATTTTGAAAGCAAAAGAATTGTAATGGAATTGGATTGTAAAAGAAATTGGATTTTAACGGAGCAATAAGCTGATTTTAGGATGATTATTTTCGGGTGATTACAGAGATCATCATCCTTTTCTAGGTATTAATTTCATTTTTGCTTCGCCAACAACCAATATCAAGCTACTTCTATTTTCCACATCGAATCCAGCTTTTGAGTAGATGATAGAGAGCAAATCCCCTCATCTAAGATTTTTGAATTCTGAATCGATAGATGTCGAGAGAAATCAAAAGCGAATCTAGGCAAGATCGCTTTTGATTTATGGCAATCGAAAAGGTCGAAATTTCAGGCAGCTCGTCGATGATTCTGAATTGGATTAGTGGATAAAGTTTTCGAATCCTGTTCTGGAGTGATCTTTGTTTTCAAGTGGCGTTGATCGAGCAGTCGTAAGCAACAGGGTAAAATAATCAATGCAGCAATCATACAGATCGTGACCCCCATGGTTAACGTTAATCCCAAGCTGAACATCCCGTGATGTTGCGAAATCATAAGGGTTCCGAAGCCGAGAATGGTGGTCACGGCAGCAATGAATATCCCTTGCCCCGTTGGCCGACTCATGCGATAAACCCCTTTCTTTTTACGGCAAGCAAACTGTGCCCGGTAATCATGCAAAACATGGACGCCGTTATCGATCCCTACACCAAAAATGAGCGGTAAGGCGATCAGATTTGCGGGGTTCATGGTGTAACCTAATAAGTGAAGTAATCCTAGAGTTCCGATGATACCGAAGAGCAGGGGTAATAATGCAAGGAAAAGAAATTTAGCTTGGCAGAAATCGATGAGGAGAATCAAGACAATGGCGATGAACGCATAAAGCCCTGCAGATTGGAAGCCGGTTTTCATGGTGCGTAACCCATCGAGCGTGCCGAACGGTTTCCCAGTTACTTCTGGATCGATCTTGCGCAGGCTATTCACAAACTGTTGCAAAGAGTCATAATCCCATAAATTCTCTTTAGCGTAGATTCGCAATAAATAAGTTCCATGAGTTCCGATAAACCGTTCTCGTAAATTTTGCGGTAAATCTGTAATGGTTATTGGATTCGATTGGGTATATTGTTTTAATTGCTTTAGGCCTGTATAGAGATCGGTTCGAATTTGCTGATTTATTCGTTGCAAATGAGCTAGACCCTCTTCGCTCTTGTTGGCTTCCAAGTATAATCTCAGTTGATCGATCTGAGAACGAAAATTTGCCAATCCGACCATGTAAGGAGATTGTTCTGAACTTGAACTTGGTGATGAATTCATTCGCGAATTCTTCTCGTTCTCTTTCAGAAATCGATCGATTTTGATTAGTTGATCCAGAAAATTTTTGGGCAACCCTGGCGAATCTGAAAGTTGATCCGGTAGCCCTTGGAGTCGCTGGGCAATTTTGTCGATGAGTGGTTTTTTAGCCTCTTGATCCGCTGGTAATAGAGAAACTAATTCAACAACCTTGCTAACTTCTGGTAACTGTTCATACTCTTTTTTCCATTGCAATACCTGTTCAGGGGTAGAGGCGATACTTAGACCGTGCCAGCTCGTGCCAACGGTTTTTTCGAGCAATCTTTTCTCCCAGCGAACAGAATCCAAATCTGGCGATTGTAAATGGAGGAGATTATGATCATAACGCAGTCCAAGCGAAAGTGCTCCCCCAAGAATCAAAAAGAGTAAACTCAGAAATAGAACGATGCGAGGATATCGACTAGCTCCAGCAAGCCATTCCCGTTCAGGAGTCTGAAAAGGGAGAATCACTTCCGATCTCGAACTTGGTTCGATAGAGGATTGCGAGGTAACTGCTGGGGCATCTGCGGGTAGCGAATCTGGAGACTGTTGTTGTTCTTTTGCCTTATCTTTCGCCGGGCGATCGATTAGAATCAATAGAGCCGGCATGATTAAGAAACAGGATAGAGCGCAGAGCAGTACTCCACTCCCTGCAATAAACCCAAGCTCGGATACCGCTTGGAAATCCGCAAACATCGTCGCATAAAAGGCTAGCGAAGTAGTAATCGCCGCTGTTAGAATACTAGGACCGGCATGAATAGCGGTGTGATGAAGAGCAGCTCGGGGATCATGCCCATGGCGTTTTTCTTGTTCATAACAGGCGATCCATAATACCCCATAATCTCCCATCCCGATCAACATTACCGCAAAGGTAGAGGATAGAATCGTCAAGTAACCGATACATAAGGTTGTAAGTCCTAATGCCCAGATGGTACCCACAACGAGAGTAGCCACGGTCAAGAGAGGATAGCGAAAACTGCGATACACGACTAAATAGAGTAAAGCGACACCGGCCAATGCGATCCACGAGGCATTGGTACTATCGCGATCCGATGCAGCCATTTCATCATTTTCAAGGACGGGTAAGCCGGTCAAGCCGATTTCCAGATCCGGAAATTGTGTGCGAATGGTTGATAAAATTTCACGTGCTGATTTTACCGCAATGGCTGAAGGAGTGAAAGATTGGTCATCGGCTTGTACAGGCCGCATCATCATGAAGGCGAGATCTGTACTGCTATCAAAGAAATAGATCGGTTCGGCAAGAGATACCGATGGGTTTTTAGTAAGCGATTCCTCTTGTTGTTTAATAAATGATCCCCACAGCGATTTTCTCTGGTCGGGGTGGCGTAATCGATCATTGCAGTTGGTTAATAGTTGCGTGGTTTCGCGAAACAGTTCTTGCTCCGCTGCGGTAAGCGATTCAGCATTGGCAAGTTTTTGTAGAATCGGTTCGGTATTGCGAATCAGATTTGGTAAGCCTAGTTGGTACCAAGCAATTTTTTGCGCTGTTCCCAGCAGCCAATTCATGCGCTCCAAGGCTTCACTAAGCTGATGCAGTTGATCTTGTGACATGAGCAGTAATTGCCGTGGTTGCAGCTTTGTCAAATCGATTTTGTAAAAAATGCGATCGAACAAACTAGGCTGCGCGGCAAAAGCTTTCCCGATAGCCTCTAGTGCCTCGATCATACGCTTTTGCTTGAGCTGTTGATCTAGCTGATGACCTTCCACGACCACAACCATATCATCGTCATTACCAAATTCATGAATGTATTGATGCCAGCGTTTCTGGCAATCTTTTTCAACACTCATCAGGTCGTCACGCTGAGTGTGATAACCTAATCGATTGCATGATAAATCGATCGATGCAATAAATAACCCGCTGCAGATCAACAAAAGCAGACGAGGATATCTGGTTATCCCTTTGACCATTGTTGCAAATACACGTTGTGTCCGGTTTAATTGTTCCGTTTCCTTCATCCAGCTCTTCCTTGGCTTATTTCACTTCGTTAGCTATTTAAGTAATTTCGCTATTTTTTGGTCTTGAACGATTCGCTTTTGCATCTAACCACTTTTGCTTATTGTCATCTTATGCGATCAAGCTTTAAATTTGATCGATTCTCTTGCACAATAGCTCTGCCGAGTTTGATTCTGTTCTTCATACTTGCCGATCGTTTGGTTATAGATTATATCTCGAATCATTACTTTGATCATATACCTTCTAATCTCTTCGCTTGGATCGATTCGCTGTTCTGCTCTTTCTAACTCTGAGCACTCAGAAACTAACCCAACTATCCCAACTATTTTCTCTGATATTAATAAAATGGATTATTTTGGACAAGGTGAAGAAGAGAAATCCAACCCAAAACCTGGCTACCTATTTTAACAAGTCTATCTATTTTATTGATGATTTGTCATTCGAGTGAAGAATTCATTCGGATTTGGATCAAAATCGATCGATTAGGGGATTAAGGCGATTATCATCAAAGATAAAAATCATCTTGATTTTTGAGACGAATTCATTCATGCTGTTGAAGTGAGGAATCCAGTTCGAGGAGGGCATCAGTTATGAGAACAAAATGGGATCTGTTTGACAAGGCTTGTCGATTGCTTGCAACTGGGCATCCCCAAGCCCTTTTAGATTGGATAACACGCAACGAAGATTTTAGCTTTGAATTTGTAAAAATTGAAGATTCGCGAGTGGTGTCGATGTTTGGGGAAATCTCACGGACCGCTGATATGATTTTCGAAACCAGATTAAGGAATCTTCTTAAACAATATTGGTATTTGATTTGGGAATTCGAATCGACTTCTCGGGGAACAAACAAAGTTCGGACCTCGCTCAATACAACCTCTCAATTCTTTTTGCATCCGAAAGACGCACGAGCTGCTTCTGCTCTAAAGAAATCGAAAACAAAATCAAAGTCAAAAGCTTTGAAAAGTTATGTTTTATCGGATAAAGATTATTTATTGGAATTACCCGATGGTGCAAAAATAATGAATTGTATTTTTTATTTGACCGGGAAACCAGGAGTTATCGAAATTGACAGTTCCATCTCAGGAAAAGGACTCTGCTTTAAGCCTTTAATCTCGATCATGCAGGATGTATTTGCAAATGAACTAATGGAATTTATTAAGATAGATGAAGAAAATCGATATGGATTGATCTCTTTATATCCATTAACAAAAGAGGGAAATAGCTCCAAAAATCGAGATTTTGTTCACGATTGGATTCAAAACCTGGTACAATTAACAGAATACGAGAGAGAATTACTGATTTCTATATTGATCGTGTATTCGGAATTAACAGATACTCGAAAGTTATGGGAAGCTAAATTAGGAGAAATAGACATGAAAAAGATTAGTTTAGCGGAAAAATGGGCTAAAGATATTCGCAAAGGTGGGTTTGACGATGGCAAACTACAAGGAAGAAAAAAAGGACGAGAAGAAGGACAAAAACAAGGACTAAAACAAGGATTAAAACAAGGAAGAGAAGAAGGAATAGAAGTAGGAAGAGAAGTAGGAATAGAAGAAACACTCCGAGAGACACTATTACGGACTATCGCAAAACGATTCGATAAAAAATCAACTCAAGAATTTGTTGAGAGGTGCCAGAAGGAGAAGAGTGCAGAAACTCTTCGCATTTGGTTTGATGAAGCGATAATCGCCGATTCCTGGGAAAGTTTTCTGAAGGCGATAAAGAGAGTTTAATAGATATGAAAAAGATCAGTTTAGCGGAAAAATGGGCCAAAGATATTCGCAAAGGTGGCTTTGACGATGGCAAACGACAAGGACGAAAAAAAGGACGAGAAGAAGGTCAAAAACAAGGACTAAAACAAGGATTAAAACAAGGATTAAAACAAGGAAGAGAAGAAGGACAAAAACAAGGAATAGAAGAAACACTCCGGGAGATGCTATTAACGATAATTGCAAAACGATTCGATAAAAAATCGACTCAAGATTTTGTTGAGAGGTGCCAGAAGGAGAAGAGTGCAGAAACTCTCCGCATTTGGTTTGATGAAGCGATAATCGCCGATTCCTGGGAAAGTTTTCTGAAGGCGATAAAGAGAGTTTAATCGATATGAAAAAAGTCAGTTTAGCGGAAAAATGGGCCAAAGATATTCGCAAAGGTGGCTTTGACGATGGTAAACTACAAGGACAAAAACAAGGAAGAGAAGAATCATTCCGGGAGACCTTATTAACGATAATCGCAAAACGATTCGATAAAAAATTAACTCAAGAATTCGTTGAGAGGTGCCAGAAAGAGAAGAGTGTAGAAACTCTCCAAGCCTGGGTCGATGAAGCAATAATTGCCGATTTCTGGAGAAAGTTTCTGAAGGCGATCAAGTAATTTTTTGCGTTATTGATTGCTGACCATAAAATATTTCATCTACTGAGTTATCTACCAATTTCAACTTGTAGAGGATTTTGATCGTGATCGATCTCCATTATTTTCGGATAGAAACTTTGAGAGTAGCATCTAAGAGATTGTTCTAGAATCAGTAAATAGAACTATTTTTTTATGACCAAGTAGAACAGGCATTCTCACCGATCTTTACTTTTCCTCAGTGATCCACATTAATCTTTCAATTCACAAAAAGTAAATCAAAAGCCGAGTTCAGATTTTTGACTTTTTCTTTGGACGAAGATAAATCATCGTCCCAATGTTATTTCCCGATAAGATTATTTGGGACAGTCATCTAATCCGACGATCGAAATTTACTCATGCCGTAGTGCTTCAATTGGATCGAGTTTTGCTGCTTTAATGGCAGGGTAAAGTCCAAAGATCACCCCAACGAGAATCGATACGGATAGGGATACTATTATCCAAAAGCTATTGATCAATGTTGGCAGATGTTGATTGAAAAATTTCTGCATAGCAATTGGTGCGATTAAAACAATCGATAGCCCACAGAATACACCGATCATTCCACCAACGGTAGTTTGCACAACGGCTTCAACGAGGAATTGTGTAATAATATCGCGCCGTTTAGCGCCTAATGCACGGCGAATACCAATTTCGCGCGTCCTTTCCGTTACCGTGGCCAACATGATATTCATAATCCCAATCCCCCCTACCAAAAGAGATATGGAAGCAACCATCGCTAACAGCACGGTGTAACGATCCTGGGATCTTTCTAGTTCCTCGAGGCGATCCAGGGGAATCGTCATGGCCCAATCGGTTTTATAATGTCGCTGTTGAATAATCGATCGGATCAAATCCCCCATCGCTTTGACTTTTTCACGTCCCGCGCGAGTATCTACTTCGGAATCAATAGTGAGAGTGATTTGGCTGAGCTGCATCCGTTCTCCACTACGTGAACCAGATTGCCGCAAAAAAATCGTTGCGCCATATAATTCTCGATAAGTATCGAGTGGGATATAAACATCGTTATCGAAAACCTCTTCTGCTTGGCTGCCACCAGAAGCACTGGTAGCCATACGATCTTTCATCACGCCAATTATTTTGTAGTGATTGTTTTTGATAACAACCGTTTGACCCATCGGGTTATCTAGAGGGAATAATCGATTAGCTAGGTTGGTTGCAATCACACAGACATTGTTCATTTCCCGATTGTCTTTTTCGGTGATGAATCGTCCCGTAGATAATTCTAGTTTGTTGACGATAGCATATTCGGGTACGGTTGCTACCAGTCGACCAGCAGAGACGAGGCGTTCGAATCGGCGGATTTCTTGAGGGAAAATACGCATTGGAACAATACTCAAAATCCCATCCAGATTTTGTAATCGGCTCAAATCTTCGAAGGTCAAGCCATAGGATGCAACAAATGATCTCGACCCCGTCGAAGAATCATCCGATGGTTTTATACTGCGAACCACTACATTAGTAGCGCCCTGGCGTTTAATATCGTCCAAGGCCTCTTTCATGTTCCCTTCGCCGAAAGCCATTAGGGCAATTACCGCTCCAGTGCCAATAATGATACCCAGTACAGATAAGAACGCGCGCAGCTTGTGTAACCACAAACTGCGGATTGCCAACAGGGCACTGCGTTGTAATTTGGCAAAATTCATCGGTTCATCTCCTTGTTGATTTCGCTACTCGTGCTCTTGCTACTCGTGTTTTCGCTACTCGTGTTTTCGCTACTCGTGATCGCGCTGCTATAAGCTGGGAAATCGAACTGAGTAATTTATGATTTTCTTTCGTTTCTGCTAAGCAGATCCGTGTTCTAGGATCTTAGTTATCAATCAATTCATTGCGATTAGTCAATCGGTGATTTTTGATTTGATTTTAGGGCTTGAAATAATTACCTACTTCTTCATCGATAGGCCAAGATTAGTCGTTGCGAATATCGGATTCAATTACTCCATCTCTCAATCGTATCACTCTTCTCGCCCATTCCGCAATATCGTTTTCGTGGGTTACCATGATAATTGTTTTACCAGCTTGGTTTAATTTGCGTAACATTGTCATAATTTCTACGCTGGTTTTTGTGTCCAGATTTCCGGTCGGTTCATCAGCAAGGATCACATGGGGATCGTTGACTAAGGCACGGGCAATAGCAACACGCTGTTGCTGACCACCCGATAACTGAAATGGGCGGTGGTCTAAACGCGAACCCAGACCGACCATATCCGCAAGGGCCAAACAGCGTTGTTTGGTTATCTCATTCAATTTAATATTTTGATAGAGTAGAGGAACTTCAATATTTTCGACAACCGTATATTGCGGTAACAAATTATACGATTGGAAGATGAATCCCAGATAACGGGAACGGACTTCCGATAGCTCATCGTCGGCCATATGCGACACATCGACTTCTGATAATTCATATTTGCCATCGCTCAAGCGATCCAAACAGCCGAGGATATTGAGTAACGTCGATTTTCCGGATCCAGATGGTCCCATCAGGGCGACAAAATCTCCTTCAAAAATCTCTAGATTCAAGCCCTTTAAAACATGAAGTGCTTCCCCACCCAGGTAGTAATATTTATGCAAATCCACAATTCGGACAATATATGACATAAAAAATGCTCTAATTCAAAATTAGCTTAGACAACAACCAACGGAAAAAGTCATCTTCACCGTCTTAATTCACCATCGGTAATTTATGGAATGTGTTCCTGAGAGGATCATTGCATAAAAAGGTGAATTAAAGTCGACTCTTGATCTTAATTTTCTACGATCTTAATTTTCTCACGAAAAAAGAAAAATAGATCAGTTAATAGAATGTCTAGGCTTCGATGATTCAACTAAAAATAGCTGGGACTTTAATGGGGCATGTTGGGCTTATCGGCTAAATTATTGCTTGATCGATGGGGCAACATCGGCAGAGAGATCGGTTCATCGCAACATGGAATCAACTTTTACCAGGAAAGGCCCCTTTACCTGGCATTCCTCCCCCTGGCATTCCTCCTTTGCCCTTGAATCCACCTTTGCCTTTGGTTTTGCCTTTCTCACCCCATCCACCCTTCGAATCGGCACTATCTATGCTATCTGCGGTTTTTGCTGATTTCCCTTTAGATTTTAGTAGTACACTGGGATTAAGCACTACCGTGTCTCCTTCATCTAAGCCCTCTTTGACTTCAGCTAGCCGATCGTTAGAAAGACCAATAACGATTTCACGTTCTTGAGGACCAGTTGGGGTCATCACAAAACACTTCCTAGTTTTCAAATCGCCATCGGTGCTAAAGATCGCTTGAATGGGGATAGCTCTTACAGGAGTAGTCGTATTTTCAATATGAATTGTTACCTCAGCACTCATCCCGGGTTTCAATCCCTTGATCTCTTCATCGACACCGATCATCGTTTGATATACTTTAACATCTGCGGCGAAGAAATCTTGCTGAGACGCAACCGTTGCAACCGTCCTTACATGCCCTTTGAGAAGTTTGTCTGGAAAGGAGTCGATCCGGATACTCGCTGATTGACCCCTTGAAATTAATTTGGTTTCTCGATTTGCGAATTTATTCCTTAAATTATCGATTACGGAGTCGTTTTGTGACACCAGCCGGCTGAATGGATCGAGATTAAGCAATAACGAGGCTTGTAAAGAGCCAACAAAGCCAGTTGGTCGACGATCATCGGCACGCAGTTTGGAGACCATCGCTTCGTGAATTTTTGTGTTGACCTGCATTTTCCGTAAATTCGGAATTCGCATTAGCTTCTGCCCTTCACGGACTGGCTCCCCCTGAGCAATCATCGACTGATTAGACCCTTGACCAAATCGGAGTTGTTCAGGAACAAAATAGACTACCATTCCTTCTTGTGGAGAAACGATTTTACACATTTGAATCTGGTTTTCAATTTCTTCCAGTCGCTTTCTTTCCTGTTCATAAACGGATCGTTTCGTTTCGCGTTCCGTTGTTGCTTGGATCTCTTTGGCATTGGCTTGGATTAAAGTTCGATCGTAGGCGCTCCATGCTTCTTTGATTTTGTTTCGATAATCTTTGACAGAGCGGTGTACCGTATAGTTCACCAAAATACCTTTTTCCGTACGAACCTTTTTGAGAGATTCGATAGAACTAGATAGTCGCGATTCATCGGAAGAGACTTGACTTGCGGAAATGTAACCTTTCAATGCCATTCGTGAAGAATATGCAGCTCGGTCTTTCCACGATTCGACATCCGATTCTGCTAAGTCGACGCGCCCATTCACATCGTCTAAAAGCTGTTGATAAGTCCCTTTCAAAGATAATAATGGATTTCCTGGTGAAAGGGTTTGCATGTATTTGGTCGAAAAAGTGGTTGGGTTCGTTTCAATTTCTTGTAATAATTCTTCTGCTTTATCTCGACTCAATTTTTTGAATGTTTCTTTGGGGAGACCGATGTAGGTTTCCAGATCGATTTGCGCTAGTTGAATGGTGTTCAGAGCAGTTTCTTGATCGCTTTTATTTTGACTAACGACAATTTTAACATTCTCTGAGGCAGTGGTGAAATTCGCCAAGGCCGTATCAACCACAATTTTTTGTGCAATATACTGATCTTCTAGTGCAGAAGAATCAAGCAAGGCAATTAATTCATTTGCTTTAACTTCCGTACCATCATCAATGACCCATTTGATCGTTGTGGAAGCCGTTGCTCCTTTCGTAGTTGCTTTAACGTGGCAAACTACTTCTTTATTTTCTACCGATTCCAGATTCCCTCGTTCCACCACCGTCAAATCGATAGGTTCTAATTTTATCGTTTGCGTGAGAATATCCGCTCGAGAAGTGGTTGGAGTAGAGAGGAGTTGGTTGGCTGCAACACCAACTCCTAATAAACCCGCACAAGCGATCAGAAGATATTTTAATTTTCGTGATTTTTTTAGAGGGCGAGACAAAGAAGGGGCGGCTTTAACGGCTTTCTCCGAACTCGGAAGATCCGGTATTCCTGCTAATGGGCTTTGCGATTGGTTCGGGGAGTACTGGTGCGAAGGATCCTCCAGATGGTTTGGAGAAGATCGATGGTTTGGGGGAGTTTCCGAGTGTTGCCGGATTTGGTAATTCTCGTGGGTTGTTGGATGGTTGTGCTGGTCCCCGTTTAAGGGTTCCCGGCTCTGCAATGGGTTCTCCGACGCAATTGAGGGTACATTCATCTTTCCATACTCCACGTTCATCTAGAGGAAATTGATCTATATCTCGAAATAATCGAATTCTCGCTAATAAATAGTTCGTCCATACCGTATACAAGCCATCTTGAGCCACCAATAATGAGTTTTGGAAACTCAATAGCTGTTGTGTCAAGGCCGCTGCGTTCCCTGCTGTTTGCCCCCCTGTAATCCCGCGTGGGTCCGGAGGAGCCAGGAAAACATCCAATGAATTTTCTACAAGAGCATAAGCAATTTCAACGGCTCGTTGTTGTATTTTATAATTTTCAGCAAGCTGACGCAATTGTCGAACTTCCGTTCGAACATCATTCATAATAAAGTCTTCAGTGGCCATTAAACCTCGTCGCGCGGATTGATAGGCGATCAAAGCAGAACGATAGTTATTTCGTTGCAATCGTCGCACGATTGGCAATTGCCCGTTTAGTATTAATTCATTCGTAGTCCGGGAGCCACCAATATCCAGCGGTATATTTTGACCGGATGGGGATGTAGACGCTAAACTATATTCTACATTCAAAACTCCCAAAAGGGAATTGGCTACTACTCGAATTTGTCGCCAAGCGTCCACAATTTGACCGCGAGCATTCATAATTTCGATACGATTCGCTAAAGCGTATTGAACGGCCATGGTTAAAGATTGATCAAATTCTGAATTGACAAAATCAAAACCGTTGATGCAAACAGGTGGCAAACTTGGCCAATTATCCTTAATTTGTCCCAATCTTTCCTGTCGAGCTTCCGTTAAAACCAAAACATATAGATTAATTACTTCACGATACAAAGTCAATTGGTCTTTCGGACCTCGATTCATTCCTTCTCGTTCCCATCGTTTTTCTTCAAAATCTCTCAAAACTAGCTCAAAAAGGGCCAAATAGATCTGTTTTTGAAGTTCTGCTAGTTGTTCAACGTCACTATTGGGCAAACTACGGCCTTGAGTTTCCAGACGTGCTTTCTTGTTTAACAATTCACGCTGTTCCGTCCGAATTTTTTTCAATTCTTCATTCGCTTCCCCTCTCGTTCGTTTTTCCCATTCATGCCAACGTTGAATAATTTTTTCTCGAAAATCGGTTTGCTGCACAATCGCGGAATTCTCTAGCTGATCTTTAAGAAATACACGCAATTTTACTTCAATCGGAATCCCTTCAAGACCTGCTCCGCCCAGAATTTCTAAATTATTCCTTACAATCTGAATATGAGCATCTGCATCTCTTCTCGCCTGAGCAAATTGTTCTCTTAATAAATTAAAACGACCTAATTGTAATGTAATTGGCAGCACAGGCCGCGTATCCAGTTCAATGGGTATATTGGTTGGAATCCCTAGTTGTAGCTTAAAGATATCTAACGCATTTAAACAGTTCAATCTTCTTACAAGCAACGTAGTTCGTGCAGCAATCAATTGTTGTTCCACTTGATCGACCTGCAACGGAGGGACATCGCTCCCTTCGGCAAATCCTTTGAATTGTTGTAAATATTCTGTAAGTTTTCTTACATTTTCAATTTCGTCTCGTAATGTGGAGAGTAGCAGCAGTGTAGGAATGTATCCTTGGGCAGCCGCTGTCAAGTTAAAAAAGATACCACGAGTAATCAACCCAGAATAGCTATAGGGGGCATTGAAAACCGAATCGCCAGAAATGATATAAGAATAGAATAATTGACGAAATCGATAATAAGAGCGAATACCATACAGTAATCCTCGTTCTGCCAGAGTTAACGGTTCGAGAGTTACCGCAAATCCCCCACCTGCTAACAACGGTTGAGTGATTTGCAAACTCAGAGTTGAAATGCCAATTTTAGGATTACCACTTCCCAGATTGAGCACTAATTTATTGGCGAATTGTAGTAACAAGGTCGCACCGGTTGGGAAAAGGCGATTCACCCCCACGGTGGATGTGGGTTGCCATAAATTCAATTGGCCTGTGGAAGTCTGTCTACCGGCGATTTCACGAATTGCTTGTTCTGAAGCAAAAAATTGAGCGGCAAAGGCGAATCGCTGTAACGAAACGGGAAGGGCAGCATTGTACAAGTCCTCTCGGCGATCCTGGTGATCGCGGCCGTTAAATACACTGAGTTCGACCACCTGATCTGGGGTTAAGCGGTAAGGGCGGTTCTTGGCGCGAAGTGCCCGATCGAACGAAGATCCTACCACTTCTCCAAAGGCAGATTCTCCATACCCCGCTGCTGTCAATAATATTGCGGATTGATCCAGAGGATTATCAATTTCTGGAAAACCGTTTACTTCTCTATTTTTGCGATCCCATTCTTCGATGTATTGTAGCCAGCCGGTTCCTATATATTCTCCAACCCCTGCTTTGCCTGGACGTTGGGGGTTAGGCGAGAGTAATTCTGCCGCGTAATCATCTGGTGGTTTTGGAGGAAAATCGGGGTTCGTTGGATCTGCGAAGCGTGCGCGAGGATCGGGATAAGCATACCAATTCCTTAAATCCCATTTTGGGAATTGATTCTTTTGAGCCAAGATCCCAACTATATCATCATCGGACATATTTCGGTAAAATCGCCGAGTACATCCCAAAATCGCGGCGAATATCGCTATAATCGTTACCGCATAACTGCATTTTCGAAGATAATCTGAATTCCATGTCGGTGTGAGAGTTTGATAAGTTTTCTTGAGCCAATTAATCATTGTTTCATCCTTTGGCGCATTTCCAGCCTGTATTTTCCTGAAAATCGTTATCGGAAGAAAAGGTTACCTAGCTTCATTCATACTTTTTCCTTTTATGGGAGTTTATTTATATTTTATGCAAATAATTTTACCTGTTTTTGTTGCTTCCTCTGATTTATTCGAATTCTTATCCAATTCATTTCCGATTGTGATTAAAATCTAATGACAATCGCTTTTAGAGTCGTTTTTTTGTCGATAGCTGAGCGATATTTTTAGACCATTGCTACTCTTTAATCTCCTATGGATCTATTTGTTTATCTCCAATTTTTTTCGAAAAAATGGACATTGTCGAATTATCATCAGCTTTTACAATCTTTTTACCCTTCGATATTTTGTTTGATCATAGGATTAGGAAAGATAGTTTTCTTTATTCGTTTTTGGAGTCAACGATGATGTGGGCAGAAGAAGTTATTTCAAATGGGATAATTCCTTGGCTGACCCCATTGGGCGTCTATATCCATATCCCATTTTGTCAACATCATTGCCATTATTGTGATTTTGCAGTAACGGTGGGACAGGACGATCTCATCTCTGCTTATCTAGATGCGTTAACTATAGAAATAACAAAATTGGGAAGAATAACTCCGGTTCAGACCATTTTTATTGGGGGTGGAACGCCTTCTTATTTACCTCCGAAAGAACTGGAACGTCTTTTACGAGTGATTAATCATTGGTTACCTGCTCCTGAAGGCGTTCCACGAGAATTTTCGATTGAAGCGACTCCCGAAAGTTTAACGCTCGAAAAAATCGACATGCTCTATCAACAGGGGGTGACGAGAATAAGTTTGGGAGTGCAAACATTTAACGAAAAATTTTTGCCGGTTCTCGATCGAATCCACCGCCCTAACCATATTTTTCCGGTGTTGGAACAACTGAGGCGCTATCCGCTGCAAATTTCTTTAGATTTAATGTTCGGGTTGCCAGGTCAAACCACCGCCGATTGGGAAAAAGATTTACACCAAGCGCTACAACAGGGAACACATCATCTCTCCACTTATGGCTTAACGTATGAAAAGGGAACACCGCTTTGGAAGAAGTGGAAAAAGGGGGATGTTATCGCATGTAGCGAAGAAGAGGAATTGGAAATGTATAAGCAAGCGATTCTTATTTTGCAATCTGCAAACTGGGATCATTACGAGATATCAAATTTCGCGAAAGGAAATACCCGCTGCCGGCACAACGAACTTTACTGGGCCAATTATGCATATTATGGATTCGGTGTTGGTGCTGCCAGTTATGTTGAAGGCAATAGGCAAATGAATAAAAGAAACAGCGCGGATTATATTCAAACGATAATGAGCGGTGATTCGGCTATTTTCCAGAGCGAGAAACTTTCCGATTACGATCGCGCTTGGGAAACCATAGCGATCCAATTGCGGCGCTGTGAGGGGATCAACGCCATTACCTTTGCACATCAGACCGGTTTTTCGCTAGCAGAGCTGATAGGGAAAGTTTTGGAATCTCTCGAAAAGTTGAATCTTGTTCAGGTAACCGACCAGAAAATTGCCCTAACGGAACAGGGAAAACCGCTCGCGGATAGTATCATTGCCCAGATCATGAAGGAACAAAAAGAGAAGTACTAACTCGATCGATGGCATGGGATATGCGCAAGCAATTTCATAAGTGATAGATATATTGATAAAGAATAATGAATGTGGTTCAAAGTTGTAATCCCAAAAGTTTATCAAAGCGAGTATAATTCTAGAAACGAGCTATTAAGAGTCTATAAGAATCTATCCTGGAAGCGTTTGTTTATGAATTTGTAATCGAGGTTTTAGCGAGTGATCTGTGAAAATATACGATCCAGTATTTGGAAATCGAGAAATAGGATAGAGCAGCAAACAAAGGGAAAAAGCTAGATGTTTCGATTGTTAATTATTGACGATGAATCAGCGATTTTACATGCGTTTCGCCGAGCGTTTCGTCCACCGGAATTTGAAATTGCCACAGCGGTAACGGCAAGAGATGGTTTGAGTGAATGGGATAAATTCCGACCAGATGTCGTGATCTTGGATGTTCATCTCCCTGATGGGGATGGCTTGCAAACGTATGAGAAAATTCGTCAGCTCGATGGCCGAGTACCGGTTATTTTGATTACCGGTCACGGCACCAGCGAACTTGCGATTGAAGGAATCAAACGAGGGGCTTTCGACTTTTTGCTCAAACCTCTCGAATACGATCAATTCCGGGATATTGTGCTACGGGCTTGTGCTAGTAGTAAACTTATGAATACGCCCACCATGTTGGGACCAGATATTCCAGAAGAGAGTTCTGCTGATGCACTAATCGGGCGCTGCCCAGCAATGCAAGAAGTATACAAAGGGATTGGAAAAATCGCACCGCAAGATGAAACTGTTTTGATTTTGGGAGAAAGCGGAACAGGAAAAGAGTTGGTTGCGCGGGCGATTTATCAGCATAGTCGCCGAGTGAATAAGCCATTTCTGGCAATTAATTGTGCCGCACTTCCTGAAAGTTTGTTGGAAAGTGAACTATTTGGTCATGAGCGTGGAGCCTTCACGGGGGCGGATCGACTGCGGATAGGTAAATTTGAACAGTGCAATGGCGGTACCCTGTTTCTGGATGAAGTTGGGGAGATGACCCCTTTAACGCAAGTGAAGTTGCTTCGGGTTTTGCAAGAAAGAACCTTAGAACGTCTTGGTAGCAATGAGCTGGTTCGTGTCAATGTTCGAGTCATTGCGGCAACGAATATCGAACTGGAAAAAGCGATTTCTCAGGGGCGATTTCGTCTCGATTTATTTTATCGGCTCAATGGTTTTTCAATCTCATTGCCGCCATTGCGAGAACGTGGCGATGATCTCGTTTCGTTAACCCATTATTTCCTTCAACGCCAAGCCAAGGAATTAGGAAAATCTCTACTTAGCGTTCCTTTTGAAACAATCGATCTTCTGAAAAAATATTCCTGGCCTGGTAATATCCGTGAACTGCAAAGTGTTCTCAAACAGGCTTTGTTGTTTATGAGCGGTTCGGTTTTGCTCCCAGAGTATCTTCCTGCTCAGCTCACTCAACCCTTGCCGGTCATTCCGATATCGGGAGATAATCCCACAGATCTAATGGAAGGTTGGCGGCAATTTATTCAACAGCAAATCGATAATCATTCGACCGATCTTTATGCTCAATGTCTTGCCAAAATGGAGACACAACTCCTCACATCGGTATTGCAACATACTGCGGGGAATCAAGTCAAAGCGGCAGAAATATTGGGGATTACTCGTGGCAGCTTGAGACATAAAATTCGTTCTCTCAATATATCGATTGAACGGACAATCTGGTCGAATAGTAGCCATCCTGATTAATAGAAAACCAACTTGGCCGATGTGAAATCATCTTTCCGAATACCAGCTTATTCCCATTATCAGCAAAACAAAATGGAAATATGGGGGATTCTAAGTTGAATTTATGGAATTTAAATCAACTCTTTCATATTTTTGCTCAAGGCACTATATTTGCTTATTCATCAAAAAATAATAATTAGGAAAAATAGTTTACCAGGGACTTTTGTTATACTTCCCTAAAATTTTTGATGGATATCTGAAAATTGGGAACTATTTTTCTTTCGGTTCTTCAAAAGTTGAATAATCTGGAATATCGATCCTTCATTAGATTAAGAAGTCAGGATCTTTCCTTTTTTTGAAACTCTAAATTCTAGATTACTTAGTAAAGGAATCGATAATCTCCAAATTAAGTGAGAAATAACCAAGTAAGAAATAACTAAGCTTTATGACCTGCTTAGATGAAAAGTCGACTCATCATTTAATAAATTTTTGATGAATCGATCTTAATAAGAATCAATTGATTACACCGTAATCATTTTACAATACACCCACCCCCCAAATAACCAGGAGCTTAAATTCTATGTCGTTTGTTTTGTGCTTTTTGATCGGTTTAATAGGTGCGGATGCCCCAAAAGATACTGGTAAGACGGATACTAGTAAGAGTGGGACTATCGAATCAAGCAGTTCCAAAAAATCTAATGGAACAAAACACAATGCTGTATTTGTTGGTAAAATCACCAATCTCAGCAATAATCCAGGTTCTCAGATCACGTTTCAGGTAACAGGCCAGGTTGTAACTCAGGGCAAGACAATTCATCATCGAATTAATGTACCTACAGGACGAGGTCGTCATCATACCATGACGGTTAACGAACCATCTTACCAAATTAAAAATGTGACGAAAACCATGAGTTACGTCCCCCATAAAGATCTGCTGGTCAAGAAATTATTATCGGTAAAAAAAGGAAAACAGACCTGGGCAGAAGGGGAATTTAGCGATTTGAAAAAAGGGGCGAATGTTCGGTTTTACTTAACCGCAGTTAAACAGAACAACAAAATGGTAGAAGAGATTTCATATATTCATATTCTTGATCCAGAAAATCGGTAAGAGGAGTGATTTTATTTCTCAAAACGAGTATCCCATATCATCGTTTTGGGAAATAAATAGATCCTAATTTCATTTATCTAATTCGCCCACTAACTTCCAGCCACCGATTTCTAGTCAACATTTTCAAAATCTCATCTAAAATCTTGGCATCACTTGAATTGAATTCACTAATTAATTCGATGTTGTTTGGGAAATTATTTGATATTGATAAACAATTTAATATATTTATATTAATTAGAATCAATTGAGAAAATCATTTACATTTCATCAAAATTTTAATTCCTATCTGAAATATTTTTGTTTTACCTCAATTCAAAACGATTTTAAGGGAATCAGGCTTGTAGTTGAAAATTGACATTTGCCATTAATTTTCAAAAAGTCATCGTTCCGTCATTTCTTTTGAAAAAAAGCAAATTATACTTTGGAAAAAAGAATAACAGCAATTAATCCTTCGCTCAAGAAGAAGATAAGCGATGAAGCGATTTTGTCCGGCATGCAACCAGATATTTAGCGGTCAGATGTTATGTCCAAACTGTGGGGTTCAATTATCGGTAACGGAAACAACGGATAGTGGGTCTTCGTCCGTATTTCCGAAAGCGATTGAACTTCCGAGTTCTCAGCCTCATTTATTATATCGATTTATCCTCGGCTTGCTGTTAGCTCAGGGGTTTTACTATAGCACGTATGAATTGGTAAAAGCGTATTGGATGTGGAAAGGATCCCCAGGAATAACTCAAGAAACTGGTTGGTTCGTATTGAATGGGCTTCAGTTAGGGGCATTATTGATAGGTGGAATTGTGGTGGGATCGGGGCAGAAAAGAGGGATGTTAGCAGGGCTTGCCCTTGGGGTAGTGAATGTTATTCTGATATGGTTTATGGATCAGCGATCTCATGATGCCGAAGGGGTCATCGTTATTTTCATGAACGGGATGTATCATCTAATGGCAGGAGCGATTGGCGGCTTAATAGGCCGAGCGATCTGGCAACCAGTTTTACCTTTGCCAAAATATGATAATCCTAATCGGAGTGGAGGAAGTCATCGAGAAATAGAAAATATTGTTGCGGAGACCAAAATCCCACTGAATTGGAGTCGAATTCTTGCAGGGGCCGTCATGACTTTTGTAGCAACCGTTTGGGCCGAATCGATTCGAACCTATCTAGTGAAACGGATCCATGGGAGTCAAACAGGGACACCGATGCAATCATTTTTCGTCACTTGGGAAATTGCTTGTCTTTTGATTTTGATAGGAGCAGGTTTTGCTGGTGCACACTCGCGCCGTGGTGTTGTTCATGGATTCTTGGTTGGAATTTTAGCTTCTCTTGCTTTGATAGGGTTACAAATGTCTTGGGATATGAGTTCCTTTTCTTCTTTAGCTTTTCTGAAGAACCAGTTTAATTTGCCTTTGGATAACCATGGATTCAATGTGGTTTCCTGTTTATTTACGGTAGGTCATACGATGTTGATAAGCATTTTGGGTGGGTGGCTCGGCAGTCGAATGTTGACGCCTCTTCGTAGCCCGCATCATCCATTGTAACTAGCTCAGAATCTTTTTCATAAGATCGTTTTGGATCATTCAAATCGTTCGTGGATTTCCACATCGTTGCGAACGATTGTTCTTGGAACAGTATTGTAGATCTTATCTACTTTTCGAATGAATCGGGATGCCATAAACCACGACCGAATAGTCCTTATCCAAAAATAGTTTTATGCTATTTATTTTGGGTCAAGAAAGATTAGGTTACGGATCATCTTTTCGGAAATATTTCTATTCTAACTTTTCTGGTTATTTCCAGCAAAAAATCATATAACAATTTTTTCTTAACAATAATGATAATGGACCATGGAAAAAGGAAAATAAATGGATTATTTGATAGGTGCATTGCTGGGAATCGTTCTAGGCGGTGTAGGAGTTGCATTTCTTCTGCTACAATTGGCAGGGGGATTATCCTATTTCAAATTAGCCTTAACGGTGAGTAAACGAGCCGCGAAAGAATCTGATTTTGCTAAGAAGGTTCAAGAATTATTGGTACCCCCTCCTCCTCCAAAGCCATCGGGGATAGAGATTCGATTACTGGGAATTCTTCAACGCGATGCGCGTTTACTCGATTTTCTTATGGAGAATCTCCAACCTTTTAGTGATGAGCAAATTGGCAGCTCGGTTCGTGAGATTCAACTAAAGTCGCAAAAAGTATTACAGAAACATCTAGTCCTAGCTCCTGTCCTTTCACAGAAAGAAGGGGATACGGTTACTGTTCCAAAAGGGTTTGATCCGAGTGAAATTCAGCTAGTCGGAAATGTTACGGGGGAACCGCCATTTCGCGGAATCTTGCAGCATGGTGGTTGGATGGCAAAAGAAGTGAATATCCAAAAATCCCCTGAAGGGCATAATCCATTTGTCCTGATGCCTGCCGAAGTAGAATTAGCTTAAGTAGAATTAGCTTAAATCGAATTAGCGTAAATAGAATTAGCGTAAACGAAAATAATATCCTTTCTCCTTTGGAATAAATATTGCCCTAAGATTTCGGTTCGGGTCGATCAAAAAATCGATTCGGATCGAACTCCGACTTATCTGCTTAAACATGCTGCTAGGATTTCAAGTTTGATTCCTTTTGCGATCTCCCTCCCATGGAATAAAAACAAGTTAGATGAAAAGATAATGATTATGATCAATTTCAGGTTATTGCCAATTGCAATTCTAACTATCAACTAATCACAAGCAAATCCAAACAAAAATCTAATTATTTGAGGGGAGATGATTGGCAAAACACGTTTATCGAATTGTATGGCATTCGTTAGATAGTAGAGAGCAAACTATTGAGCAATGCCGGCTTCAGATTTAAGCAACAAAAACTACGATAGCTTCGTGATAAGAGAAAGTCGAGAATCGGGGGATCCCTGGTCAGTGTTATCTGAAATCGATTCTATTGTAGATTATTGAAAAATAATTGATATAATCAATTTAAAATAGGCCCGATTCAAATAAATCTTGAAGAAAAGATTTGCCTAGCGAGTAGAGTTAGAAAGCAGTAGAGAATAAGCCGAAAGCAATAAAGAAGAAGCAGAAAAGGAAAAACGGTATATGCAAGCAAAACGAATCGATCGGCGGCACTGGCTGAGGCAATCGTTTACCGTTGGTTTACGCTCTAGTTTATTATACAGTGGAATATCGTTATCGGCTTTGGGTTGTAAAAGGGATCGTCAACGGCAAGAGAACGGTCCAGTAATGCTGGATAACGAGCCGGTGTTACGATTTCCCGATAAGGTGCCGATGCGGGTGGTGAATGATCGTCCCCCCTGTTTAGAAACTCCTTGGCGATATTACCGGGATGATTTTACCCCAAACGAAGCCTTTTATGTGCGCTGGCATTTACAGTCGATTCCGACACGAATCGATAGTGCTAACTGGCGTCTAAAAATCGGAGGGCATGTCCAAAAATCTCTCGAGCTATCCTTAGCAGATTTGCGCCAATTCGAAGTGGTGCAGCTCGCAGCGGTAAATCAGTGTTCGGGGAATTCGCGATCGTTGTTTGGTCCGCGCGTGACAGGGGCACAATGGGGTAACGGGGCCATGGGCAATGCCATGTGGGCAGGAGTCCCATTAAAAACGTTACTGGATAAGGCCGGGATTCGCGCGGGGGCGATCGATGTCTCTTTTGATGGTCTCGATCAGGGGCCTCTTGCCAGTGTGCCCGATTTTGTCAAATCTTTGCCGCTCGATATTGCCCGCAGGCCTGAAGTGCTGGTCGCCTATGAGATGAACGGTGCCCCGTTACCAATTCTCAATGGCTTCCCCGTTCGCTTGGTTGTTCCTGGTTATTATGCTACATACTGGATCAAATCTCTCAGCCAAATTATCGTACACGAGCAAACTTACACCGGCTATTGGATGACGAAAGCTTATCTGATCCCTGCAACGAATAATGCCAATGAAAATCCAGACCGTTTAAGCAAAAGCATGATCCCTATCCATCAGATGAACGTGCGTTCTTTTTTTACGATGCCGGAGGAGCTGCAACAAGTACGTAAAAATCAACTCGTTAAACTAGCAGGAATAGCATTTGATGGCGGGTCGGGAATTGCCAAAGTAGAAATATCTGCGGATCGAGGAAAATCCTGGCAACAAACCGAATTGGGAAAAAATCACGGGAATTATTCCTTTCGCCGTTGGTCAGCGCTTTGGCAGAATAGCGAAGAGTTTACGAAATTATTGGAAAATAATAAAGCAACCTGGCTAGTTAAAGCCACGAATAATAAAGGGGAAGAGCAACCGATGGAGTCTATTTGGAACCGCGGCGGTTATATGAGAAATGGGGTCGAATCTTGGTCGGTGGAAGTGGTGGGCTGAGCGGTTATCGTTTGCTTTACTCCACTTTAGCAAAGGGTAGACAGTTTTTATGAGTATGCCAATTAAAGTTACTAAAACTGGTTTAAGAGACTCAGGAACAGTTTAGATTACACAACGGGCTAACTTTCTGGCGAAAATTATTGAACGCGATGATGGATGAAAACAACAAGGAATTCTACGCTCTGATCGGATAGATAAATGCAAAATCATACCCCCATCTTACCGGAAACGGCCAAAGAGAATAGCGACTCTTATCGCTATCCCCATCGAATGGTAATCGTTTATACTTTGTTCTTGTTGATGGGGGCGTCGATCATCGCTTGGGTCAGTTTGCAAAATCGATACAACCGGGAAGATGACGAATCGTTGGACTATTTCAAAGAGGTTAGTTCGAAGAACCTTTCTGGTCGAGACCCCCATTTAGACAAGAATTCCGAAACTAAGACTAACCTTAAAGAGAAATCTCTAGGGGTTGTTTCTCTATATTATCCTTGGTTTGAAATCCCACTGCCCCCTGGCGAGCATAAACAGGTCTTTCAGAATCATTGCCTAGTTTGCCATTCGCCTCAGCTCGTTTTTAATCAACCGCCACATCTAAAATCCGAAGTTTGGAAAGGGGTGGTGCATAAAATGGTTGCCAATTATGGGGCCAATATTTCTGCGCTAGAAGAAGAGCAGATTGTTACCTATTTGCTAGCACTGCAATTATTTCGCGATTACCAAGCGAAGAATGTTCCCTAGATAAGAAATCGACTTAGAGACATAATATGCAAATTCGAACGGAAACTCGGCTTATTCAGCTTCATGGTTTTGCAGCGATATTCCAAGTGCTTTACGTGGCAATTTTGGGAATCATCATGGCCTTGAAATTTCATTGGCCGGACTGGTTTAGCGGTAGTGCCGAATGGAGCTGGGGCCGGTTACGCTATGCACATACCCAAGGGATATTCTTCGGTTGGCTGGGCAATACCTATCTCGCTTTCATGTATTATGCTGTACCTAGGTTAGCACAGAGACCTGTATTAAGCACATGGCTAGGCTGGCTTCTCTTTCTGCTCTGGAACGGTGGTATTGTTTTTCCCGGCTGGTATCTTGTTCAAAGTGGAGTGAGCCAGAGTTTGGAATGGGGAGAATTCCCTATTCAAATCGATCTAGTCGTTTTGCTAGCACTGGTCTTGAGCTGTTGCCAATTTGTCTGGCCATTATTACAAAATCGTTTACTCTCTCTTTATGTATCGGCTTGGTATGTGATCGGTGGCCTGATTTTTACTACCTTAGCTTATCCGATTGGGAATTTTATCCCTGAATATGTTCCAGGTGCTCGAGGCGCTACTTTTAGCGGTTTGTGGATTCATGATGCCATTGGTTTATATGTTACCCCGATGGCGCTAGCGATTAGCTATATGGTCATACCCCTGAGCACAGGTCGACCGATCTTCAGCCATTTTCTATCGATGATTGGCTTTTGGCTACTCTTCTTTGTCTATCCGCTCAACGGTACGCATCATTATATCTTTTCCTCTATTCCGATGAGCGCTCAGAAAGGGGCGATCATCGCCTCGATTTACCTTGCCGTAGCGGTTATTGTGGTTGTAACCAATCAACTAATGTCGCTTAAAAGCCGATCAGATAGCGCGCGTGCCGATCTACCATTGCGTTTTATTTGGGTGGGTATAATCTGTTATCTGCTCGTAAGTTTGCAAGGTTCTTTTCAAGCTCTGATGCCCTTGAACCGCTTTGTCCATTTCAGTGACTGGGTAATCGGGCATGCTCATCTTGCTTTGATCGGATTTGCCTCGTTTACCAGTATGGGGGGACTATTATTCATATGGTCTCGCACTCCTGGTTTTCGCTATAATCGTTCCTTGGCGAATTGGTCATTCTGGTTGCTAGTCATCGGTTTATTGGGAATGGTCTCTTCCTTGACAATTGCAGGTTTGGTTCAAGGGAAGATCTGGGACAGTGAATTGACTTGGATGGAATCGGTCCGTGCTTCGAAACCTTACTGGCAGATTCGTTCCCTATCAGGAATCGTTATACTTAGTGCGTTTATTAGCTTTTTCCTTAGTTTGACCACAGGCAAACGAGTTACTTCCGTCGCACCGATTTCCCAGAGTTATCACCATTCATTATCGAACGCAGAAGATGCTACTGCCGAGTCGAAAGCCGGGGCTACGGGTGACGATCTTCACCCCTCTTCTGAATCTGTTTCTACGCAATCATTGAATTCAGAAGAAAATAATACAATCCCACAAATCGTTGATATTCGAGCAAATAGATCTGAAAACGCAACGGGCGGTCACCGACCGAATCGATCGATACGATGGTTGAAGCAGGGTTATGCGATTATGGGGATAGCGGGGATCGGATTTTTTGGGTTGTCGTTTTTGGTTCTCGCCGTTAGCCCTAATGCGGAACTGAGCAAAGAGATCGAAAAATCGCAACCAGCGTATCGGCAGGGATATACGGCAAGTGAAAGCCGGGGGCGCAAGATCTATATTCGCGAAGGGTGTATGAACTGTCATTCGCAATTCGTGCGGCAAACAATAGCTGATGTGAATCGTTTTGGAGTCGCTAGTAGTGCTTGGGAAAATGAATTCGATTTTCCGCAATTATGGGGAACTCGGCGGATCGGCCCCGATTTATCTCGTCTATATGGTATGCGGACTAGGGATTGGCATTATGTTCATCTCTATCAACCGCGCTGGGTGGTCAGTGATTCGATTATGCCGAGGTACCCGTGGCTTTTCGATGGTTCTTGTGATCAGCCAACAAACGAGGCGATCGATCTGGTTGCCTACCTCGATTCTCTAGGCCGAGAGGCGGTGCTAGCGAATCGATCGGGACCACGACAGATTCTCAATTCCGATCCCGATCTGGAACTGGCGATGGGAATTTTTTGCGATTGCGCTATTCCACGCACAACTGGCCCCGCACCTATTTACTATAACGATCATTTGGCAAGTGGGGAAAGAGATCGTTTTGCGGGATGGGGTCTTCGGCTCTTCCAATCCAACTGCTCGAGCTGTCACGGACCAGCGGGCCAAGGGGACGGTCCCGCAGCAAAATATCTCGTCCCACCTCCGAAAAATCTCAAAAATACCTATTGGAGCGATCTCTATTTAAGTGGAATTATTTGGCATGGGGTTACCGGATCCAGTATGCCCAAATGGTTCGAGCTTTCAACCCAGGATTTTCGTAGCTTGATGATTTATGTGCAAAGCTTGGCCGATGCCGATATTATGGAAGCCGATAAACCGTTAACTGAAGCGGAATTGCTCAGCACTCGCCAGCTTTTTGAGCTTCAATGTGCAACGTGCCACGGACTGAGCGGTGCTGGAGATGGTCTTTCTGCTGGTGTATTGTTTCCCAAACCTGTCAACTTCCAGCAATATCGAGCAACAAAGACTCATATCGATAAAGTTTTAGCCAAGGGGATCCCTGGAACGGCAATGTCTTCTTGGGAAGGGAAATTAACATCGGCAGATCGGTCTTTGCTAGCGGTATATATTCGTTCGCTCTATCAAGGGAATAAAAAGCGGTAATAGGTTCTGGAATATTCACGCTCTCGAATCTCAATAAAAGAATCTCTTGTCTAGCTAAATAACTTGAAATTCATGGTGTTGGCAAGAACGATTGGAGAAGAAATGATTTTTAACGGTATGGTATTAGTCAGCACGCTTTTGATCCTGCCTTTTCTCTTTGCTTGGTTTTGGCGACCAGAAATACGCAAGTCGATCGAGGCTCCCAAATACCAATTCTATCATTGGGATTAGCAGTGGACTCGTCGCATTTCAGCGCATTTCAGCACACGAGAAAACCCTCTTTCCTACTCAGTAATTCTTTATTTAACTTATGAATCGCAGAATAAACCGATCTGGCAATCAACGCTCGTGCAAGATCGAAAGTTTGTTTTGATGCGGTGAATCGCTTGATCGGAATTTGAAATCTCGGTACCATGAAAATACTCTCAGGGTTACGATATCGATTCAAATGGTTAGAATTATTCTTCTTCTGTTGAGTCGCGATAATGATCGATATTGGTGAAAACATTATCCACTTTTTCGGGCAGTTGATCGGAGCCAAAATATAAATATCCTACCGAGATCAATTCGTTGTATCCTTGATTATACGATTCATCTTCGAGGGAATGTAATACATCTTCAATTAGTCCTTTTGTCCATTTCTTTGCCCAGCCAATATCGCGAGTAAGAACCTTAAAAATGGCTTCTTGAATCTCTTTCAAATCCAGAAATAAAATATTTCGGCCAAATCCTAATCCATAGCCGAATAAGATTATCCCAAAAATGGTAGCATGGAAAGAGTCGTTGTTATCCCAGCGATCATCCTTCGTAACGGCTTTGGCCAGTTTGAGTAATTCTTTTTCCAGATTTTTTTGAGTCATGAGTTTCTCGGTGGTAAAACTGCATCATCGGTTCTTCATAAATTCTATCTTCATATGAATATAATAGAAATATTTTATTCTGAGAAAATATCTGATTCTGAATAATCGATGACCCTAAAGTAAGTGTTTGATAATTCAGAAAATTCAGAATTCAAACCCTGTTTTTTAGGTTCGATAACGAATAAAACAGTAGTAAGAAAAAGTCTAAGATTGGTACATCCCTTGCTTAGATAATGAATATCAGAGATGATAAGTCATGATAGTCTAGTTTATCGGTGCAGTGAAGCGCTATAATCTGGACAGTAAGTTGAGGTATTGATCTAGAGGGAGAAAAATTTATCGGGATTAGATGGAATTATTTTAAAGTTGAAGATCTAGTTAAAACTAAAACTAAAGAATGATCCTGGTAAAATTATTTTAATAATAGGAGGAATTTACACTGGTGCAGAAGCAAACCTCACCGTGGTTAACTGGGCAACCGAATCATCATTCCAGTACCGATTTATATAAAATACAAAATTCCGAGCGATTATTAACTCCCCAGTTAGTATTTTACCGGGATCTAATTCAGCATAATCTAGCCCAGGTAATCGCCATGGCTGGGAACCCGGCAAAATTACGACCGCATGTCAAAACTCACAAATGTGGGGAAATTGTACGGATGCAAACGCAAGCGGGGATTCATAAGCATAAATGTGCAACAATAGCCGAAGCAGAACTTTTAGCGAACTCCGGTGCTACGGATATTCTCATTGCCTATCCCCTGGTCGGTCCGAATGTCGATCGGCTGGTCAAGCTTATTCAGCAATTCCCCGAAGTGAAATTCTCCGTTATAATTGATGATCTCGATATAGCCACGGTCATGCACCAAACTTTGCAGGATCATCAGTTGAAGTTGAAAGTCTATATCGATATTAATCCAGGGATGCAACGGACCGGGATTGCGCTGGGATCGGCAGCGGTCGAGCTGTATCGTCAACTGGGGAAATTACCTCATTTTAAGTTGGGGGGCTTTCATGTCTATGATGGTCACCATCACCAAGCGAGCCGTGGGGAACGCGAGAAAGCGGTAGAACAGCTGTTGCAGCAGGTGATGCAAATGCGACAGCAAATGGAAAAAGAGGGTCTCCCCGTGCCGAGCATCATTTGCGGTGGTACACCGACATTTCCTATTTACGCCGCGATGAATTTTCCCGGCCTGGAATGTTCCCCGGGCACTTTTATTTTACACGATAGTGGTTATGGGAGCAAATTCGACGATTTAAAGAATCTTATCCCGGCAGCGGTGGTGATCACGCGCGTTATTTCTAAACCGGCTAAGAATTTGCTTACCCTCGATCTTGGTCACAAAGCGATTGCCGCTGACCCCCCCGCAGGTAAACGTTGTTCCTTGGTAAATATTTCTTCCTATAATCCTGTTATTCATAGCGAAGAGCATTTTACCATCGAAACAGATCAGATAGAGAAATTTGCTATAGGTAATATGGTTTATGCTATCCCTACTCATATTTGTCCCACCGTTGCACTCCATGAATTCGCTTATGTGGTTGAAGGGGGTAAAGTAATCGCCCAGTGGCCGATCAAGGGCCGCGCTCGTTTTCTGACAATTTGAATCACCTGTTGCAACAACGACCTTGAAAGATTATTTTGCACAAAATAAAATAACGAACAAAATGCAAATTAGCTCAGGGATTAAACTCTGTTGCTAATATCTGCTGCAAAATAATATTCAATCAAATTGGGGCAATTTCATGGCAAAATCTGGGAAAAAATCTGGAGCAAGGACCAAAACTTCTGGTTCTTCTCTTGATTCGCCTAACGATCAACCCAGAATCGATTTTCCTCAATCAGATTTTCCTCAATCAGATTTTCCTCAATCAGATTTTCTTCAATCAGATTTTCCTCAGTGGGAGTATCATGACTGGATCGATTTACCGGAAAATAAACTCGTTAAAGCTGCATTTAATCATCTGTGCTGGGATATTCTAAATAAGAACGATCGATCGATACCACTTTATTATATCCATGGTCCGGCGGGGATTGGAAAATCTTTGCTATTGAGTATTGCTAGAGATATTTTGCACCAGAATCTGGAAGCTACTCAAGTTCAATTTTCCCGATCTCAAGATTTGAACGATACTCGACTCAAGTTATCCGCGAATGCAGAAATAAAACCGGCTAGCAAGATCGATAAACCGGAATTCGCTAGCAAAAAAAAATCGGTGAAAACATCGTCCATCCGCGTTTCTCTCGGCAATGGAGAAGAGGAAGCAGGTTCAGTAGATAAACCAGAAATGGACAATCTTAAAGTCTGGTTTATTGACGATGTCCAATTTCTGTCTCTACCAATGCAATCTTACTTGTGTGCGCAGCTCGATGTGCTTATTGCGCAGGGGGTAACGTTTGTGGTTAGTGGTTCTGGTCCGGTGCAAGAATTGCCATTCGATGCAAAATTATCAAGTCGATTATCTGGGGGTATTTCTCTAGCTTTACCAAGATTATCGATCACTTCAAAACAAGAGTTTTTGAAGAATATGTGCCAGAAAAGAAATCTTCAACTAGCTCCTGATATTATCGATTGGGTTGCTCATCAGGTTGGGAGTGGTTATCGAACTATTTTGGGGTATTTACAGCGGATCGAATTTTTAATGCAGCAGCATCCACCGCCACTGAGTCTGGAATATATACTACAGCAATTTCAAGAATCCCAACTTCCGATTGCTGATGTCCTCGAAGAGATAACCAGAGTGGTAGCAGAATATTTTTCCATTTCGGTTTCGCAAATAAAAGGTAGTTCTCGGCAAAAAAACACTCTCCTCCCACGGCAAATCGCCATGTATCTCTGCCGGGAACGATCGAATCGTTCTCTACAAGATATTGGCGACTTTTTTGCTGGTCGAGATCATAGTACTGTTCTTCATGCTTGCCAGAAAATCAAAGAATCGATTGCAGAAAATGACTCTTTTCGTCATGTTGTCGAGATGATCGAGATTAAACTCCAAAACGATTCGTAATCGATTCTTGGTCATATGATCTATCTCTTCGTATTTTGAATGATCCAGAACAAATCGGAGAGGACATTTTAGAATTCGCAGAAAACAAAAGAGGATTATCTTTTGTGGAATAGGAAAGTCTAATCTTCCGCAGCTTTGGTTGTTTCATCGAACAATGAAAAATCGAGCTGCGAAAGAATAGAATAATTGTCAATTCATCGAACTTGGATTAAAGAACACTTTTTGCTGCTTCGCAAACTTTTTCGACGGTGAAACCGAAATGTTGTTGCAAATCTTTAATCGGGGCCGATGCACCAAAGCTGTGCATGCCTACCGCTTTACCGTTCAGACCGATATAGCGATCCCAGCCGATTGTCGAACTCATTTCGATCGATACTCGTGCGGTGATGTTTTTTGGCAATACCTGTTCCCGGTACTCTG
>JAKBAI010000170.1 GCA_021809185.1 Planctomycetota bacterium
CAGAAATTGCTCGCCGAAAGGCAAAAATACAACTGGGAGAATTACGGTTGTCCGAAGCGATGCGCGACGCAAAAGCGCAATCGAATACTCAGGAATTAGAAACCAATTGGGCCAAGGAAAAGAAATGGCTGGATGATGATGTCCGCTGGGCAATCGCTGGAGCAGAACGGGCCAAATATTGGAATTATCATGGGATGCTGTTGGGTTGTTTGTTATTAGCGTTTGGCTGTCTGGGCTTTCTACAAAATAATCAGCCAAGCATTCGCAAAATTGTTGGTGCGATTGTTTTATGTTCTTTACTAGTTTTTGGCATCATGGGGCTTCTATTCTTTGGTGGTATTTTTAGTTCTTGGAAATAAATCGGTTCTTGAAATTGGGCAAGGTAATAGCAATCATCCCTCGAAAGTAATTCAAGACCGTACTTGATTTGAATCCACTGAAGCCTCTAACCTCATCGTTTTTAAATTCAAGAGAGCTGCAATCCTGGAAACGATTTTTTCTAATGATAGCGCAGTCTTCTCAATGCCGACCTTTATTTACTCTCATTCAAATCGATTCGTAGATTATCAATATCGATAAAAGAGTAATAAAATAATCGAGCCATACTAATCGAGCCATACTACTAGATTGCATCTTAAAATGATTTTAGCGGAGATAAGTGTTTTCAATATAAAAGGAAACCGATGAAAAAAGTAAAAGAGTATCGAGAAGATTTCAAAATCGAAGTTGCCCTTGCTAGTTTAAATGTCAATTGCTCTTTGGCAGAAACTGCAAATAAATTTCAGCTTGAAGTACAATTAGTAATGCGGTGGCGCAATGAGTTTCTGGAAGCAGCAAAGACCGTGATTACAGGAACTAAACATATGGAAAAAAGAAAGAGAGTGGAATCTTCGCGAGAAGAACTTATCCAAGAAGTAAAACGGCTCAATCTTGAAAATACTTGGATTAAAGATAATTTTGGAACGAATAGCAAAAACGGGGCGACCTCAACCCAGGATTAAGGTTCACCCCATCTAAAAAATTAAAAACGAACTCAGAAACGAATCAGAAAAATCTTGATCTCAATACTTACGATTTCACAGTAAAATCGGCATCGATAACATCGTCATCACTTCGTTTACCACTAGCTCCGCCTGCTCCGGCCCCAGTGCCCGGAGTGGTACTGCCACTACTGGCTTGAGCATGAGCTTGCATTGCTTGTGCTGCTTGGCTAAGTTGTTCGATCGCTTCTTGGATCGCTTTAACATCAGTTCCTTTGATAGCGTCATTGACTTTAGTAATCGCTGCTCGAATAGGCGCTTTGTCGGTTTCAGAGATTTTATCACCCATTTCCTTAAGGGTTTTCTCCGTTTGATGAACTAAGCCTTCTCCCTGCACCTTGGCATCCGCTAATTCGCGTTTCTTCTTATCTGATTCCGCATTGGTTTCCGCATCCCGTTTCATCCGTTCGATTTCTTCCGTGGTCAAACCAGAAGAATGTTCGATACGAATCCGGTTTTCTTTCCCAGTACTGGTATCCTTGGCAGAAACGTGCAAAATACCATTGGCATCCAGATCAAAAGTAACTTCGATCTTGGGAACACCGCGCGGAGCCGGAGGAATGCCATCCAAATGGAAGGTACCGATTCGTTTGTTATCGGAACACATTGGCCGTTCCCCTTGGAAAACCTGAACATCGACACCGGGTTGATTATCCGCTGCGGTACTGTATTCCTGGCTCTTCTTGCAAGGAATCGTGGTATTGCGCGGAATAAGTACAGACATCATTCCCCCAACAGTTTCGATCCCCAAAGAGAGAGGGGTAACATCTAACAACAGCAATTGCGATTGGCTACCAAGAAGCAATTGTGCCCCCTGGATTGCAGCACCAACAGCAACCACTTCGTCGGGGTTCACCCCGCGATGCCCTTCTTTGCCAAAAATCTCTTTCACGAGCTGCTGCACGCGCGGCATTCGGGTCATACCGCCCACCATCACGATTTCGTCAATCTGACCCGGTTTCAGATTGGCATCTTGCAGGGCTTGTAACACCGGTTTGCGGCAGCGATCGATCAGATGTTCGACCATCTGTTCAAATTTAGATCGGCTCAGCGATAATTGAATGTGTTTCGGTACACCTTCAATTGCAGTAATAAACGGCAGATTGATATCGGCATTGGCCTGGAGCGATAGATCCTTTTTGGCTCGTTCTGCTGCTTCTTTGAGACGTTGTAAGGCCATTGGGTCTTTACGCAAATCGATTCCATTATCTTTGCGGAATTCTTCGGCTAACCAGTCGACTAGCGTTTCGTCAAAATTATCTCCACCAAGATGGGTATCGCCATTGGTAGATTTGACCTGGAAGGTTCCCTCTTCATCGACGGAAAGTATCGATATATCGAATGTCCCACCGCCGAGATCGAAGACAGCGATTTTCTGATTTTTCTTTTTATCGAAAGCATAAGCCAATGAAGCAGCGGTAGGTTCATTGATAATACGCATTCGCTGGCGGTTCTTTTTACCCGTTTCTGGATCTTCGATCTCCCATTCGGTATCGAAACCAGCAATCGCCGCGGCATCAATAGTAGCTTGCCGCTGTGCGTCATTAAAATATGCAGGGACCGTAATCACCGCTTTGCGAACGGTTTGACCCAAATAAGCTTCTGCCGCCTCTTTGAGTTTACGCAATACCATCGCGGAAATCTCTGGTGGAGTGTGTGGCTTGCCATCAATATCGACCTTCACTAAGTCTTGCGAACCACCAACTATTTTGTAAGGCACCAGTTTTTCTTCTGATTCCACTTCGGCATGACGTCGTCCCATAAATCGTTTTATCGAATAAATCGTTCGTCGCGGATTGGTAACCGCTTGCCGTTTCGCTGGATTTCCGACTAACCGATCCCCTTTGTCGGTAAATGCGATTACGCTGGGAGTAAGATGATCCCCTTCCTGATTTGGAATAACCTTGGCTTCACCATTTTCTTCAATCACTGCAACCACCGAATTTGTGGTTCCCAGATCGATTCCAATAATCTTTTCTTTAGCCATAATTGTGTTCTCCTAGTCTTTCTTTTGTATAGATAGAGATTCAGGAATTTCCTATCATTGATTAGTGCTTCTCTTGGTCTCTATCTTTAATTTTATGTTTTATTTTTTTGCTTTTCTTTATTATACTTGCAACTTTTTGACTGCTTAAAGGTAATTTGCCTTTAAATTAGTATTCGTTTTTCTTCTTTTTAATTTCAAAATTCTTAAAAAACATAAGCAATTGCTATGCCGTAGCTTATTTTATCTGTTTTCTTCATTTTGCACCGTATTTTTCTCAGGATTCAATCAATCTCTGCAATTATCGATTACGATTTTAATCCTGATCTGTCAAAATGGCACATTTCAGAAACTATCAGAGTTGATAACGGCCTATATTTTGAAACAACAGCTAATGACAATAATCGATCTATAATCGAAATCAAATTCCAAAATAAGTTGCAATACAGATGATATTTAGTCAGCCTTAGAAAAAAATTGCGACCTAATTCTAATATAGTGCTAAATAAGAATTCTCAAAATGAGATACGATTCTAATTAAAATGAAGATTGTCTCTTCGCAGTTTAGGCCTGATACCAGTATAGATTTTCTTTGGCCTCGATGGATACGACTTTTCGATTGATGCGATGGGATAATTCTTCTGCATCAGTTGAATTATTTTTGGAGGTAAGAAAAAGCCATTGTCCCATATTTCGAGTGAAGGTAGGGGATAACCACTCAAAACGGAATTCGAGTGAATGTCCATTTTCAATAGCAAGATCAGTAAGTAAACTCAGAGCGTGGTCAGCGCCTGTTCCAGCGAGATGAACCTTGGGGGGAATCCCATTAATAACCATCGCAATTTGAAATTCGGGTTCACGGCACCAAGCTTGGACAATCGCTGCGGCAAAATCGATAAGCCAATCTAGTCTCGACAAATCTTCCTGGTTTGGTTGCGCAGGTAACCAGGGATCGATGATCAATGCGAGAGCAGGAGGGGCGGTATTTTCAAATTCCCGAACGATTAATTGATTCCGGCGCGCGGTGGATGGCCAGTGAATCCAGCGGGGACTGTCCCCCGTCCGAAATGGTCTCAGCCCATGAATCTCGGCTTCCTGCGAGCTGCGATAGCGCTGACCCTGCGTCGCTGAATGACTACGATCTATCGCGTACGATAAAGCCCGGCGCATCCCTTCCAGATAGATCTCTCCCCCTTTGGGTAAAATGATATGTTTGGTTGATTCTATTAATTCCTGCGAACGATGAATCAAACCAAATGGATAGCTCGAAGAAATCAGCAGAGGTGTTGTTTGGCAGATCCCCCGATGGGGAATAACGATTTCTGCCCGAAAAATCCGACTTTCTCCCGGTTCCAGGCGATTACAAAACCAATCGAAAAGGTGTTTATTTACTCCGGTTGTTAAATGAAAACCCTGGATTGTCCGATGATAGGTATTCTGCAATTGGATTTCCCATAACGAAGGCACACCAGCAAACAGCGGGTGACGATGTAAAAATCTTGCTTGGATTCTTTTCAGAGGAAATCTTCCCAAAATAAGATTGGCTAGTAAAGAACCAAACAAAAAATAGCTCATCAAAATAATCAGATTGATCGATTTGACCATGCCCACCAGGAGCAAGGCAATGCTCACCAGAAACCATAATACTCCTTCTTTGGGTAAGCGGTAGCGATTTCTGGGGAGGTGTGATTCGGCTTGGATTGTCGGATAATCGACATTCTGATTTATGATCTGACCCAGGTTAGAGTTTGGAGTTGCTTGTAAAGATTCCTGTCCAGAAATGGTAGAATATCGGTTCGAAGAAATTAAAGGATCGAATGTTACTATTTTATCAACGGATTGCGGTTCCATTGACGTTGGCATGAGAGTCGGCGTGAGCGTTGGCATTATTCCAGAACTCGACTTCAATCCATTTTGACTCGAATCGGGAGGTTCTGGTAAGATTCCTGGCAAAGTTGCCATCTTTCTTGCTCCTCGTTAAACCGGAACAGGAATTTGTTTGAGAATTTCTCGAAGGACAATTTTAGTGGAATCGTCCCGTTTACCTTGCATCCAGCGCCGGGATAAAACTCGATGGGATAAAACCGGAACCAGCAAAATCTTGACATCATCAGGAACGGCATAATCACGATCGGAAAGCAAAGCCCAAGCTTGTACCGCGCGGTAGAGCGCGAGTAAACCACGAGTGCTGCACCCAAGAGCCAATTCGGGATGTTGCCTGGTCGCTTCAATCAGTGCTATCATATACTCTGCTAATGAATCAACCACCTTCACCGTCCGGACAATCTGTTGCAATTGAAGCAGGTCTTTAGTTTGCAGAACCGCAGGTAATTGATCGACCGGTTCTCCCTGCCGGTGTTGCTGAAGGAGATCTTTTTCGATACGGCGATCGGGATAACCTATTTCCAAGCGAATCATAAATCGATCGAGCTGACTTTCTGGTAGCGGAAATGTCCCTTCGAATTCGTAAGGGTTCTGGGTAGCGATGACAAAAAATGGGGGACCAAGAGGTCGAGATTGTCCATCCAGAGTGATCTGGCGCTCACTCATCGCTTCGAGCAAAGCAGATTGGGTTCGCGGCGAAGCTCGGTTTATCTCATCAGCTAAAATTACCTGGGCAAACATGGGACCTGGTTGGAAAACGAACTGCCCCGTTGGCTGATGGAAAATATTGGTACCTAATAAATCGCCTGGGAGTAGATCTGGAGTGAATTGAATTCGATGATAGACACAATCTAAACTTTTTGCCAACCCCTTGGCCAATAATGTTTTGCCAACCCCAGGTACATCCTCAACCAAAAGATGACCTTCGGCTAACAAAGCAGTTAAACTCAACTGGATGACATTTTCTTTACCCAGAAAGACTTTGGCAATATTTTGCCGTAGCACCTGAAGACGAGTAGCAATCTCTTTACTGCCCGGTAATAGATGATTTACACCGATTCCCGGTGAATGATCCGATTCTGCTATTGAGTTGATTGACGCCATTCCTCAGTTCTCGATATTTCTCGTTTTACAATCGCCAATTATGTATTGTTTCCATTTTGCTTCGCAATTATCATTCAATTGCACAATGATTAGATTAATTGCTGTTATTTTTTTATCAAATCTCAGCAATTATGTCTATCGATTTACAAGGTAATAATTAAAAACTAGGATTCGAAACAATCTGATCTCTGCAATATTTCGATCCAGTTTCAAGACCATAAGAATCAAGTAATAGATCTTCTGTATCTTTAGAAGTATCTTATGTAGGTATTTTATGTAGGTATTTTATGGTAAATCATCGCAAATCCTATTTTCGCTTAAGAAACGAAATCGCTCTTCTTCTAAATTATATTAGTGCAGAGAATTACGGAAAGCAATTTCTACAACCGATTGCTGATCCTTCGAGAAAACTATTTAGAATTTATCCGCTTGGAAAAGAGGATTACTATTTAATGAATGAAGATTCACTAATTTCTTTTCCAACCCATCCACAGAAGAATCAAACCCAAGATCCCAAAAGCGGAATAAGCAATCCAATCGGGTCGCGGCAATTGTAACTCTGTGCCAGGGGATAATAAAAGGTTTGGTTTCAGGATCGACTTATTCAATTCATACAAAATATTGGCTTTTCGTGCACGACCGAGAGTTTGTTCCGCTATCTGGCCCAGAGAGGTTTCCGTATCGATTTTTACTTGGGCGGGAATGCGAATCGTTTGGCCACTAGGAACTTGCACATTTGCTTTATCTTCTTTGTCCTTGATTGTCAATACGGCGGAATTGATATCCCAGATTTTATCAATAATGACGCTCTGGAGAGGTTTCTGGTTACCAAACTTTTCTTGCGCAATATTTGCCAAAGTAATATTTTTTTCTGGAGTATATGTCTCTTGGCTAGGTAATTGCAAAATAGTTCCTGGTACCAGCGAAATATTTCGTAACGGTAGATCTTTATTGATCGATTTTAGTTCATCTAGATATTCATCATATTTCTGGAGAGCTTTTTTCTCGCCAGGGTCTAATTCTTTTTTTTCCACCTCTTTTTTTCGATGCAAAGACTGGCCATCGATGCCGATTTGATCGCTCGTTATTTTTTGCAATGCCGAATCGAACGATTGTTGTTCAACAATAGGAGTAGTGCGGTATTGCCAAGTCGCTAAGTCACCGGGAAGGGTATCGCTAAAGGCAAAGAAAGAGATCAGAACACCGGCGAGAGAACCACCCGCAATATAACCAGAAGCTAATAAAACACCAGAACTGGTTTCTGCTCGCCGAATGGCATCTACTTCGATTTGCGCCAATTTTTCGGGATCTCCTTGTGCCGATTCGATCTCCAATTTGTTTTTGGATTCGTGCCGGCGTTCAATCAAATAACGAATGATTCCTCCCATAAAAATAGGGGCAGAATACTGAATAGGAACATAAACTCCTACCGCAAAGGCCAGAGCAGAAATACCGCATAACTCCAACATCAGAGCAATCAATGCACCAAGAGAAACCATACTCCAGTTCAAATCGCCACGTAAAACACCGTTGATAATCAATCCCATTACCTGAGTTTTTGGCGCTTCAAATTCCCGCGATACAGGGGTGCCATCATCGGTTTGCGTCAGCTTACCCATAATGGTATAATCGATATAGTATTTCAGTTTACCAGTTTGCGATTCAACTAAATAGCGACCAGTTTTGATGCCCTTCTTATTTAATTCTTCATTATTGATTTCTTCATTGCGTGTATCTAAAACACGATATTTTACCCCTTGGTAAGTCTCTTCTTGAGAGAGTTTATCCAGTTCTTCCGAGGTCAATTGCACATTAGGCACATTCTCCGGTTTTTGGCTATAAATCATCTTCGATTGATTAAATAGAATGAGCATCCCACCAATCACGAGGGCAGAAACGAGGGCACCGATTAGAATAGCATATTGTGCTTTACGCGGAGTAGCACCAAGAAGAAAACCGGTTTTCAAGGACTGAGCGGTAGTCCCTCCATTCGAAGAAGCGACACATACCACTGCTGCCACCGACAAAGCTAATACTCGCTCGGTCGGGCTGGTTAAGCCTAGGGATGCGAATATGAGACAAGTTAGTAATAAAGTAGCAACCGTCATTCCTGAGATGGGATTGGAAGTTGAACCGATCTCCCCGGTAAGTCGGGCAGAAACTGTAACAAATAGGAAGCCGAATAAAACAATTAAACAACCACCACCCAGAGCAATCTGCCAGCCAACTTCCTGAGATAAAAAGAGAATAAATAGCCCGATCAATCCGAGACTCCCCAGAATGACTACCGACATGGGTAGATCGTCATCGGTCCGTTTCTTTTCGCTTGTTACCTCTTTACTCTCTGATTTCTTGAACATCGAAATCAAACCATGGAGGATCATGGGCAGAGTGCGAAGCATACTAATAATGCCTGCGGTAGCCACGCAACCGGCACCAATAAAAAGCAAATAGGAATTGCGTATTTGACCGATCGACATATCCTTGATCAATTTATCACTCGGTTTAATCGCTTCCCCTGCGTGCTCGCCAATCAGATAAATAAGCGGAATGATAATCAGATAACCCAGAACAGCACCACCCATCATAATCGCACTGGTTCGGATTCCGATAATATAACCAACTCCCATTAATTCTGGGGCCATATCCGCTGCAAATACTGCTGCACGATTGATGGCTACGATCGGTAAAGCAAAAGTCCCCTTCAGAATCAATAATCCTTCTGTGAAAAATTTCTGAATGAAAGCCAAAAAGAAACCCAAGAAAACTACTTTGCCCGTGGTAGCTCCACTTTCGCCCGATTTCAAAACCTGTGCGCAAGCTGTACCTTCGGGGTATAGGAGAGTATTAGGGGTTCCCGGTTTACCATGCATTTTTACGATGAATGCGCGCCGAAGCGGAATCATTGCCAATATCCCCAGCAACCCGCCAAGCACGGACACAATCATCACACGGTCCCAAGAAAGAGGAAATCCTAACAGCAGCAACGCTGGCATGGTGACACCAACCCCGAAGGCGATCGATTCCCCTGCGGAACCTGCTGTTTGTGTAATATTGTTTTCTAAAATAGTGGCTTTGCGTAACCTTAAAATCCGGTTAAATCCACGAAAAAGAGTAATGGCCAGAACCGAAACAGGGATCGAAGCTGATACCGTAATCCCCACCTTCAAGACCAGATACAATGACGAAGCTGCGAATATTAGTCCCAGGATAGTTCCCGTCAATAATGCGGTGAAAGTGAATTCATGTAATTTTTCTTCTGGTCGAACATGGGATTGAAATTCTGGATTTGTCGCCATACCTATGGTCCTTACCCGAACTAATTTTAATTTATTATCTTTTCTGAGTATATAATTTCATTCAATATAGGAAAGATGGAGCAATCGAATAGGGGAAATTGTCAGATTATTTCTGGCCTTAAGCTAGTCCCGGATTATCTCCACCAAGAATGATGCGCCCTTCTGCTCGTTCAAAAACGAACTAGTAATAACCTCGAGTGGATTCCCTGCGTGAATCTCCCTTTTTGAAGCGGAGAATCAGGCAAAAACAGGCTTTGTCCTATTGCTTTTTTCGCAATTATAAACTGGTCTTCAAATGGATAGGAATTGATTAAATCAGGATTGATTGAACAAGTTTCATTATAGTGAGGTGAAAAGAAAAAAGCGTGGAACTCTAAATAAGAATCCACGCTAAAAAAGATAAAAGTTTTTTTGTAGACGGTACTTTATTGAAAGAATCCAGTCCGTTTTTTGAATTAGTCAACGACAGCTAAGATATCTTCTTCGGTCATGATGAGGAATTCTTTTCCATCAACAGTTACTTCAGAGCCAGCGTAAGAAGAGAAGAGAACTTTGTCTCCCTTCTTTACTTGAAAGGCAGAACGCTTGCCGTTTTCCAAAACTTTCCCTTCCCCCATTTCAAGAATTTTGCCTTGTTTCGGTTTTTCTTTGGCGCTATCGGGAAGCACTAAGCCACCAGCGGTAACCGTTTCCGCCTCAAGCCGTTCTACTAATATTTTGTCGTTGAGAGGTACTACTTTCATGAACATCTTTCTCCTTTAAGTCCTGGGTAGAAATTTCAAGATTCTGAGAATCTAAAGAACCATACGTTTGCACCAATGCCCGAAAAATGGTCGAAGTAACCACTTTTTTGTTCATCGGTTTAGGAATAACACTGAACACATGGGCTTCGAAAGCCCGTTTCATCACATCTTTTGTCGCATCCGCTGTTAATAAGATCGCTGGTAAAAGAGCATGTAAGGTCCGTAACAGATTCAATGTTTCCAGTCCTGTCATCTTTGGCATGTGCATATCGAGCAATGCTAGATGAACCTCTTTTGCCTGAACTATCTCAAAGGCTTCATCTCCCGATGAGGCAACTAATGAAGCAAACCCTTCATTTTCGACCAACTCGCGTAAAACCTCACGCATATTGGAATCGTCATCGGTAATCAAGATGCGAAAAGATCGGCAGTTTTTCTTGTCGATTGTATCGATCATGTCGCACCTCCTTTTTTATTATTTCTTAACTTATTCTAAAACGTATTTATTCAAAATCTTGTTCAAAATTAATTACGCTTCTCTGCAACATAAGAACGCACACGAATTTTGAATGAACTAGCTTAACAAATATCTTTTTTTGAATCAACCGCATCCATTTTAAGCCGATTAAGGAAAGATCTGAAATAATTCACCTTGTATTTTTTATTAATTTTTTACTTCGATAAATCTTTTTCTAATGGTTTTGCGGATAGAGATCTCACTTTTACTCTTCTGGATTCTTTCATAATTCTAACAGCTTGTTGAATAAGAAATACTGAATGGAAAAAGAGTTTTATAATCCACTTATATTTTCTGTGCTTATTCTATCTCTTTAGCTTAAATCACTTCTTTGGTTGCAGCTCCTTCACTAATTCATTCAAAAGGTAAATATTATTTTGGTATGGTTCACGGATAGATTGAAATTACTAGTTACTAGGATCCTTTCTTAACCACAAATTACTTAATCTCAACTGAGCCCAAGCTTGACTTTTATGTCAGTCAAAATCCTATGATATATTAAATATCTTATCAATCTATTTTCCAAAATCATTGATTCAAAATATATTTCAGCAAATACTATACCATGAAAAAATTCGGCCATAGTTTTGACTGAAACTACCAGATTTTATTGGGTATTTTAAGTCTCGATGAGCTTCTGATGGATGGGAGCAGCGATCTAGCGAGGTGCTCTACCTGTCAGATTCGAGTAAAGAATATGTCAGCTTGACAGGACAGCTTAGATCAATCATTTCGCTGAAAATCTTCTATGAGAGAGTAAAAAAAATGATTATGGTTGTAGATAGATAGTCCCGATCATCGGGAACAACAAGATTTGGCAACCCGGTTCCATTGATTAAGTATGACCGCTTGAGCAAATGTCCCAAACTGATATAGTGAATATCTACTGTTTTCACCACTCATTTCCATGATTCAAAATCGATCCTATTTTCAACAATGGAATCATTTATCATTGGAATCATCAAAGGAAAGATAATGGCTAAAAATAAGAATACTACCCCTCCAAAAACTCGAGCTGAAACTGCTCAAACCAAAGAAGCGAAAGCCAAAACAGAACAAGCCAAAGAAGAAAAAATGGCTGGGATTCCTCAGTTCGATGAAACTTGGAAATTTGGCATCTTTTTGCTCTTACCCTTTTTCATAAACCGATTTTTCCCCAAATTATACGAACAGATTGACTGGTCGGTTCCTCCCCTTGACCGCAGTAATGAAATTCTGCAAAAACAGTTCAAAAAACGATTCAAGAAAAAATTTCCTGATCTTGTTATTCAAGTTCAACTAAAGCCTAAAGAGGGTAAACCCGCTCGATTACTCATCCTCCATTTTGAAATCCAAGCTACTTCGGATCGATTCTTTACTCGTAGAATCTTTCGATATAATCTTGCCCTTAGGAAACGAACGAAATTATCTGTTTGCTCGATTGGAATCTTAGTCGATGAATCGGAAACTTGGCTCCCCAAAGCTTTTCTAAGAAAAGTGTTTGGAACTAAATTAGTTTTTACAAATAAGAACATCAAAATTGCTACCCAACGCGCGATCGTAGAAATCTTAATGAAAGATAATGATCCGAATGGTTGGTTTTTAGCAGCATATTTTACCTGTCGTGATACGAAATACGATGAGAAGAATCGCCAACAGACAAAATTGGATTTGATCAAGTCGCTAACATCTGCTAAAATAGAGGATGAATTAAGAGAAATATTGTTTGTGATCATCGATGGGCTGTTGAATTTATCCCTCAAATTGCAAGCTGATTTCGATTCAGAGTTAGAAAAACTCCAAGGAGAAAATTCGATGAAATTTATTACTCAAAGTGGTATCAA
>JAKBAI010000171.1 GCA_021809185.1 Planctomycetota bacterium
GGGGAACAGCTGGGGGGTTTGTTGCTAACGTTGGTGGTCGTATGATCGGGACTTCTGCTTCCTTCATCAGTCTAAATCTAATCGCTCCGCTATTTACCAGTGTTAGTTTGGAACCGCATCGAGTAGCCTATGCCGCTGCTATTGTAGGGACTTTTTGCTTTGTCGTTGCTTTGGTAACTTCATTTTTCTTACCCGAACCAAAAGCAGATAGTATCGATTCGTGATGCAAATCGACTTCGCCCATCGAAATTCCCATTAGCCCGTATATCTTTGTTCGCCCTGACCTTTTTGAAAATGGATCGCTCCCTTTTTAAAACGATCTCCTTTCGACGGTGACATTTTTCTAATTCCTGTCACGAATATTTCATTTGAAGAAAAAATAATTCGCGAAACATTTTTCCTTTTTGACCTGGCTGAATCAAAAATAACATTGTCAATATTTTGACTCACGAAGATCTTTTATGAGTGTCGGCAAAATAAGACAAGCAACGTTATATTCCTGTTATATCCCTATCTAATTATTCGCGCAAAAAAGTTTATATCGATGATGCTCTTAGAATTAAATTACCAATCATTAAAAACCGAATATAATAATATTTGAATGGAATCTGGTATTAATCGAGCAAAATCAGTGAAATTCTTTGGTTCATCGAATGGAAACCAATTGAATCGCGGGAGAACCAAGATGATAAAGCGACGATCCGATGAAAAATTGACGTTTTCCGAAAACGATCCTTTTGAAGAGGAATCTCATGAAAACAATTCTCATGACGAGGATGCTTCTGAAAACCACAATAAAAAAAATGATATAACCGAAAATAGTATCCTAGCTCAAGCTACTCTTTCTTCTCTTGAAAAGATTGCAAATCCTGTTGACAATGACTCCCATTCTGAATGGTTCGAACCAGAATCAGATCATATTCGTGATTTACGTCGATTATGGCGTCAAGGCAAATGCGATCCAACTCTTTTCGATCGTTATGGCAACTATTACCCCTCGTCCTATGAAGGAGGAGATATAAAAGTAGGAGATATAAAAAGAGGAGATATAAAAATTCCTGAAAGCTCTGATCATTCTGAACTTATCAACACCATCTGTCTTAATCTTCGTCGCTTATTCAAATCCAGAGAACATGAAGTGATGGTATTCACCGATCTGTTTTGGTATCCCAGCTTGAGCAATCCTAAGTTAGCGGTTGCTCCTGATATCATGGTTATCTTTGGTCGGCCCCAAGTAAGTTTGAGTTCCTACGTCCAAGTAGAACAAAATGGGATTGCTCCCCAGGTTGTTTTTGAAATCGTATCTAAATCCAATGCCCATTCAGGCCTTGAAACCAAACGAAAAATGTATGAACGCTTTGGCGTCGAAGAATATTACGAAATCGTCATCAGCAAAGAATCACAACAATTACAGATCTGGATCCGCGATGCTAATGGTCAATTCATTCTACAAAAGGACTGGAATGTTTTTTTCAGTCCAAGAATCGGAATATCTTTTCAAATCGAAAAAAAATTCCGAATAGAAACCGATGATCAAGGGCAAAAAGTAAAACTGGAAGTCGAAGAACTAGTCATTCGCTATCCAGATGGTAAACCTTTTGCTAAAGCAACCAATGAATTTATTCTCTCCGAAGAAAAAGATAAAATTATCAAGAATAAGGATGAAACGATCAAGAATAAGGATGAAATTATCAAGAATAAGGATGAAACGATCAAGAAAAAGGATGAAACGATCAAAGAAAAAGAAAATTTGCTGAATCAAGCCGAATTAGAAAAACTTAGGAGAGAAGCTTTAATACAAGATTTAACCCGAAAGCTCAAGGAACTGGAAAACTTAAATAACGGGCCTAAAAATTCATAATTAACAAAAAAATCCCAGATTACTTTCCGTTAATCCTCTATGGATCTCTTCAAATAAATCCCTTCAAATAAATATTTCAAAATAAATTGAACTTATGTAACCTTTCATGGGTTAAATAGCTCAAGGGATGTGGAATTTTAATCGCCTATCTCCTATCGAGCCAGCTTCCTCCGACTAAATACTCGAAATCATTTCAAACCACGAGGCGATAGAGTGAGATAGACAGGGAGTTGCGAACTTCGCGTTTCTGTTTATTCCCCGTGACAGGTTCGCAGGAAAATCCTAAAACTCTTTTCGCAAGCAATTCAAAAATTTTCACACCCGAGTTAAGACAATTTGTAAAATAGTTGCGATCACACACAAGAATATTTAGAGATTTTTTGAATGGGTTGCTCTACATTCATAGACTGATACAATTGAATTTATCTTCCTCGTGTAATGGTAATCGAATCCTTGACAAAGCCAAGAAAGATACTTCAGAAATGATAATTCAGAAAGAAATGAATGGCCCTGGCAGATAATTTAAGAATCGAGAGTGTATCGCGTCTTGCCCCTTCAGCTCCGCACTATATCGATTACCAGAACTCGATTGCAGAAGCGATAAAATTGATGCGTAAGCATCGGGTCGGTTGTCTATTGGTATGCCGCGAACATAAACTAATTGGGGTGTTTACAGAAAGGGATTTACTGACTCGCGTACTAGCCAAAAATCTTTCGATCGAACAAAAAATGGAAAGAGTGATGACCCACAACCCTGTTTGTATAACGATGAAAGATCCTATCCGGGTCGCGATCAAAAAAATGGTGGAGGGGGGCTATCGTCATCTTCCGGTGATAAATGAATATCATATCCCGATCGGAATTTTATCGGTAAAACGTGTCATCCATTATTTGATCGAATATTTCCCTGATCTGATCTACAATTTACCTTCTGATCCAAATCGAATCTTTATGCAGCTTAACGGGGCCTAATGTTGAGATCATATCCTTGAAATTAATAGAATCGAAGGCTCTAATCGAACCGGATTATTCCAATATGTCTTGTTATAATCGTTTATGAAGTCCGCTATTTTTTGGAAAATGAATTATTGCATTCGAGGGGGATCATTCGCGAAAAATCGGCCTGAATTCATAAAATAAACAGTATAATGAAAATAGATCACCAAACGAAAAAACGGAAAATGCCGTAACTAGGAGATCTACCCAGCTGGGGATATGAATCGTTAAATAAAAATTTCTCCAAAACTGAGAGTTAGTCAACAAGAAATCATTCGCAAATCGTCTACATAATTTATAGGATAAAAAATAAGATTTTTCCTGTGAATGCAGAAGAATCGTGAGATCGAGAACCACAAAGAAATATTTTTCGAGAAAAGAATGCCCGCAAAAGCCAGTAATTGTTCAATTGTTCTCAAATCATTATCGGTTCTAAAGCTAGGTTCAAATCTCTCCTAAACGTTAGAAATAAAATAATCGTGGAATAGAAAGAAAGTAATAATCAGAATTCATTAGATCAGAATTCATTAGATCAGAGTTCATTAAACCGAGGTAAAAATGTCAATTGCTGAAGTAAATGAGAAAGGGACCATTCCGCCGGAAACAGCTGGTCCAAAGGTAAAAAATCGAGAACCGATCGAAGAAGTAGAGTCGATCACGATTCGATTTGCGGGGGATTCCGGAGATGGGATGCAGTTAGCGGGAACACAATTCACCAACGTTTCGGCTATTCTAGGTAACGATATAGCTACCTTTCCCGATTTTCCCGCAGAAATTCGCGCCCCAGCTGGAACACTAGCAGGGGTTTCGGGATTTCAAGTGCACTTTTCGAGTACCGATATTCATACTCCGGGGGACCGCTTAAATGCTTTAGTGGCGATGAACCCAGCCGCTTTAAAGACCAATATCAAAGACCTGAATAAAGATGGGATTCTGATCGTTAATGTCGATTCATTTGGTACGAGTGATTTATTCAAGGCGAACTACAAAACGAGTCCTTTGGAAGATGATAGTTTAAAAGGGTATCGAATTGTGCGGGTACCAATCAATAAATTAACCCGCGAAGCAGTAACCGAATGCAAATTAACACCTCGCGAAGCGGACCGCTGTAAAAATTTCTTTGCCTTGGGACTAGTCTACTGGATGTTCGAACGTCCGATGGAACCAACGATCAAGTGGATCAAGGAAAAATTCGCGAAAAATGCGCAATATGTAGAAGCGAACGTCCGCACTCTGAAAGCAGGATATAACTACGGGGAAACGGTAGAAATAATGCCGGTGCAATACCGGGTTGCCAAGGCTAAAATATCCCCCGGAACTTATCGCAAAATAACGGGGAACGAAGCCCTGGCCCTCGGTCTCGTTGCCATATCGCAAACGATGAATAAAACCTTGGTCTTTTCGGGATACCCGATTACACCCGCATCGCCAATTCTAGAACAACTGTCCGATATGAAACGATTCGGAATAAAAACGTTGCAAGCCGAAGATGAGATAGCCGCTGTAGGGGTAGCAATCGGCGCCTCTTTTGCGGGAGCTTTGGGGGTAACAGCAACCTCAGGGCCTGGTATCTGTTTGAAATCGGAAGCGATCGGCCTAGCGGTAATGACGGAGTTGCCATTAGTCGTTATCGACGTTCAGCGAGGCGGTCCCAGCACCGGTTTGCCAACGAAAACGGAACAAGCCGATCTGCTGCAAGCGATGTTTGGCCGCAACGGCGAATGCCCAGCCGCGATCGTAGCCCCGCAATCGCCTGCCGATTGTTTCGATATGGCTTTTGAAGCCGCTCGCATCGCCACCGAATTCATGCTTCCGGTATTTGTACTTTCCGATGGTTATATCGCAAACGGTGCCGAACCTTGGCGCATCCCTAAAATCGAAAACTTGCCAAAAATCAAAATCACCCATGCCACCCAACCAAATTCCAATAACGGGGCCACGCACGAAAATGGGGCAGGGGAACCTGGCAAATACTTGCCATATTTACGCAACGAAAAACTGGTGCGCCCTTGGGCTATTCCCGGAACCCCTGGATTAGAGCATCGAATCGGTGGTATTGAAAAACAAGATGGTACTGGAAACGTCAACTACGATCCCCTCAATCACGAGCATATGGTTAAAACCCGCGCTCAAAAAGTGGCTAATATTGCCGATACCATTCCACCGCTGGCTGTATCTGGTCCCGATAAAGGGGAACTTCTGGTTATCGGTTGGGGGGGAACTTACGGCTCGATTTTAACAGCGGTTCAGCGTGCTCAGCGTAAGGGCCTTTCCGTTGCTACCACTCACCTTCGTTATCTGAACCCGATGCCCAAAAATACCGAAGCGGTCCTCAAAAACTACAAAAAAGTCCTGGTCCCAGAACTAAATAGTGGCCAACTCTGCTGGTTACTCCGAGCAAAATTCCTGGTCGATGCGATTGGCTTGAACAAAATTCAGGGTCGGCCATTTCTGGTCAGTGAAATCGAAGCAGAAATTGAACGATTGCTCTTAAACAAATAGGATTAGGATATCAGGATTTCGTTCTCGCTCTTTTACCCACAATAAGCAGAACGAAATCTTACTCCCACGATTAAAGGATTTCTTTTACTTCTAGAAATTTACTTCTAGAAATTTACTTCTAGAAATTTACTTCTATGATCCAATAAATATGTTCCCATAGGAATGTTCCTGTAGGAATTCGAAAGCAAAAAGTCACAAAATCAAACAAAGAACCCCAGAAAACTAAATGAATTCATTCTATTTATAAAATGATAATTTCCAAAAAAGGACGGTATTTATGTCAATAACAGCTCTACCAACTTTGACGACCAAGGAACTTACTAGCGATCAGGAAGTTCGGTGGTGTCCGGGTTGCGGCGATTATTCAATCCTCGCACAAATGCGCAAAGCGTTAACCACCTGCGGCATACCTAAAGAAAACTTGGTCTTCGTTTCGGGGATCGGTTGTTCAAGCCGATTTCCCTACTATATGAACACCTATGGCTTCCATACCATTCATGGCCGGGCACCCACTTTCGCCACTGGGATTCGCTTAGCGCGACCCGATCTACAGGTGTGGATGATCACGGGAGATGGTGATGGCTTATCGATCGGGGGTAATCACCTGATCCACGCATTACGCCGAAATATCGATATTAAAATATTACTTTTCAATAACGAAATTTATGGTCTGACCAAGGGGCAATATTCCCCGACCTCTCGCCAAGGAACCAAAACGAAATCCAGTCCACAAGGATCGATCGATAATCCGCTCCGGCCCCTTACCTTAGCCTTGGCCGCGGAGGCATCTTTTGTAGCTCGCACGATCGATGTGGATGTTACTCATTTAACCAGTATCTTACAAAAAGCCGCGGCCCACAAAGGCTCGGCCTTTATTGAAATTTATCAGAATTGCAAAATCTTTAATGATGGCATTTTCGATTATGTTACCGATCGCACTCTCAAATCTGATAATGCTCTCTATCTCGAACACGGCAAACCGATGATCTTTGGTAAAGATCGCAAAAAAGGGATTCGTCTAAAAGGATTGGAACCCGAAGTAGTTACCATCGATAAAGATTGCTCGGAAAATGACTTACTTGTTCATGATGAAAAGGCGCCAAGTGCAACCCTTGCTTATCTGTTGAGCCGATTTGCCAATCCGAAATTCCCCGAATGCGTTGGGGTTTATCGCAATGTCGAACGGCCTACGTACGAAGAGGGTCTGGAAAATCAGATCCAAGCGCAGCTCGCGGCGAAGGGTAAAGGGGATCTAGAAAAACTATTTAAGAACGATGACCTGTGGGTCGTTGAATAAATCCTAATAGATCGCAAATCAAGTTTATTTCCATCAAGCTTATTAAGCAGAAAGCGAGTAGAACCAGAACCTACTCGCTTTCTATTTTGATTAGAGCAGCAAAAAAATCTTCTTTCCTGGTCGAACAGAAAACAAATTGATTTAGCAATATTTAATCAGGTAAAGGCCAGCAATCGCCACTGAGAGTGTTTGCCGGTGGTGGTTCATGTCTAAAATAGGCTTGGGGCGGTTCACCATAATAATTCGCAACAATAATATCCTGGCGATAAAAGATTTCAGGCACCTCCTCGAATTCATCCAATTTTTGCAAACAAGTTTCATCGACCTCCCAGAGTTCACCATGGACAGCAAGACCTTTTTCTGGATCATGAACGATTATCGGATGCGGCCCCAGATCATAAATCCGATATTGAGCAATGGTCTGAGCTTCCCCTAAAAAGTTCTGTTTCGCTAGATAGTGATGATTTCTTTGGCCTCGTTTGAGAGTGCCATACACAAAAATAACAACTGTATCAGACATCGAATTAATGATTCCCCCTAGAATTGCCCTCTTTTTATTATCCCTATAATACCAATTTCACTATATCGTTTGGAATTCTCTCTTATTAACTGTATTTTATCCACTTTAATTTTTGACTGTAATTTATCCAAACACATTCAACAACCAACCAACAAGCTCAATTATTTTAGATTGTGGAACTGGTGATGACCAGCAAAAATCCATAAAAAAATCGCAAACTAAAATAAGTAAAAATACAATAAATACTATTAGAGAATTTGACGCAATCAGCCCTGATAAGAACCCTTAAAACAAACCCTTAAAACAAACTCATGAAGACCGATTTAAATCATTACACGATTGTAAAAATAGGCGGAAGCTTGTTCACATGGAAAAATTTCAAACATAGCTTAAAAGGATGGTTAGAATCGCAACGAGCAAAGCCGTTGATCCTGATTGCCGGAGGGGGTTTACTCGCCGATCAGATTCGTTATCTGCAAACGATTCATGAATTTGATGACCATCAGGCACACTGGCAAGCGATTCAAACACTATCATTAAGCGCTCGATTCGTTCATGATCTCCTACCGCACTTAAAATGGATCGATAATCTCGATCAGGTAAATGAAAAAGATGGACATTATATTTTTGATTGCCGGAACTGGCTCGAGCAGACCGACCCTTTACCGCATAGTTGGGAGGTGACCAGCGACTCGATCGCCGCCAAATTGGCGATCGATTATCGGATGAATGGACTAATTCTCCTGAAATCGGTCCCTCTGCCAAAATCGGACTCCGTCGATTGGCATCAATTAGCGCAACGGCAAATGATCGACCAGTATTTCGCAAAAATAGTTGAAACCGATTCTTGTCAAAATCGGCTCTCCATCGATTGGGTAAACTTACGCGATTGGCAAGAAATTCCATAACCACATTTTGCTAAAATTCACCGAATGAGTAGGGAAACGAGAAGACAAAATATTTAGCCGCGACAATCAGCTAAATCTCACTACAAAAAGATCTGCAATAAGTGGTCATGAGAAGTTTTGAGAAGATTTTAGTAACTGCAAGTGCTGAACCAGTTCGCGCACCTTTTGCGGATCTAGTTGATTATTCCGTTGTTCGCTTTGGCAAAGCGCGCCGCGGAGCGCGAACCAATCGAGCTGAAGTGGCCAAAGCTCTCGAATCTGAGCCAACGTTAGAGACCCAGCTAAGGCAATACGAATGTTGTTCTGGTGCAGGAGATCGATCCAGGAACGTAAACGATCTATTTTTACTAAATCCAAAAGCGATCGCCCTCCCCCTTTTTTCCAAGTATCGATAAGAACAACACGGAATGGGGATTCACAAGCGAATCGAACTACCTCCGGCAGAGCAGGGGAGTTTGCTACGAGATGGTCAGCATATCCCACGAGAACCGGCTCAGAATAATCTTGCCAAAACTGGAATTTAGATAGTAATCGATCTTGCCAGCGGACGGTTCCCGTGCAAACACCGGCATGCGGATTGGTCACAAAATCTAGAGGGGAAACTAGCTTACTCAAGCCGTACTTGACGAAAGGCTTCTGCCGCAGAACTCCATGGCAAAGTTTCATCTTTTCTAGGATGAGCGTTTCGGTCGATTCATCGGCATCCACCAGTTCTCCCAAGGCGAAACTAAGCGAATGATCGGCACCGAATCGCTCCAAGAATTGCAAAATAACTGCGGTCTCCGCCCGGCCCAATGAACCATTTTCGGGGTTTTTGAGATCGATTATATCGACACCACATGAGCAAATCATCTCGGCCTCAGCAAGATTTTTAACACTAACCAATAACCCTGAAGAGGTATAACCGGGAGAAGAATTTCCGGGAGAAGAATTTCCAGGGGATAAAGGCAATAATTCCTTCAACAGCGGTACTCCTCGAGCAAAGAAATTCAGGCGAATAGATTTTGCATAATTGACATCTGCCGATTCGGCCTCTTATTCAGCATTAGCCATTTCCTTTTTTGATTCAACGGGTTCCGCACTGGGAAATATAATTCGGAAAATAGTTCCAGTAAACGGGTGTGATTCGATCTCCATTTGGGCTTGGTGCTGATCAAGAACAAAAGAAACGAACGAAAGCCCCAGGCCCATCCCGGCACTCAATCCTTGATAAAGCGCGTTATCTTTTTTAGTCGTAAAGTGCGTTTCCGTACATCGTTGTTTCACCTCTTCGTCCATACCAATACCGTTATCTTCAACCTCGATACACTTTCTCTTCTGATGTTCGACGACCCGCAAAGAGACCTCGCCGCGCCATGAAGCGGCATCCAAAATAGCTTGCCGACGTTTTTGAATATCTGGGATAAGCCTAGCTTGATCGCGTAGATGATTACGCATGGCATAGGTTGCATCGCGGGCATTGAAGAGGAGATTCTCCAAAGCTTGTAGTAAATGAGAGAGATCGGCCTGGATCGATTGAGCGGAACTGGCTAACTGGCAATTGAGATTCACCTTCCATTTTTCGCGAGCTAATTGAGTCCAAGTTTTATCGCAATCCTGCACCATCTGATTCAGATCGATGCTAGTCATTTCCGTGTGAGAGAGGTCTCTGCGCACGGTTCGTAATATCTGCTGTAAACGATCGGTAACCACTCCGAGAGTATCTTGCACTTCCTGCAACATACTCACCTGGTCACTTTTCAATTCTGCCATGTTTAAACAGCGTACCAGAAGATCATTAGGACGAACCAGCAAATTTTTGATATTGTGGGCATAAGAACCGGCCATCACATTCATGCCAGCAAAAAGTTGCGAACGAAAACTGTATTCTGCTTCTTTCAATCGATTCGATTGTCTTTCGTTCTCTAGTTCCTGTTCCAATAATCTCGATTTCAGGACGTCCTGTTCTCGTTCCGCTTCTTGGGCACGCAGTTTTTCTGCCAGCATGAGCATGCGCGCACGTTCGAGCTGACGCAGCGATTGTTGCTGCATACGTTCTCGCCGAAGAAACCGCAAAATCCAGACGCTCGAGACTACCAAACCGCTCAGCACCACAATAACCACAATTCCTTTATGAACCCGATTCCTCTCTTCTTCGTGCTGGATTCGATTAAAAGCATGAATTCGATATTCGCAGTGGATAATTGCCGATTTTTCTTGATTATTGAACGAAATTGGTAAATCGAGTTTTGCTAAAATAGCCGAGTTCGATTTTCGCGGCCTTGGAATCGGTGAATCCCAGCGAATCGATCGAATTTTACTCTCATCAAACGGAGAAAAATCGATCCGCAAATGATAAACCTCCAAAAATAATGGGAGCTGCGCCACATAGATTCTCAGGGGATCTGTCAACGCTTTTATCTGCTCGGAAATTTCTTCACGCTTGCGCTGAATATATTCATTGCTACTCGCATCCTCGTTGCCGTACTGCTCATACAGATCAATATATTCTCGGACGATTTCAGGTAATGTTTTGCGAAAAACCCGTGTTTCTTCGAGCCATTCTTCTACATCCGCGCGATCATTCTTTGCTCCAGATTGTGCCTGATTACTAAATAGGTAAATCAATAACCCTGCTAAACTAATAATCATTACTAGGGGGACCATAATCCCTAGTAAAAACCATGAATGGCCATTAACTGTGCTCTCAGTGGTGCTATCCATCGAAGAAACTTCCGGCGAATTCGACATTCCTTATCTCGTTACTCATTTATATTATAATAGAAAGTTATCTGATTTCGGAAACACTCTAACACGGGAAATGCTCTCTGATATTCGCTCCGCTATTTTATGATTTTCGCAGATTATTCCCGTGAGAATTACTCGAATGTTTTATGGTTGAAGAACAATTACAGAGCACTAAAGAATACTTTTTCCATTTGATTAAAAAGAATGGTCCGGATCCCATTGATTATGAAACATTGGACGATCATCTGAAAAACCTTCTTCGCTTGGCGGATGATCAAAGTCGAAGAAGGGATTGGCCTGCCTTACGAGCCGATTTAACCGATATTTTACGGCCAGAATGTCTCCAGGGGCGAGCACTGCACAAACCTCGTGGTTATCCTGGTGACTTCTGGTTACTCGATCAAATCTATCTCGAGGCGATTTGTGAAATTCCCATCTTAATAAAATGGGATCGATATTTTCAAAGACAGGCCGCTGCTATCGCTGTTCGCAATCGAAAAAGCTATTTTTTGCGTCAGCTCGTGGATTTGAACCGAATGGTTCCAACGGGAACTATTCTGGAAATCGGGGCTGCTTCTGGTAGACAATACCAACAATGGTTCACGAGCGATCCAAATTCCAAACTCACTTTCCATGCCGTTGAACTGGACCCGCTAGCTCTGGAACTGGCTCGTAAACTGAATCACGATTTTCTGGATAAAATCTCTTTCATTCAAAAATCCCCTGCTCGATTCTCCCCCTCTCGATGTTACGATCTTATCTGGATCCCCGGCTACGCCGATTATCTTACTGCTTCAGAATTAGCTAGATTCCTGCAAAAATGGTTTCAATATCTTAACCCGAGTGGACAACTGATTTTTGGTAATTTTTTGTCCGGAAATCCCAGCCAAGCTTATATGGAAATTATTGGAGATTGGTATCTTCTTTATCGAACCCCTGAAGAACTGCTGGAAATAAGTAAAATGGCAATTCCCCAGGCAAAAAAAATCGAATTTCGCACCGAACCCCAGAAGGTAAATGGATTTATCCATCTCTATAATTAAGGGAGGAAATACCCTCTTTGACTAGAGCATTCATCGCTTGTAATTGAAAAAAGTAGGAGTCGAATTACCAATCTCCCTCTAGTCATTTGTAGTTTGACCTTAATGTTTATCATAGCAAATCCCATCGAAATTGAAAGAGATGAGAGAAACATTGGAAGGGCGGTTTTAGTCCACAGATTCCCCGTTATTTCTTGGGGTCAGTCGAGCGATGAACAGTTTTGTTTGGTCGCGGTGACAAATCCCAGATGCGGGCGGTGTTATCCATTGAGCCGGTGATGAGGGTTTTGCCATCGCTACTCAGCATTAAACAAGTGATAATCCCCGTATGGCCCTTGAGGACGGCCCGTTCTTGACCCGTGGCCACATCCCAGATGCGAATGGTTTTATCCCATGATCCGGTAATGAGGGTTTTGTCATCGCTACTCAGTGTTAAACATCCGATCCCTTTCGTATGGCCATTGAGGACGGCCCGTTCTTGCCCCGTGGCGA
>JAKBAI010000172.1 GCA_021809185.1 Planctomycetota bacterium
ATCATAAAAGAAAAGGTCTCTGTCTGAACTAGTGATAATAAACTGCTCCCCAAAAGAACAATCGAGACAATCACAAATTTATTGCTTTTAGTAAAAAATTGATGCAATCGCATGGTTATGGATCCTTTTTGCTGTGAGGAGCAGTATTCTCATTGTCCGAAAAAATGGGAATTAGTTCGCGGATTAGATTAGCTACTTCTTGCTGGCTTTTATGCAATAATTCCAACTCTTCTTTTTCGTCTTCATCCAAAGTGGCGTTTTGGGAACGTTCTTTGCGAATCTTTTCGGTCCGAGCCAATAGATCCTCTTGCAGCGATTTCAAAGCTTTGATTTGAGCTTTAGCTGGGATCAGATCCGAAGGAGGAGAGGATGCCTGTCCCGATGATTTATCCATGGATTTATCCATGGGGCGAGATGGGCGAGTTTTGGGATTATCACGAACCGACTCTTCGGATTTTTTATCGTCCGGCTTCAAAGCTTCGAGTAGGTCTTCTAATCGCTTGAGAGCGAGAGATTGGCGATTGTGAATTCGCTTCAGTGCTTTTTCTTCTATTTTTTCATCAAAATTGGTCAGTCCATCGAGTTGGTCAATAATCTCTATCTGATGCTGTTGAATCGCTGATTGAGCAAGTGACATCGCTTGCATCGAGAAGTTCAGCATCTGGGTTAGAACGATTTCGGAAGCTAAAGATTGTTCTGTCCAATCTTTTAACTCATCATGCAACGATTGTTGCTGATTTTTCAAGCTAGAAAAACTGGTAGCCATTGCTCGAGACCATTGTTTTTTAGTAAAAATCGACTTTTGCATTCGCTCCAACTCTTGCAAATAAGTGGCTTGTCGATCACGAAAAACTTGCAATTGTTCTTTAAGTTTCGTGCGCTGTTCTCGACTGAGCTGATCTTTCTGATCATCCTCCTGTTTTTCGAGCTGTTCCTGAGCTAAATCTAGCTGATCGAGAATTTTTTCCTGATTTTCTTTCAGATCTTGCTTTTCTCTAGTAAGTTGTTCTTGCATTTCAGCCATAGCCCGCTCAGCTCTCTGAAGGGTCTCATTTAAGGGTATCTGATTAAGAAGTTGTGCTTGTTCGCGAAGATTTTTCGTAAGTTGTTCTATTTCCTTTTGCTGTTCTTGTACCTTTTTCTGTAGGGATTGTTTTTTTTGTGGGTCATCAGTTTTGTTGAGCTGCTCAATATCTCTTTTTAATTCTTCCTGCTTTTGAATAATTTTCCCGAGCTGATCCTCTTGATTAAGAATTTTTTGAAGTTTTTGACTGGGCGGGATTTTAATTGGATTATCGGATAATTCTTCAATAAGATTTTTGAGAGATTCTGCAACTTGGGATTGATTCTGCTGAGCTTTAGGTAGATTATTTTGTTGGAGTTGTTCTAAGGTAGAGTTTAATTTTTGTTTAATCTCTTCCGCATCGATCCCTTGATTAAGGGATTGAATGGTTTCAACCCATCCACCAGCGATGAGTGATAGAGAATGATCTGTCTCTTTTTGTCGAATTGCCTTTTTAAGGATTTCCGCTTCTTGTTTAAATGCCTTTATTCGCTGTTCTAATTGCTGGTTCTGTAAGATCTGCTGCGGATTAAGAATCGGATCAGGTTCAGATTTGGGATTATTTTTCTTGTGCTGATTCTTTTCATGATCCTGATCAGTAATCTGTTTGTTCAATTCTTTAACAGCAGATTCACGCTCATTGGCAACACGTTGAATTTTTTCTACAAGTGCACGAATATTTTCATTGATTTTCTTTTGCTCATCAATTAATTTTTGAGGTTTCGGAAGCGAAGAAGAATCGGGATTATTTGAGTTTAATCCTTTTTTGGGAGTCATGCTCTGCTGGATTTTTTCAATTTGATTTTGTAAGTCACCCAAAAGGGAACGAGCTTCGCCCCGTAGCTCACTGGTGCTGCTCCAAGGTTCGAGTAGTTCGAGAATTGCTTGCAGTGAGTTTACGAATTTACTCTGTTTTTTCTCGATCTCTTGCATGAGAGATTCTGCTGTTTTTATAGGTTCTTTACGAGCCGACTCGATCATCCCTTCGAGAGGTTCTATTTCAGAAGTTAGAAGTCTTTTAAGTTCGTTTTCGATTCGCTCGAATCGATCGATATATTTTCCAGAGCTTGGACTATTTTGCAATAATTTTAGCTGTTTTTCGATTTCTGGAATCAAGCCATCCCCTGGAGAAATTAGCCGATTGCGTATTCCCTGTTGCATCTGTGCTAGCTGAAGCAATTCATCGCGTTGTTGCGTAGTTAAACTTTGCGTTTCAGATTTTTTAGTAAGTTGTTTTTTTTCTAAGTTCTGTATTTCTTTCAATTTGTTCTGAGCTTCAAGCTGCATTTGTTGCAATTTAAATATATCGTTTCTGATACGTGCTGATCCCGATTGAATCAACGTATCCAAATCCGCTTCGGTTACGATATGAATATCGATCTCTTGGCTGAAACCAGGTTTCTTGAAAATATTTACGTTGTCGAAATCGTTCACGGCGATTTTAATAGTCAACCGCTCACCTGATCTTAGTGGAGTACCATCACGATGTTTGAATTGATCAATTTTAAAAGCCTTTTCGAAGACCCAATCTCTAGGACGTAGTTTAATGATCGATTGGTTATGATAGAGAGTGCTTGTACAAAAATAGGTATTTTGTGAAAATAATGAACATGTATTTAACAACAATTCGCGGTTGTGGTTTGTTTGCAGTACCAGTTTCTGCCACCCTTCCGATTTTTCATTGAAATGAAGAAGGGTATTATCTTGTGAAACAGGATCCGAGGCAGATTGGTTCTTATTGAGCTGGTAATGCAAAGAAATATCTTTTAATGCGAAAATGCGATCATTACAGGAGACCCGTAATAGAAAACTACCATTTTGTTTCAGATACAAAGAATCGATATTTGCAGATGGTCGCTCGATGATTACTATAGGTGAGGGATCGTCGCTCAGGTTCATCACAAGGAGACGGGATCCCTTAACTCCAGCATCATCAGCGAATACTAAACGGTAGTTTCCTGAGATCGCTGGAATAAAAGTAAAACCAAAGCGTAATCCATCCTCAGCAATTTGTGCATTGATCGGATTCATTGCGTTTTGTATTAGATTGTATTTTGCTAAAAAATCAATCGATGATTGGCTACTCCATATTGCCATTGCCGCGCAGAGAGGTAATTTATTCGAATCTAGTTCCAATTGTAGTTTCGCACTTGTAATTGGTCGATTCACTGCGGCTTGGAGTGTTACTTTGCTGCCTTGAATCGCTTCAATCATACTAGTCCCATCGGATAGATCGAAGGGGGCTAAATCGGTATACTCTGGATATTCTAAATGAATTTGAGGGGAGGGTCTACCATCTAGAGGGACCAGATAGGGTGGGCTTACAACGTTTACCTGGTAGATTGGACTTTGGGCATCGTTTGCTACAAATTGTATACTAAACGATTTTCGGATCTTCCGACTATCAAGCTGAAACTCGATTATTTTTTCAGTTTCATTCGAATTCAATGGAGGTATTGCATACGTTTCTACAGTTGGGGGATTTTCTTTGAATTGAATGATCAAGGTCAGCCGATCAGGAATTTTATCCCGAATAGCAAGCTTAACATCGAGATTATCTCCACGAGCAATTTGAGTCGGAAAAGGATCAGGGGATAAAACAATCAGATTTGTTTGTTTTGGCCATTGGATATCCTGAAAAGGGAGGGTGAATCGGAAGCAAGCGACAGGAAAATTTTTTGGGGAATATAGTCCAAAAAAGGAGATGATTCCAATTGATAAAGTTAGAGCAAGAAGCCAACGTTTGACTTCCTTTCGATCGATCGCCTCATCCCAATGAGTCTCCGTAGAAGTTTGCATCACCTTCTGAATCGTGTATTCACGAAATTGAATAGAACCATTCTTCGAATTCTCTGTGATATCGCTAAATTGGATAGCACTGTTTAAAGAATCGTTCAACATCGGGAAATGGCGTTCGACTAAAAAAGATAAATATAAAGGATCTTTTGTTCGACGGAACGGAATCAAAAAAATGTAATAATAAGATAGAACTCCAAAAACCAAGCTGAGACAGAGCCAAACCGCACGAATTAAGCTTGGCAATACGAAAAGCCAATCGAATAAGAATTCAAGCAAGATGAAGAGCGTTAATAATACCAGAATTTTCGAACCGTTTCGAAAGAAAATAATTGAGCGATAAACTCGCCCCACATGCTCTAATCGAGTTGGTAAAGGAACTTTCGCATCAATCGGGCTTAAAAAAAGAGGCATTTTCGTCCTTTAATAATTGGAATTAAAATCATCTCAGCTTATCCTTCGAATGTTATCTTTCGATATATTATCTTTCGAATGGGCTTTAACTGTTCGAGCGAAATTCAGCGTACAGATCATTGCAAAATTCAAACAATCCTATTAAATTCTTCCCGTTCTTTTTATTTTTAATAGTCTTTAACTATATTTTACATAATTTAGTGGGAGAATAACAGTATATTTGTGAGTCGTTCTAACAATTGTTCTGTAAATCCCTTTCATTCATTTTTAATGAAGAGTAAACTAAGCATCAAATGAAATTAATAAATTCTTCTCGTAAGTGATTTTTATTAGCTTTGGGAACTTTCAATTATCCCTTCAAGAATATAATATCGAATCAGAGTACTCGAAAAGCATATTTCTCATTTCACACGAACTTTCTCTAAATTCTATCTCTTAATTCTATCCTTAGCTCAAACAAGATATTAAGAGGAGGATCACAAATAATATTAATCATTTTGAACGATCGCAACGGTTAATCATTACCAATGAAATCATCACCGATGATCGGGGCCTGAGGATTCCAAATGAGTAGGATCTGTTCCGATGGTGTCATAATGAGGACTATTCGGATCATCGGGATCTAGCGAAGCAGATTGGGCTCCTGCATTTTTTTGCAAGATAGCAAAGACTCCAGGTAATAAAAAGAGAGTTGCAAAAGTTGCGGCACTCAATCCACCAATTACAGCAATGGCGAGAGGTTTACTTTGATCCCCGCCTTCGCTAAACCCAGTGGCCATGGGCAACATTCCCGCAATCATGGCGCAGCTCGTCATGATGATTGGTCGGAGTCGAGAAGTAGCTCCTTCTAATGCTGCCATGAGAGAATTCTGCTGGAAAGATTGTGAATGATTAAAAGCAAGACTATCGTGAGTGATAATTCGTTTCCGAGAAACTTCAGCAAAAGTAACAAGTAAAATCGCGTTTGCTACTGCAACACCAATAGACATAATTGCACCCATAAACGATTGCAAGTTAATGGTCATATGAAAAAGATAAAGGGTACCAACGACTCCGAATAAGCAAGCGGGGACCGCTGATACAGCAATGAGAGATAGTCGAATCGATTGGAAATAGGCTGTTAGCAGTAAGAAAATAACAACAATAGCTAAGAAAAGACCAAAGGCAAGACCTCGGAAAATCTGATCCATTGGCTCGAGCTGACCGCGAATATCTACCGTCGCACCACGCGGCAAGTTCCCTGCTTGGGCAATCGCTTTTTCGATTAGTTTTCGAATTCGTCCCAGATCTTCGCCATCGACATTTGCAACAAATGTCAAGTATCGTCGCATATTGTAACGATCGATTGCTCCAGCCGTACGAGTTTTTGATACATCGCTTATATCTCGGAGCAACAAAGAACTTTTATTCGAAGGATCCTCCATCATCTCTTCGTTCGGAGATCTGTTTTTCATTCTATCTTTTGAGGAATACACCGGGGTCATTTTTACTTCGTTCACGGAGTTCATTTTGCGTATTGGAACCTGGACTTGCACGATATATGCTTGGCCAGAAATTGGATCGCGCCAGTAAAGTGGGTGAATATATCGACTGGAAGCGGTGGCAGGCACTAACGAATTTGCGATGGTTTCACTGGATACCCCGCTCAATGCTGCTTTTTGCCGATCGATTTGAACATCGATCGTTGGATAATCTTGGGGTTGTACCAGTTGCAGATCGAGAAGCTGAGGGATCTTCTTTAGCTCATTGTTTAATTTTTCGGAATATGGAACGAGCGGAGGTAAACTGGGACCACTTATCCCAATTTCTACAGGCGTTGGAGAACCAAAGCTCATCACTTCATTGATAATATCCGCGGGTTCGAAGGAATAGTAGATCGATTTTAGTCTTTGTTCAATCTCATCCGATTTAAGTCCTTCGCTATCCCAAATGCTTCTCAATTTTTGGTTTAAATGGTCAGGTAATTCTTTTCGCAATCGATTTTTTAGTTCCTCGATTCGAATTCCGCTATTTGGGGTCAATGCAACTTTTAAGAAAAATTCTTCAGGCCCGTTGGTCCATTGGTATAAAGCCTGGACTGGATAGTTGGTTGGGATCAGACCAACATAACCTACCGTTAAAGAAATTTTATCTTTCCCGACCATATCACGGATAAAATTTGTACTTTCCTGTAAAATTTCTTCCGTGCGTTCGATTCGAGTTCCTGTTGGGAGTCGCATCCGAAGTTGAAATTGACCTCGATCAGTTACTGGAAAGATCGATTGTCCCAGTTGCGAACCGATAAAAACGATCAATAAGCAGGAGCTTAATAAATAAATGGGTACGATAACATAGCGAAATTTAAGCAATAAGGTAAGCAAAAACCCATAACTCCGAACAAGGAGATTTGGACCATGATTCTGGTGTGGCATTGGCCGAAGAATCCAAGTGGAAAGCACCGGTACAAAACTACTTGATAGTAAATAAGAGGCAATCATCGCAAACCCTACAGATAATGAAAGTGGCACAAAAAGAGATTTTGCTGCCCCTTCCATGAATGCGGAAGGGAGAAATACGGCAAGGATACATAGAAGTGCCAGGAATCTTGGAACCGCAGTTTCGGAGTTTCCCTTTCGAACTGCGCGAGCAATTGAACGAGTTCTACTCATCTGAGTATGGATGTTCTCTACTTCAACAGTTGCTTCATCTACAAGAATCCCTACGGCCAGAGCCAATCCTCCCAGTGTCATCAAGTTAATCGTATTCCCGGTCAACCAAAGCCCGATTAGAGCAGCAAGAATTGCAAGAGGTATATTGAGAACAACAACGATGAGGGTACGCCAATCTCTTAAAAACAACATGACCATTAGACCAGTCAATATAGCCCCTAGACCTGCTTCTTCTGCAACCCCTGATATAGCATTGGAAACAATAGGGGATTGATCAAAGGCAAATTCGACTTTGACATCTTCCGGAACCTGTTCGCGTAATAGCGGCAACCGCTTTTTCAGCCGATGAACAACATCCATCGTCGAGGCGTCGCTTCTTTTGGTCACCAACATATAGACCGATCTTTTGCCATTCACGAGCACATACCCTGCAGGAATATCCGAGTCATCTTTAATGGTGGCAACCTCATGAAGAAAATGCGCATCCGGACCATAAGTAATCGGGATTTTCTTGAGATCCTCAATCACGTTTAGTCCTGCCATGGCATTGGTTTGCACAATCATCATTTGATCGCCAATACGGGCGTTTCCCGTTGGAGTTACCGAATTGCCTGCAGCAACAGCATTCAACACCGCTTCAGGAGTTAGATTATAAGATCGCAATTGATCCAGATTCAAGTTGATTACAATCGCTCTCTGATTCCCACCAAATGCAGGAGGACTGGACATTCCAGGAATATTGGCGAACATTGGTCGAACTTTTAATGTCGCCATATCTTGAATGTCTTTAATCGATCGGCTTTCGCTAGAAAGGACTAGATAGCCTATGGAGGCATTCCCTGTATCAACACGGGAAACAAATGGTGGCACTGTTCCAGGGGGCATCATGAATTTTGCCCGATTTACAGCTGCGACTACTTCACCCATGGAGGATGCCATGTCGACGTTGGGATGAAAATATAATTTAAGTAGAGTCATACTCTGAATATTCTTAGATTCAATATGGTGAATCCCGCTCACGTATAGAAAATGGAACTCATAATAGGAGGTTAAAAGTCCCTCCATTTGCTGAGGAGTCATACCGCCATACGGCTGGCATACGTATATAACAGGGAGATTTAATGAAGGGAAAATATCGATCTTCATCTTGCTTAAGGCTAATATGCTTCCAATGACAATTGAAACCACTCCGACCATGATCGTTAGAGGGTGTCGCATGGCAAAAACAATCGGATTCAAATCAAAACCCCTTTTTATGAAAAGATCGATTATTGAAAATGTCAACTCTTCAAAAATCGTCTCTGAAAATAAGATCCAATCCTTGGTAAATCTTCTGTGTTGGCTATCTTATCATTCGTCTATCCATTATTATTATAAAATGAACATGCCGCTTTTCCACTTTTTATTCAAAGGAGACTATTTAGAAAAGAAATACCTGATCTTTCAATATTTATACTGATGAGCGAGTATTCTAAGGATAAAAATTGATATGGACAAAGAACGTCATTTTTTTTATGCGCAAGAGCTTATCGATTGATAGAGAAGTCGCGGGGGGATTGCGAGAATTGGGGGAGATGGAATGCGATTGAGCATAGTCATTGGGTGCTTATTCATCCTTTCTATGAATGGAATGGCTCAAATAGGTCAAGGAACAGGAACAACCGTTGGGACATCGATCCCAGCGGAAGGGATTTCAAATTTATCCGGCGCACCAACAATGGGCGGGGCACCGAATGCCTCAGGTCCAGGGATGAGTGGCCCCGGAAATATTGGTGACCTTGGCGGAACACCAGGAGGAGGAAGCCCAAGTGGCTTACCCGATATGGCTGGTTTGGGCGGACCAGGTCAATTTCCAGGTGGGATGAACGGAACAAATTCTAATCAATCGAACTCTTTCTGGAATCAACTGGGTCAGAATCTCAAAAATAATTCGACGAATCAACGACTTGGATCGTATTGGGGGCGTAACGAACTTCTCATGATGTGGATCAAATCTGGTCCAATTCCGCCATTAGCTTTGCAGATGACTCCATCGGGAGGTTCTCCAAATCCATTAGGTGGACCGCCTGTTTTAGGTGATGATAATCTGTCAACGAATCTTCAATCGGGAGGATTATTTTCTTATGGATTTTCGTTCGATCAAAGCAATTCGGTCGGGGCTGAAATAGTCTATTTCTTTTTGGGAAGTAGAACCGAAAGTGAAGGGATTGGTTCCGCTTGGCTTCAATCTCCCAATTTAATTGAGCGACCCTACATCGATCCTACAACTGGGCAAGCTGTCAATCAGATTATCTCGGAACCAGGGGTAGCGCGCGGTGGTATTCGTGAATCGATTTCTGCTCGAGCAACCGGTTGGGAAGTAAATCTTGTAAGCAACTGGATGGCATCTTCAATTTTTAATCTCGATGCGCTTGTTGGTTGGCGCTATTTTCAATTGAATGAAGGACTACAAGTGGTTCAGAATGGATTTCAGATCAATTCGATGGGGGGACTTGGCAATTATCAGGTCATCTCGGATCAGATCGATGCCCACAATCAATTCAATGGGGGGCAACTTGGCTTACGAGCCGATTTGCACCTCTCACAATTTTTTCTTGAATGGAGTGGTAAAATTGCCATTGGTGCTAATTTTCAAAGTGTTCGACGAAATGGTCTCACGGTAACTATTCCTGCTGGGACGTCGACCGCTATTCCACAAACGGGTGGTTTCCTGGTACTTGGTTCTAATGCAGGGGAGGTGACAAAACAGGTTCTCGCCTTCTTACCTGAATCGACTTTACGCTTGGGTATCCGTCTATCATCCAGCACTCGCTTGTATGTTGGATACCAGATTACTTATTTGAGTAATGCTGTAAGACCTGGAGATCAGGTCGATTTGCATATAAATAATGCTCAATTAAGTACCATTCGATACGGACAGCCTTTGGTAGGTCCGTTAAATCCGTATTATACGATTCATAATAGCGATGTCTGGATGCAAGGAGTGGTTATTGGAGTCGAAACACGATTTTAATAAAAAATTGTTTACATATCTCAAAGTAAAATCGTTATCTTGCAGATTATATGGGGGATCTTTTGATTTTTAGCAGTCAGTGTATTAGCTGTGCCCATAAACGCGACATCCTTACGGGAAAAGGGTCTCGATTTCTATTGTGTCAGCTCAGTTTGAAGGATTCGAGACTAGAAAAATATCCGCGCCAACCGATGCTGACCTGCCCACATTATTTGAAAGAAAATTCTTCTTCTGAGAACACTCAACAATCGATAGAAAAATCGAAACAAGATTTCTCTCAATAAAAGATTGAATAATCTTCGATTATATTTTTATCTTTGACTTTACATTTTTTTTCTTAACTATTTGTAAATCTTCAGGAGAAGTAATGGAGTTCGATTAGTTTCGACTTCAGACGATCCCATAAAATCAAAAAGTGTGAGATCTTGATTTCATTTATGGGAACACTCCAAATCCTTGAAAAATGAATTTCTTCCTTTTGTCAAAGCAAGAAGTTATTGTAAATGTTAGGGACAGGCAAGAATGTCTGTCCTACTATGTCCACGAACATAGAAAAAGTCGTTGTAGAGGAATATTGATTTCGATTCCAAGTTTCTATTTCATGCTTTTAGTAGTTCATCCTGAATTTGACGAGTTTCCTTAATTTGATTTTGCTCGTAGAAAATCTTCCCAGGTTGAAGATTCAAATAGTTGATCATACCAATCTTCAAGCGATTTCAAGCTCACTTCTGCCAATATCGTTTCTTCAATTACTCGTCGATCAATTTGAGGAAACTTTTTCTGGCACCCTTTTATCAAAAGCTTCTGCGAATTTCTGATTTCTCCTTGTTTTAGTCCTTGATCCATCCCTTGTTTTAGTCCTTGATCCATCCCTTGTTTTAGTCCCTGATCCATCCCTTGCTTTAGTCCCTGACGATTCGCTTCTGCGAGCTGATACCTAAATAATTCCCCTGTTGGAGAAACAACAGAACCACTTTCATTTGGGGAATAGTTAAAGTTTTGGTCATATACCTGTTTGGCTGTTTCCATTAATTCTCCTCCTATTCATGCTTATCTTACATCATTCAGAATTTGACGAGTTTCCTTAATTTGATTTTGCACGCAGAAAATCTTCCCAGGTTGAAGATTCAAATAGTTGATCATACCAATCTTCAAGCGATTTCAAGCTCACTTCTGCCAATATCGTTTCTTCAATTACTTGTCGATCAATGTGAGGAAACTTTTTCTGGCACCCTTTTATCAAAAGTTTCTGTGCATGTCTGATTTCTCCTTGCTTTAGTCCTTGATTTATTCCCTGACGATTTGCTTCCGCGAGCTGATACCTAAATAACTCCCCTGTTGGAGAAACAACAGAACCACTTTCATTTGGGGAATAGTTAAAGTTTTGGTCATATACCTGTTTGGCTGTTTCCATTAATTCTCCTCCTATATCTCCATAATTTTGCACCATCTGCAACATCAAAAAGCGTAGCGAACCATCCATCGCTGTCCGCTCATTTTTAGATCTCTCCCCGATCTCTTTTATGATTTTTGCAAAGCTTTCCTTTAATTTTACCACATCCTTGCGATCTTGTCGACTTAACCCTAATATCTTGAAAAGTAAATCTTCATCTTTCATTAATTCATCGGGGTTTTGTTGGTCTAATGACCAAAAGAAAGGTTTGAAATTCGGGCTACATACTTTGACTTCATTTGAGCCTGCTATCAAATCATGCATGTCCAGTTTTTGAAATTCCCAAGGTTCTTTCCCGGTATAAAAGACAAACGGCAATACAGGGGGAAACTTGAATTCTTCTTCATCTTCTGCTAGGTCATCCGGCCAGTTATCTTTTTCATTTTGTGATGGGGCCACATCAGCACTCTTTGATTCATTTTCTAAATGATTACTCTTTGCTCCGGGATCATCCTGTTTTACCTTGTTTTCTTTGGCTTCTTGTTCTTGCTTTCGCTGTTTTTTCTCCGCTCGTTTTAGCTCTCGGCTTGCCACCCAGTCTTTGAGTTTCTTGCTCCAGTAATAGACGATATACAACAGCATCCGAAAAGCAATCAGTCGATCGATTTTCGATTGATGTTCCCCATGAATACAAATGAGAGTAGAGCCAAGTTTTTGAGGATCAACCGCTGGAACTTCAACGATCAAATCGGCTTCACGCCGAAACCATCTTTCTTCGAAAAACTCTCGATCTAGCACTTTCATCTTCGAGAAATCGAGCAGATCCATCGTCGCAGGTAATAGTTTTTTGGTGAAAGCACGAAGGTGAATAGGGACAGATAA
>JAKBAI010000009.1:0-32850 GCA_021809185.1 Planctomycetota bacterium
AAAACTAGCATTATCTTTAGGACCGCGCCAAGCAGCTCCCATGCAGAATCGAGTCGCCCCCTCGGCTTTTGCCTGTTCCGCTTTCTGTCGTACCGTTGCTAGATCGAGCAGGGCTTCGCTCTTTACTTCTGTATCGTAATGCGCGGATTGTGAGCAATATTTGCAATCTTCCGGGCAATTCCCCGTCTTGATACTCAAAAGAGCACAGCGCTGAATTTCGTTCGCTTTCCCTTTTTCCCGCTGGATTTTCCCTGCTTGGAACATCAATTCGGGCAAAGGTTGATTATAAATCTTTTCTAATTCTTCTAGTGTAATCATATCCCTTATAGTAGAAATTCTCTCTCCATTGACCAGTAGCCCTCGAATCGTTTTCCCACTCCGTTTTTTTGGGATTTGATAGCCAAATTTCTAATTAGGTATTTCTATATTAGGGGTATCCTCTATAAAGTAGAATCTCTGGGTAATTACTAGCCAACGCCATTAGCTTAACTTTAGCTTACCTTACTGGGTTACCCCTTATATGCACGCTCAATAGCCTAGCGCAGCGCCATCTGTGCGAGGTTCGCTAGCTCCTTGTAAAACTTTATTTTTTCGATCGATTAAAATGCCCTGATAACCGCCAAAATTTCTGGGAACCTCTCGAATTTGATGCCCACGATTTTTTAGCTCCTGAATTACGGAAGCAGGTATCCCCCGTTCAACAAGGACTGTCCCTCCTTTAGCGGCCATTGCCTCTCCGGTAGGGGTGGCAGATCCGATATGCTCTAATCTTGGGGCCTCGCCCGCTTGTTGTATATTCATCTGAAAATCGATCAAATTAACTAGCACCTGAGTTTGCCCCTGCGGCTGCATATCTCCTCCCATCACTCCAAAAACGAAAAATGGTTTCTTATCTTGAAAAACCATTGCAGGAATAATGGTATGAAAAGGACGTTTGCCAGGTTCTAAGCGATTGGCATGATTCTCTTGAAGAGAAAATAGATTACCACGATTTTGCAAAGCAAAGCCGAGTTTTGAGGAGGCGATGCCCGACCCGAATCCATAATAATTGCTCTGAATGAGAGAAACGCAATTGCGATTTTTATCGACAACACAGAGATAGATGGTATCCCCTTTGCTTATTTTTTCGTCTCCAGATGGCACTTCGATTTTTGCCTTTTTTAGATCGATGAGTTTACGGCGTTCTTGGGCATACTTCTTACTGATCAGATAATCTACGGGTACTTTGACAAATCGCGGATCAGCATAATATTTCGCGCGATCGGCATAAGCTAATTTTTTACTTTCTAGCCACAGATGCCAATAATCGGCAGAGTTTGGTCCCATTTTACGCAAATCGTATGGTTCGAGTAGATTTAACATCTGCAAAACAGCAATGCCCTGACCCGGTGGAGGAATCTCATAGATGTCATAACCTCGATATGTAGTAGAGACTGGCTCAACCCAAGTCGCTTTATTGTTACGCAGATCCTCCTTTTGCAACAGTCCCCCCATCTGTTGAGATAGTTTAACCAGTTCATCGGCAATCTCCCCTTCATAGAAAACGTCTCTCCCCTTGGCAGCAATTAATTCATAGCTATGGGCAAGCGCCGGGTTAAAAAACAACTCCCCTGTTTTGGGAGCACGAAGCTCATTTGTCTGCTCATCCAAACGAAGATAAAGTTTACTGCTCTCCGAATACTGTTTTAATTTGGGAACACTTCGTGACCAATACCAGGCAATCACTTCCGGCACCGGAACCCCCTGGCGGGCATAAGCAATCGTGGGGGCGAAAAGTTGCTTGAAAGTCATCGTTCCAAATCGCTGTCTTAGTTGATCCCAACCATCCACACAGCCCGGCACCGTCCAGCACAACGGCCCTTGTAAGGGAATATCGTGCAATCCCTTTCCCTGAAAGAAAGCTCGTGTCATTTTGGCTGGGGCACCGCCGCTAGCATTTAGCCCATATAGCTTTTGCGATTTTTCATCCCAGACCATGGCGTATAGATCGCCACCAATGCCGCAAGACATCGGTTCCATTAAACCCATGGCCGCATTGCAAGCTATGGCGGCATCCATGGCATTCCCGCCATTTTTGAGAATATCCAGCCCAATTTGCGCTGCGAGCGGGTGGCTAGTGCAAACAATTCCATGCGGTGCAATCACCATGGATCGGCCTGAAGCAAACGCTTTTAACGGATGCCTCTCCTGTGCTCTCATCTGCTGGCTACCTACAAAAAAGGAAAGCAAAAATGCGAGAATCCCCCTTCCCAGAGTAACGGAGAGAACTCGCCCGATAAACTTGCTCTCCTTCACCTTTCGATCCAGAAAAAAAGATGCTATTCTCTCAAGCCAATGGTATTTTACTGAATCAAGTCCCTTCATTATTTGTTCCATTTATTAATTTGTTCCATTTATTAAATTATTAGATTCGAAAAAAATCAGATTCGAAAAAATCCGGCACTCATGTTATTGTATTGAAATTTTTTGTGTTGAAATTTTTCCCTAGCTATCCTCTAAATCAATCTTTTCGGACTTTTTCACATAATCCGACCCGAATAGTATAGTCTCTCCGCTTATTCGATCGATTTCGAATTATTTTCCCCAGAAGCATTCTTTAATTTTTGATGAGAGTTTGCCCGTTTCCCATTGAGTAAAACTCCTAAGAAAGTATTACGAACTAAGTAATGATAACTGATAAGTAAAACAACCATCGTCCCTATTAAACTGAATCCCCATTTAATCCCTAAAGGTAAGTCAACATAACTAAACCAACGTTGGAAGACGAAAATAGGGATCAGATGAATGAGATAACACCAATAGGAAGACTCAGCTAAATAACGAACAAATCGACTCTCTCTATTTGTCTTTTGTAGAAAAAGACTTAAAAGACCATGAACCATGAAAAAGGTATAAAAAGAAGAAGAAACTACAGCAATCGATTTTAACTTATCTTCACTTAAGATAGGGCTTATCTGCTTTTGACTTGAACCCTGTTCTGAATTGATTTCAAGATGATTCGAAGAGCGATCTTCGCTTAACGGAGAAGATTCGCCCAAGGGACTATCTGTTTCTAATTGATTTATAGCCAAAGTTGATGTCCGGCCTTGAACTAAAATTCCGACACTGACGAGGAAAATCGGCAGTAGAAGACCGTTGGCAATAGCAATTTGCCGCCACGGTTTACCACAATAATGAAACAGTAAATCCCGGTGACGATAAACCATCCAACCCAACAAAAAAAAATAAAAATAATGAGCAAAGGTATGAATCTGGATATTCCAATTATCAGGGGTATCGACAAACCCTAGTTGTGACCACGCCAAAGTAATAATGATGGGGATACTGAGAAATAGCCAACGCCCTCTGGAAATCATTAAATGACGGAAAGAACGATCCAGCCAATCTGTACAGCGAGTTATTCTCTTGCTGAGTCGACTTCGCAAACCGATCACTAGAACGATCATCATCAGATAAGCGATTAATAGATAATAGAGAAACCACAGATGAATCGGGTTTAAATGGGCAACATACGATCCGGTGAAAATATAATTCTCTATCAGTTCGCTAAATGAACATTCCTGGTAGAAAGTAGGCAATTGTAAAAACTTGAGAGTCGATTTATCCGCAGTGAGCCAGAAGAGTTGCAAAATAGGAATAATAAAAAATAGACCGAGAACGAATGGCACAAGAATTCGTTGCACTCGATTATGAATAAGATGATAGAGAGTATGCCGCGCTAATAATAATGCAGCAAAAAAACCAGCTAGCCAAAAAAATAGCTGCATCCGAAATAAGTGCACGACAATGATAAACAGATCTGCTATCGGAGTTGTTTCGCTATCGGTTATGGGCCAGAAGGGCACTCTTGTTGCTGTATAGGTCATGGAGCCGTGTAAGATGATCCCCAAAAACATTGCCAGCCCACGTAAACTATCAAAAGCATGATAGCGGCCAGAATCGACTGGTAAAGTTGATATTGTCATTCTTATCTGCCAATCCCGAACGCCAATAATAAATGCTAAATCATTCCTTTTTCTTCTTCACCTCAAAAATATTCTAGTTCCAAGTGGTATTGAAACAAGTCTTCTCGAATGAATTATTCAATGATTCCCCTTATTTATAAAGAATCTCTTATTTGTCTAAAACAACTAATCGACTTTGATTCAATTTTTACATTCAGAATGAATCCTCTAAAACCATCTTTTTTAAAATGAACTCTGGGTTATTTTATTTCATCAAAGTTGAATTTTTGCCGGAGATTTCAATGACACCAATCTGACAACCTGAAGATTCTTTAAAATCGGTTATACTCCAATAAAGACCAATTTTTTTACATCAAAGGGCTAAGGCGAGTGTCTTTTTTTTTCTAAGGCATAAAAATTGATTCCAGACCAAATGTTTTTTTTATTTTTCCTTACTTTTCTTTTGCTTTTTATGATTTTTGCATTTCAACCTGCTAAAAATCATCTATAGTTTTATTTGAATGAATATGGAAATCCCTACACCCTATTACATTCAAGAGACCTTCGGAATTATGTTTGTTTATAAAAGTTAATCGAATATCGAATAATTATAATCTCCCACAAAAAAGATTCGCCCTTTTCGCTCAACAAAAAAATATTCCGCCCAATATTCCGCCCACAAAAGAATCGCTCAATTGGATACGAGAATACGATTACTGCCCATAGAATCTTTAAATCGATTCGCGAAAGATTTGCGAAATACTTGCTCCTAGAGGAAAAAGCAAACAGAAATAGGCGATGAATTTGCTAAAAATTCTGAACGATTGTAGCGTCGATTTGATTCTTCTTAATATCCACAAAAAATAAGAGGAACGAATTAATTTAATTTTCTTCAAAGAAGCAGAAAGATAAAGAAAGTAGTTAGGGGAGGAGGAGGAGAACAATGCAGACCGTGGAAATGACACCCGATCAACTTGTCGAGGAACTAATCCAGAATCGAGTGTTAGATCGCAGCTATACCTATCGGTCTTTACAGGCCTTTCGGAAAGACAATCCCTTCGGCGAAGCCAAAGAATTTGGAGAATTTCTACTTCAACTCGGTCAGATAACTTCTTACCAACTAGGTCGATTATTGGCAGGAGAAGGCAAACGATTAGTCGTTGGTCCATACCAAATATTAAACATATTAGGCCGAGGCAGTTTGGGACCAGCTTATCGAGCCATGGGTCGAGCCGACCGCGGCAGTTACGTTCTGAAGGTGTTGCCACTACACAATCAATGGAATATTCGATTGGCACGCAGACAGACCGAGTTAATGTCAGAATTAAATCTCAACGAAAGGATAGTCCCCTTTTTAGATGTCGGGAATAGCAACGATCAGCATTATCTCGTTTGGCCGCTGGTCGAAGGAAAAACTCTCGATAAATGGGTCATGGAAAAAGGTCCAATGCCGCCCGAAGAGGTCGCATTGTTGGGGATACAAATTGCGGAAACTCTTTCGATCTGCCACAACATCGGTTTAGTTCATGGCTTTATCAAACCTTCGAATGTCATGATCGGAACCGATAAAAATGCTAAACTTCTCGATTGGGGTGTTGGAGCGATCCTATCTGAAAATAACGAAAAGTTTGAATCGATGCTGGATACCATTTCCATGGCTGTAGCGCTGGCGAATATGTTTGATTGTATAGCTCCGGAATATGCCCTCGAACCTGAAACACTCTCCGCTTTGGCGGACCAGTATAGTTTGGGTTGCGTTTTATATTACACGGCAACGGGCACCTTTCCATTCGCCACCGGTACGATGATGGATAAAATTTACGCTCATCAGAAAAAATCAGCAAAGCCGATTCACCAACTCGATCCCCGCTTTCCCGTCACTCTGCAAGAAATTATCGATCGGCTGATGTCGAAATCCCCACAGAAACGATATCGGCGATGGAAAGATTTTATTGAAGATATTCGTCCGTTCGCTACGAATCAGTTCTCCGATAGTCCTTCGGAGGCAATTGGGGTTGATATTCAAACCCCTCTGCCATCCAAAAAACCGCGCGTCTTGGATTTGTTAGCTGCCAATGTCTCCATTCCGGCCAAAACAGCTACTCCTCTTAACGCCACTCCTCTTAAAACTAAAGAGGGGAAGACCGCTAACGTAGCTCCTACGAAGTCATCCCTCTCCTCAAACCAAAACGATAGTCCCAGCACAAGTAATTCTTCTTCGAGCAAGAAAGAATCATCCTGGTGGCAAAAACTGTTTGGGAGTTGATGCCTCTTAGAGTCTATCCCCTATAATTAAAACAGAATGATTTCGTATTTTCGCACGATGGGGTAGGAACAATCCTTGAAAATCGACTTTTGATTTACTCTTTGTCCGCGTAAAAGGTTATGATCTATTTTTGGGGAAATATCATGACAGGCGAGAAAATCGATTATTCATTCGGATGATTGGGATTTAAATCTCCGGACAGCTTGTCATTCAAATCAGAAGGGGATTGGATTTCGGTCTCGCTTTCTATTTCTTTACTTACTAAAGACTCTCCATCATTTGATATTGCAAGTGGAATTGTCTGCATAAAACTTGTAGGCTCGGCTTCCAGGCTATTATTTTTTTCTGCCCGCAACAATAAATCTTCAGGAGCAACGAGAGGGACCACATTGAGGCATTCGGGGATCTCTATGCCTGAATCACGAATGAAAGTATCTTCCCCCTTGAAGCCGAGTTCAATCAATTTTAAATTCTCTCCGTGCGCGAGCAATGAAGAAAAACTTTCATAATCAAGCGATTTCAACATCTCTTTGAAATCTTTAAACCCCTTTTCTTCTAATCGGTTCTTGTATCGGCGTCGAAGCACATCGGAAATAGCAGAAGATCGAAAGTAAATTTTTCCATCTTCCAAAAGATGTTTCTTACCTACTCCAGTCCCTTGCCGCGTAACGAAGATAATCTCTCGAAATAATTGCTGAATTTCCGATTTAAGATTTTCTAGCGGTCGCTGTAATTCTATCTGCCCTCGTAGTTTAGCCCACTTTGATTCTGCTCTATCAGAAGTTTTGTCGGCAAGATCGCCCCCCTTCTCCTCCTGGTTTCCTTGAGCAATTCCATAACTCTGATTCGAAGAGGGAATTTCTTGGTGCCCAGCTGTTCCTTTTTCTAATATCCCTTTTGTTTCTTTTAGTTGTATTCCAATTATTTCAACGAAGAATTGTGAATCTCTTACAAAAGATTTGATTAGATACCCAACACCGTTTGGGGTATCTTTATCGAGAGTGATGAGATTTTTCTTCTCCAAATAATCGAGAAAAAATTTCATTGTCGATGTTGCTTTCGACCTTCGTTTTAGCTTTTGCCATTCCGCCTCGAATTCTTCCGAGTGGTTGCTGGTCTTATTCTCCACAATCGATTGTTTCACCTCGGAAGGTTTTATTGGCGATTCATTTCCAGTAGTAGGGTATAACCGGAACAACTCGTCCATAAAAATGGTAACCATTCTCGTAGAAGGTTCTACACTCACCTTATGGTAGTGATCGATGGGAATTTCTGGCGGGACCAACTTTTCGTAATCCCAAAATTCATCGCATTGTCTTCTCAATCGATCCGATAACCCTTTTTCCAAGCCAATGACAACCACTTGCTTACCCAATTCTTTAAGTTTGCCAAACATAGGGGAAAAATCGCTATCGTTGCTAAAAAACACAAATGTAGTTATCCGCTCATTACAAAATCCGAGCTGCAACGCATCCGAACAAATCATAATATCCGCGGAATTTTTTCCGGCATCAGAACGATAGGGAACTTCAATCAACTCGAAAGAAAAATGATGCAGAGCAGTAACATATTCTCTATCAAATTTTCGCCAGGGGGCATATGCTTTCTTGACAACCAGTTTACCAATCTTCCCTAATTGATTTACTAGTGGCTCTAAATGAAACTTCGTAATCCGATTATCGGTCCCCAGGCGATTCTTGGGTGAAACGATATTTTCAAAATCGATATATAAAGCCATTAAAGACTTGGTCGATCGGTTAAATCCAGGGTCGGAAAGATTCCCATGAACAGGTTCGCTCATCGCCTCACCCATTAAATAAGGATAATTGAAAAATCAGTTCAAAAGCCGCATGAGAAATGCACAAAAGGAATTTTCATCAAATTCTTTCACTACATTTTTATTGAATAAAATTAGAACTTTAAAGTAAAGAATCAACCCGTTTAGGGAATTGCCAGTAAAGAAATTCAAAAAAAGCAAATGTAAAAATGAAAATCCAAAAATAAAAACTTATAACAACCAAAGATTATCATGCCAGTTGATGCAAGATTAAAGCAATTTCGCTTGCATAACAAAAGATCGAAAAAAGTCCCCTATTAAACAGATAAAACTGTGCAAAAGGGGACTATGCAAATCTAATTGCTCACTCGATTATCGATTTTATTTGAGCATCGCTTTGGCTTCTTTAGCAGCCTGAGTATTTGGGTATTTTTTAATAATATCTCTCAGACGATCCAGCCCTTTTTGTTTATTCGAAGAAAGAACAACCGAAGCTAAATCAAGCAATCGTCGTGCTTCTTTTTCCCCTGGATCCGGCCCTGCATTCGTACCAGAATTCGAACGAACGGGCGGGGGGTTGGGAATGAGAACTTTGGGATAACCGGGAGTTTTTGTTCCAGGATTGGCAGTGGCGACCGATGTATCGCTCTCCGAAGTATTATCGGTTTTTGGCTTGGTAGGTTCCGAAGTAACTATCTCTGAAAAATTGGCCAGCTTGATATTATGATCCTTTAAGAAACCTTTCACTTCGGAAACATCGATAAAGAGACTCACATTGTTTATCCCTTTTCCAACAATCCCTCCCTGGGTGACCCCAGTAAGTTCCCCTTTAGTATTCATTAGCGGCCCTCCAGAATCGCCTGCATTGGTAGGGGAAGTGGTTTCCAAAATCTGGGCATCAACTTCAAAACCTCTTTGCCCTTCACCACCTGTCATATATCGGCGGTGATAATTTTGTCGCACTTCTCCAGGAGTATAGACAAACAAAGCGTCACTCGCCCCAGGGTTTCCTACACTAATTACCTTATGCCCGGTGGTCGAACCTTTTACTGCTAATTTGAAAGGGATAATTTTTGGGGGTAATGATTTTTTCCCTTTCAATTGAATTTGAAGCAGAGCTAAATCCCGTTTTTTCTCACGGTACAAAACTTTGGCTTGAAAAGCTGAATTTTGGGACTTCATGGAACTGATATACTTATCCCGTTCCGAAATTAAGTTTTTACTTGCATCATACAATGGAAACTGCACCAAACAATCATCGGTGTCCTGAACGACATGGTAATTAGTTAATACATACCCTTTTCTAACATCTAAAATCGAACCTGATCCGGACGAAACGCCTTGTGGTTTACGCACAATAATCCATACAGTCGAACGCAGAGCACGTTCATAAATTTTGGCCCCATCTACCTCTTCCGCATGGATATTATTGGTGCGCATTCCCAACAGAAACGTTAAAATCGAGCATACAATAACGGATAAAGAACCGATCATCTGAAGTTCAAACAGCTTACCAAATCGGCATGAAGTCAAAATTCGCCGGGACATAGTCAGATACTCCTCATTTTCGAGTCATATTAATTAACCAGAAAGAATTATGAACCTTTGTAAAAATCCTAATTCTTGTCAAATCATTTTTCAAAAAGAATAACAAAAATATAAGTATTCAATTCGATGAATCCAATTCATTTTTTAAATACAGAATCTTCAAAATCATGGATATTCGTTGAAGTAAAAACCTGTTGAAGTAAAAACCTATGTTTTCTCTGATTTAATTTTTCATGGGTTGATTTTAAATCAGGAATTTATGTTCGTTAAATTAATAGAGATAAACGATTTTCAAAAACTAAAATATACCTTTCAAATTAGGGGAACAACTTCATATAGAAGTTTAATTCTCTTGATTTTTTAGTCCAATAATAAATAATTTTGAAAATCTCAATCAACTAAAATATTAATAAAATCTCACTAAAATAATAAATTGAATTTTACAAATAGAAACTTCAATATAGTTTTTAAAGTAGAGGTCAATGCAGCATTATTCAACCATTTACTTAGTAACTCTTGTCCTTTTTCCCAGAAAGATTGAAAGATTAAATTTCGAAGAATACCAATAAGAAAAAATTTCTAGGGTAAAAGAAGCTAAAGTTCAAGAGAGAAGCTTTTAGAGCGTTACTTCACTAATATCAATGTATTTTAACAGCAGACCATTTTTGATTCAAGCAAAAACGAATCAAATTCTTTAAATTAATGTCTATTTCTAATTTTTATTCCTCTGAAACCGATTTCTAACGGAATGATTCTCCTCTAAATATCCATATTGATCGATATTTTTGGGGGTCGATTTTGGTTGAAACTGAGATTTTTGGACATCGGGAACGATCGATAATCCAATTTAATATCCATTCTCTAATAGGTATTTACCCTTTATCTACAATGTTTTTGAATCAAATACGTCAACTTCTAAAGAATGATCGATAAAACGGTGATCCTTTATAAATTCGTTGGAGGATAGGGATCTTTGCGGATGCCTTTTATACCCATTTGGTTCCTGGTTTCGCAAGATTAGTTTTAATAGGTAGATAAACTTGATTGAAGGTGTCATAACCATGATATCAGGGTAAATTTTTCCCTAAATCTTCCATGAGACATAGAGAAATCTGAATTTTAATTAATAGGATAGTAAAAAAATTAATGAAAAATAATATCGAAAATAGTTTGAAAACCAAAAGGGGAGAATAGAGAAATGTCGAGCGCAGATTTCTTTTCACTAAAAGGTAAAACAGCAGTAGTAACTGGCGGGGGCCAGGGGATAGGCGAAGCCATAAGCAGAAGGCTAGCAGCAGCAGGAGCGAAGGTAGCGATCTTTGATCTATCGTTGGAAAATGCCCAACGAGTTGCTAGCGAAATCCAGGGAATAGCGGTTACGGGGGATATTACCAATCCTGGGGACGTAGAAAAAGCGGTCGAAACAATTCAATCGGTATGTGGCTCTTTGGATATTATTGTCAACAATGCTGGTATTACCGGCAAAGCGGGAAAAACTTGGGAAGTCGAACGCGAGACCATGGTCAAAGTGCTCGATGTAAATGTTGTTGGACCATTTCTACTCTGTAAAATGGCGTTACCAGGGATGATTAAACGAGAATATGGCAGAATTGTAAATATTGCCTCGGTTGCAGGCAAAGAAGGAAACCCAACGATGGGGCCATACTCGGCATCGAAAGCGGCGATTATCGCTCTCACCAAATCGATGGCAAAAGAGGTTGTTGGCATGGGAGATATTACCATCAATGCCATTTCACCCGCCGTTATCCACACTCCTATTCTTGATGGATTACCTCAAGCTACTGTAGAATACATGGTTTCGCGAATCCCCATGGGACGCACGGGCAAACCTGAAGAGGTCGCTGCCCTGGTGCATTTCTTGGTAAGCTCTGAAGCAAGTTTTACCACCGCGCAATGTTACGATATTAGTGGTGGCCGCTCAACCTACTAGGACGGATATAACTGGAGTAATATGCAGCAAAACTGTCACCATTGCGTTCATTAAATGTTGGCAGTTTTTTAATCGATGGAAAGATGAGTACCCAAAGTGGAAAGCAATTATCCCTCGATTTTTCTGGACTTTCAACTCCCCAACGCCAGCACTTGGTTCTATTTTTCTCTTTTGCTTGTTGTCGCACTTTTTGTTCGCTTTGACCGCTTTCTGAGTTTAAGAAACTGGGATATTTTAAGTCTATTCGTCCTCGTTCCAGGATTTCTATTTTTGCAGGAAGCTCATCACTTACAACAGGTGAAAAGTGGTTTACCTGAAGAAGGAGCAACGGTTGGCCAACTCGCAACCACTCGATTACAAATAGGATATATCTGGTTATTAGGGGGAACATTTTATCTCTTCGGTCGCTGTTTGTTCGATTTGGGATTAGAAAAGCGTCCCGTAATCTCTCCCAATCTCAATCTGGGTGGGCTAATCGCTCTGATGATTGTGCTCTTCATCTGCATGTCTGTCGTTGCTATTCGCCGACTGCCCGATATGCCAATTGAGCAGATTGGTAAACAATCGGTCTTTATCCAGACGATTCAAGAGCGAACAACATCGATTATTCATTTTGAAACCGGTCAAACCGATTTATCGCAAACGAACACTCGATTCTGGGTCGAACGATCGGTTGCGTTGTTTTTGCATCTTGCCGTGATTACTGGGTTAATTTTAATTGGCTATCTGCACTTTAAAGATCTGAATTCTGGCATGGCCGCTGTCTGCATCTATCTGTTATTACCTTACACCGCTTATCATATTTCACAGATCCACCACATTTGGCCAGCAGTATTTATTATCTGGAGCATCGTAACGTACCGCCAAGCGATGCTCTCCGGTTTAATTCTGGGTCTTGCCACTGGCACGGTTTTCTTTCCCGGTTTTCTATTTCCACTGTGGTTCGGTTTTTATCGTGGCCGCGGGATGTGGCAATTTACGTTTGGTTTTTTGTTCTCTCTCTGTTTCAGCTTGGCATTAACAGCGATAACGTTATTACAGCATGGGGAATTCAGCGAATATGTGCACGATACCCTAGCCCTTTCCGATTGGCAAGTCTGGCAAATCCCGCGCAGCGAATCGTTCTGGCAAACCACCCAAGCATATTATCGCATCCCTGTGTTTACGCTCTATATATGTATGGTTTGTTTAACGATATTTTGGCCTACTCAGAGAAATCTAGGTCAGGTCATTGCACAATCCGCGGCGATTTTAATTGGCGTCCAGTTCTGGTATGGCGATCAGGGCGGGGTTTATGTTCTCTGGTATTTCCCCTTACTTGTATTGATGATCTTTCGGCCTAGTCTGAACGATCATCGCCCACCCCCAGTAACACAAAATAATGACTATGTTGCCAAATTTTTTTCTGCTACTTTTAGCTTTGTTTACCATGGGATCCAGCGACTTTTCCGGGTATTGATCCCAAAACGGTCGAAACGATAATTCCCTCGTTACTCCCCTTTGTTGCTACTCTCGTTGTCATCCCCCTCGTTGTTATCCACCTCTGAGAAAATTACTATTTTTCTTTAGCCCATCAAATCTAGGGGAATGACGATATGACGGGGCCTTCGAACACCCTAGATGGTAAAGATTGTAATTTAACTAAAGGGGTACGAACGAAATGATCTGTAAGCTCTATTGGGATCTTATTCGATAATCGAGGTTAGATGAACGCAAGAAAACTTCTCAAACGGCCAAAGACGTTAAAATTCCATTAAATTGCAGACTAACCCAATCGCTATCATCAAATTCAGATTATTATATTTTGAAGAATGGACCGCTCGCGACAATCCTTGAAGAGCCGTAAATAAATGTTGATTTTGACTCTTTAAAAGTAACTTTGTCAAGTGCCAGAAATGAAAATCGTCTCAGAATGTTCTAGGAATCGATAAAATAATTCAAAAAAAGTTGGAAACCGATGAGATTCTCATAATCGAAGTATCCATTTGCACAAAGAGGTGTTATCATAAATAAGATAAGGAATTGTAAGTTTCAACAATATTAACCCCCCGAATGTGTTGGTTATGATATTAATAGATCGTTTGATTCAACGTGGCGTTCTAAACGAAAGCCAAAAATCATCTCTAGAGGAAATTGCCAACAATCTTGGTAATCGCCCGCTGCACGATGTCATCATTGAAAAAGGATTTGCGCGCGAACAAATTGTTCTGCAAGCGATTTCCGATGAATTTGGATTAGATTTGGTCGATCTAACTCAAAAAACAATCGACCCCGAACTGATAACCATTATGCCCTCTAAACTGGTACATCGTAAAAACCTATTTCCAGTGGAAAGACATAATGGCACCCTCAAAGTAGCAACCGGAGATCCGTTTGATGTCTATGCCCTGGATGAGCTTTCAACCCTGACCGGGTTAGATATTTACCCAGTTTTGGCCAGTTCGCGCGAAATCTCGAGGTTGATCAAACAGCATTTTGGGGTTGGTGGCGAAACCGTAAGTGCTCTTGTCCAAGAACAAGATGATATAGAACTGCTGGAAGGGATCGAAGCAGATGATAGCGAGCTGGCAAAGCAAGCACAGGAGGCTTCGGTCGTAAAATTGGTGAATGAAATTCTGATCGAAGCAGCGAACGAACGAGCAAGTGATATTCACATAGAACCCGAAGAAAAAGGGCTCAAAATCCGGTACCGAATTGACGGTTTGCTGCAAACCCAGATTTTGCCACCTGAAATCTCCCGTTTCCAAAGCGCAATTATAAGCCGAATTAAAATCATGTCCCGTCTAAACATCGCCGAAAAGCGCTTACCCCAAGACGGTCGAATCAAGATGAGAGTCCAGGGTCGAGAAATCGACGTCCGTGTTTCGATCATCCCTATGATCCATGGCGAAGGGATCGTCATGCGTTTGCTGGACAAGGGCCGAATGGTATTTAACTTGGCCAATGTGGGCATGTTACCCAGTGTTTATGGCATCTTTAAACAACTCATCGATCGACCACACGGAATCGTACTGGTAACGGGTCCAACTGGATCCGGAAAAAGTACAACTCTTTACAGTGCATTGAATGAGATCAAAGATGAATCAACCAAAATCATTACGGTCGAAGACCCGGTAGAATATCAACAAAGTGGGATTAGTCAAATTCAGACTCATGCCAAAATCGGGTTGACCTTCTCCGCGTCGTTGCGTTCGATTTTGCGCCACGATCCCGATGTGATTCTCATTGGTGAAATGCGCGATCTGGAAACAGCACAAGCAGCGATTCAATCATCACTCACGGGCCACCTGGTATTTAGCACCCTTCACACCAATGACGCCCCCAGTGCCTTTACCCGACTTATCGATATGGGGATCGAACCCTTCCTGGTGGCTAGCACCGTCGAAGGGGTAATGGCTCAACGATTGGTACGAACGATCTGCCCAGAATGCAAAGAAGAATACACCCCAGAACTGGTCGATGTTCCTCGCGATTTTCCTGGTCTCGATCTAGAGAAAGAAATCATTCCGAAAGTGCACAAAGGGACAGGCTGCCGGGCTTGCCGGCAAACCGGATACAAAGGGCGAACCGGTATCCATGAATTGATGGTCAATAACGATGAAATCCGCGATATGATTGTCGAACGAGTCAACGCCACGGTCATTCGCAAAGCAGCACTGCGCGGCGGGATGAATACACTTCGAGCAGATGGTTGGAATAAAGTCCAGATGGGTAAAACAACTATCGATGAAGTAGCACGAACAACCGCAGGCGATGTTGTACTCAAATAAGAGAATCAAAAAATTTTAAGAGGGAGTTTTCTTAACTAGTGGTCTCTCCTTTAAAGACAATTATTTTTCGGAGAGATTAGTCGCCTGATTGCAGCAAACCCCTGATAAATTCATTGACCGATCTAAATTTTTCAGAATTACTTAATAGAAATAACTTACTTGATCAGCAAAAAGGAACGGATCGAGTATCACCAACCGATCCCTGATTAATCGAGAAATACGATGCCAGATTTTGCATATGAAGCACTCACGGATAAAGGGGTGCGAGATAAAGGGGTAGTAACCGCGAACAGCGAACGCGAAGCAATGATGATGCTGGATTCGCGCGGCATGTTCCCTACTAAAATTGAGCCGGTGAAAGCTGGGAGTGGCAAACGATTCGGCAAAAAGATCAAATCGCGAATGATGGCGACGATCTATGCGCAGCTCGCGGATTTGTTGCACTCAGGGGTGCCGATGTTGCGTTCCCTGGATTTGCTCGAAAGACAGACCAAGCATCCGGTTCTAGGCCAAGTATTACGAGAAGTCCGCGCAAAAGTCGCTGATGGGGTCACTCTTGCAGATGCCATGCAAGCCTATCCGCATGTTTTCAATGAACTAGCTGTAAGCATGGTGCGAGCTGGACAAGAAGGGGGATTTCTTGAAGATGTTTTAAGGCGAACAGCAGATTTTACCGAAACTGCTGAAGATCTAAAATCCAAAGTTGTGGGGGCCATGGCCTATCCCATTTTGTTGGCTCTTCTTGGCATGATTGTGATGAATGGGTTGATCATTTTTTTCGTACCACGATTCGAACCCGTTTTTGCCTCTCTGAAAAAACAAGGAGAACTTCCCAGTTTAACGGAAGCTCTAATGGCCACGAGCCATTTTATGCAAAGATACTGGTGGTTAATATTGTTGGTGATTTTCGGCAGTATCTATGGTTTCCGGCGCTGGAAAGCTACTCCTGCTGGTCAGATTGCCTTCGATCGCATGAAAATTCGAATTCCAGGTGCGGGGAAAATTTTTCTGGCATTTGCTATTTCCCGCTTTACCCGAATTCTGGGTACACTGTTAAACAACGGTATCCCGATTTTGCGTTCTCTAGAAATTGCCAAGGATTCGACCGGCAATAAAGTTCTTGCCGAAGCAATTGAAGAGTCCGCTGAAAACATCACCGCTGGGCAAAAGTTAGCCGATCCGCTCCGTCGAAATAAATTTTTCCCTGATGATATTGTCGAAATGATTGCGATTGCCGAAGAAAGTAATACCCTCGAAAAGGTTCTGGTCGATATATCCGCAGGTCTTGAGAAACGAACTTCACGCCAGCTCGAGTTATTTGTCAAACTACTCGAGCCGATTATGTTGTTAGTTATGGCCGTGGCTACTCTTATTATCGTCGCCGGTCTTTTGCTGCCGATTTTCAAAATGGGATTATCCGCAGGGTAACACTTCATCAGGGTAATTCTTCATCGGAGTAACGCTTCATCGGAGTAACGCTTCATCGGAGTAACGCTTCATCGGAGTAATTCTTAATTATAGCTTTCCGATTTCTGACGATTATTCGAGTCGGGAAGCATGCGCAAATAAGACAATTCATGTAATATTTGGCGATAATTCGCTTATTAAATTTTATTTCACGGCTCATCGCGATACGGTTGCTGGCGGATAAACTTTCGCTTCATTGCTTCTGCGGTTTTACCAAACCAGCGCATGTATGCTTCGTCCCGCATTACAGAATCGAGCAGTCGTAAAGCCTCAGTATATTCGCCACGTTCGCCAGCAACCGCGGCTAAAGTTCCGATATAACGAGGCACTCGACCGCGGGTCAATTCAATCGCTTTATCAACCAGTTCTTTTGCTTTTTTACTATCGCGATATTTGGAATCTGGGCAAGTGGCCAATAACCAGGCTTTGGCATTGAGGGTTACATGATCGTTCTCATAAGTACTAATCGCCTGGTCATAATCTTTCAAGGCGAGGTCGTATTTCTGCTGCATCGCGTATAAATCGCCCCGATTTTTCAAAGCCATGGCAAACTTTGGCTCCAAGCGAATCGCTTCGGTATAATCGCTAATCGCTTTATCAAATTCGCCTTTGAATTGCCAGATCGTCGCGCGATTATTCCAACCAGCGGCAAAACTAGGGTTCAGACGAATCGCTTCGTTATAATCGTTGATCGCTTCATCGTATTTGCCTAACAATCGATAAGCCCAACCCCGACGTGCATATCCTGCGGGCTGATCGGCATGCTGTTGGATGATTGATGTAAAATAGTCAACCGCTTTGCTCAGTTCGACTACTTTATCTTTTAGAACCCAGACTTGCAAGGCCCCCTGCCGCATAGCAACCCATTGATCATCCCCCCCTTCGGCTACCAACGATAAACCACGCAACGGCCCTCCTGTTTGCCATTTTTTTTCTTTATCTTGATAATAAAAGGTTATCCCAATATCTTTAGGCAATACAATTTTCCCTTTCCAAGGATTGCCTTGCTTATTTGGAGTTATCGTCCCTTTAGGCGATTCGGTCAAATCTGTACTTGCCGGTTTTGGTAATAATGCAGGATTAGTCGGTGTTGAACCCGTCTTCGGTTGCGTTCCAATTGGCTGCGGTACTATTGGTTGCGGTACTTCAGGAGGACTCTGTGCGGTAACAATTTTGCTCCATAGCAATAATAGAAAGCATAATATCATCCCACCCCATCTCGTAATTCCTGAACTTGGGAAGGAAATAGAAGCCGCATCGTTCCGATGACTCAACATGATTTATCTCCTTTAACATGCAACCTAAATAAAATCGAATAAGAACACCCTAGCTCTGAATTTACCGCTTCGCTTATTGTCCCGCTTCGCTTGTTGTCCCGCTTCGCTTGTTGTCGACTATGAATCGACGTTCACTTCGTAAGATTATCTTGATTTCTATTATTTTCCCAGATTATTTTCCTGTGAGCAAGTGCAATTCCACAAAGATACGACAAGAAAATTCTCGATCTCTTTTATGATTTGAATACGTGACGATAACAACCATGATTCCGAACGAAGGCATATCGAAGTAAAAATGAGTAAAATCCTGAAAATCATCAAACCGATCTGTTTGAAATGATAAAAGATAAAGAATAAAAAAACTCCTTCATAATCAGAAAAATCATGAAGGAGTCGATCGATCTCAAAAAACAGCATTCAGGATCAATGATTGCTCAAAGATTTAGGCAAAGTCATCTTCAGATTAGCGACTAAGAAAGCCCATTCATCGGCATATTCTTCAAGAAGTTTTGCCGTTGGTTTCCCAGCGCCGTGCCCAGCTTTTGTTTCAATACGACCAAGAACTGGAGCATTTCCTTTCTGTGCACTCTGCAAAGCGGCCAAGAATTTGAAGCTATGCCCAGGTACCACCCGATCATCCGTATCAGCAGTGAAGACCAGGGTAGGTGGATATTTGCTTTCCGATTTGATATTATGATAAGGGGAATAGGCATAGAGTGCTCTGAACTCTGAAGGGTCTTTTTCCGCATTTCCGTAATCATCTACCCAGAATCGCCCTGCGGTAAACCGCTGAAAGCGGAGCATATCCATAACACCGACATGTGGCAAACAGGCTCCGTATAGATCTGGTCGTTGGGTCATACAGGCCCCCACTAACAAACCACCGTTGCTGCCACCACGAATTGCTAGATGAGGCGTTGAAGTATATCCCTGAGCGATCAGATATTCCGCAGCAGCGATGAAATCATCAAAAACATTCTGTTTGTGTAATTTGGTCCCTGCTTTATGCCAATCATTACCATATTCGCCCCCGCCACGTAAATTCGGAACCGCATAAATCCCGCCCAGTTCTAACCAGCTCACAATCGCTGGTGAAAATGCCGGGGTTAGCGAGATATTAAATCCACCATAACCATAAAGAATCGTCGGATTTTTCCCATCTTTTTTAATTCCTTTTTTACCCACGATAAACATCGGGACTTTCGTTCCATCTTTACTCTGGTAAAACACTTGCGTTACTTCGTATAAGTTAGGATCGAATTTCACTTTGGATTCCCGGAACTGAGAACTCTTCCCCGTTTGCAAATCGAGCTGATAAATCCTTGGCGGAGTTGCAAAACTACTAAAAGTATAGAATGTTTCGCTATCACTCCGTTTACCTGCAAACCCTCCAGCAGATCCGATCCCTGGTAATTCCAATTCGCGAATCGATTTACCCGTTTTGCTATAGATTTTAATCAACGATCGTGCATCTTTTAGATAGGTACAGATCAACTGATCATGAACAAAGGAGATCGATTCGAGCTTCTCTTTTTGTTCTGGAATGATCTCTTGATACTTCTCAGGTATAGGATTGCGTATATCGATCGCAATAATTCGACCATTCGCTGCTTTGAGATCGGTTTCAAAATAAAAGATCGGGCCATCATTATCGATAAAATTATACTTATTTTCAAAGTGATCGATCAATTCAACAACTTTGCTATCCTTTTGAGTCAAATCTTTGTAAGATACTCGGCCACGGCGATCGGTCCCTTTCCAGGTAGCAAAGACAAGATAATGCCCATCTTCACTCACTTCAGGAGAAAATCCCCATTCGGGATGATCAGGGCGTTGATAGATTACCGCATCGTTCTTCTGATCGGTCCCAAGCAAATGATACATCAATTTTTGATTGAAATTGAGCTGTTTAAAGGTCTCCCCTTTTTTCGGTTCATCGTAACGGCAATAAAAAAATCCTTTATTATCTTTAGTCCAAACCGCACTGGAAAACTTCACCCAATGGATGACATCTTCCATCACTTTCTTCGAATCGATATCCATCACATGCCAGGTTTGCCAGTCGGAGCCTGCTTCAGAAACGCTGTAAGCGAGGAGTTTACCATCATCGCTAAATGAGATTCCCCCCAGAGCAATCGTCCCATCTTTCGACCATTGATTGGGATCGAGGAGAACTTTTGGTTCGCTCGAAAGATCGTTTTGAACATAAAGGACCGACTGGTTCTGCAAGCCATCATTTTTCGAGAAGAAATAGCGGCCACCTACTTTGCGCGGGGCACTGAATTTCTCGTAGTTCCAGATGTCGGTTAGACGTTGTAAAATCGCCTTTCGATAGGGTAAAGATGCAAGATAATCCCCGGTTAATTTCGCCTGGGCATCTACCCACTGTCGTACCTCTACCGAGGTTCGAACATCGTCCTCCAACCACCGGTAAGGATCTTTAACTTTCGTGCCATGGTAATCATCGATCTGATCGACTGTTTTGGTCGTTGGATATTTCCAAGGTTCACCCCCCCGCATTGGATGTATGGCCAAATCGCCCATACTCAGCATTCCTCCTAATAGCAATAAAAATCGGTACTTCGTTCCCATTTGAGTTATCTCCAAGAGAAAATCTTTTCAATTATTGTCAGAGTTTTAGACATATCTACTCATTGATTCGAAAGCCTTTTTTACCTTCCCAATATTCTATGAAGTGCTGTTTGAGAAATCCGAAATAAACAGAAACAAATCTTTAATATAGACACATCAATGGAGCATTCTTGCCATTTGCTCTGAGTAAAACCAACTTTGATCCTTCACGAAAAATGTCAATGGAGGGTCGACTAACTGCTCATAGTAAAAAGTAGAAAATAATCTCCAATAAGAATAATTTTTCGCCAAAATCGCACACTTAGACCTAATAGATTCTCAAAAATTGTAAAACATTACTAAGCTCGCTTGATACGTCCCCCTACCAATCATAAATAAGCCCAGAATTTTTTAATTTTTTGCGAGATTCTACTGACAGGATCAAAAAAAATCGTAAGATACAATTTCTTGAAGAAGTGATAAGCCGATTTGGATATTAAATTCTCTATTTTCTTATAAGTAATTATGAACTTATAATTATGACCCTAAAGAAAATAATATTTTGACCTAATTGCTTATACTTTTCTTCAATAAAAATGAATTGATTCGTTAATTCTATTGCTAGAAACTTACGAAATCAGATAAAAACCATTGCTAATTTGTATATTTATCAAAAATTTATATTCAAAATAAATATAAATTTTGATTGAAGTGGAAAATCCAGCAGAGTTCGATTTTCAAACCATATAAAAAATCGAACTCAATTTAAACAATTAAAGGTAATTTAGTTGACTTAGTTAGTTTTTTTGCTTACAAAATAAATTCGAATCACCATCAAGTTGGCAAGATAAATGCCTCTTGGTAAGTGATTTGCTTGAATTAAATTGGTGTTCGTCAGGGGGTACTCTAAATGGTACTCTAAATGGTACTCTGAAGATTACCCTATAAATAGTTAGATTTTAAGTAATTAGTTTAGATAATCTACCATCATCCTATCAATAATCTGCCATAGGAATGGTGATTTGTAAAATTTAGAAACGAGGTATTATGGCAATCAAAATGAAGGTGCATGAACGCGAATCGATCCTAGCTGCTTTACGGCGATTTAAAAAATTGTTGGAAAGAAGTGGGATGAAAAAAGAATTACGAAAACACGAATATTATGAAAAGCCCTGTGAAATCCGCCGAAGGGTAGAACTTCGTAAACAGCGAGCGATTCGTAAAGCTATGGGACTCACCACTTTTTCATGATCGCAGCTCGATAGCAATGATTAGCAAATTAGTTTTCAGATCCGATTCGATGGTTTCTTGTTGTTTAGATCACCCAAGCCAACCATCTTCTAATAAGATGCTTTGCCCGATCCATACTTGGATCGAAAAGCACCGCATCGAAGACTCTTTTTCGAGGTCTACATGCCCACATTTAAATTTTCTTTTTGTTAACTTCAATGTTAATTTCAATGAGATGGAAGCTCGGATCTCCAACTTGAATCTTAAAAAATATTTGAATCTTCAAAGAGATTTTGTTAGTTTAAACTCCTTATTATTATTGTTATATATTATTTATCCAACCCTAAATCGAGTTGAACAAGAGTTAATCAACCCGATGAATCCATTATTTTAATTTTATTTGCATTATTATTTGACTAGTAGAGGTTCCAATTGATTCCAACACAACCTATTTGGCAGTCCCCATCAATCACTCCAACAATCGCTCCACCAAATACAGAATCTAAGCCAAAATTCTTTTCTCTGGCCACGTTTCAACGATTTGTAAACAAAGTGCCTTTTGTCGCCTTTCATCTTGCCTGTTTCACCGTATTTTTGGTTCCATTTACCTGGTTACCGTTCTTCATGTGTATCGGATTTTATCTTATTCGCATGTTCGGCATAACCGCAGGGTACCATCGTTATTTTTCGCATCGTGCTTACAAAACTAGTAGAGTTTTTCAATTCGTTCTTGCCTGGCTTGGGTGTAGTGCCATGCAAAAAGGGCCGTTATGGTGGGCAGCAAATCATCGGCACCACCACAAATATTCGGACACCCCCGAAGATGTCCATTCTCCTGTAGCTGGGAGTTTTTGGTGGTCGCATGTCGGCTGGGTTGTTTCCACCGCCCATGACGAAACCGATTTCAATTCGGTTAAAGACTTGTGCAAATATCCGGAACTCCGCTGGTTGGATAACTTGCACTGGGTTCCCGGAGCAGCTCTAGCCCTAATCTGCTATTTAATGGCAGGTATCCCTGGATTAGTTTGGGGTTTTCTGCTCTCTACGGTGTTGCTCTATCATGGGACATTTCTGGTAAACTCAGTTTGCCATATTTTTGGCCGCAAACGGTTCAATACGTCCGATGAAAGCCGCAATAATGCTTTGGTGGCTATTTTAACTCTCGGCGAAGGCTGGCACAATAACCACCATCACTATATGAGTTCTGCCAATCAGGGCTTTCGCTGGTGGGAAATCGATATCTCTTACTATGTTATTCGTATGTTGGGTTGGGTTCATATCGTTTGGGATATTCGCACCCCTCCCCCAGAAAAGTTGATCCCGAATTTACCTGTTCTTGATTCGGCTCATAGCACGGCAGGATCGGCAATAGCCCCTTCCGCAATGTCTTTATCTTCATCGGGTTCGGTCGTTAGCTCCGCTGCTAGTTCTTCGATGGTAGCAACTTCCGTGGCCGAGACTGCTGCTGTTTCTACTGTTGTTTCTGCTGCTGTTACTACTGCCGTTACAACTGCTGTTACCACTTTGAATCCGGTCGTTGCTACTTTAACCGGTCAATAATAATAACCCTTGATAGAGCAAATAGAATTCCCTCTAAGAGGCTTAACCAAAGAGGGGTTGTTTCTAGAAGAAACAACCCCTCTTTATGATTGATAGTCCATTTTGAATTGCCAAATCGATAACTAACTATTCAAACTACAAATTTAGATCAGTATAAAAAGAAGCGGATCCCAAGCTTACGCCTCTGGCTCGCCTTGTCTCACGTTCTGATTCTTGATTTTGAGATAGAAGATAGCGACTAGATCGACCGGATCGTAAATCAGATGATCCAATGACAACCCCACTTTCTTTTGGCACGCAATAAGGAAAAGTTTCTATTGCTTCCGCAATAAGGAAAAATTTCTATTTTCTTTGCTTCTTTCTTTTTCTTTTCAAAGAAAAAGAAAGAAGATCCATAAAAAAGATAATCCAAAAATTCTTAAAGTGGAGCTGGGACATCTCTGCGGCTGAATTGCCACCAAGCTAACAGATAGCCTAAGGAACCGATTCCTATCAAAGTCCAAACGAGATGGAGGGAAACCAGTCCATGTTTGAGCCAAATCTGACCAGGATCGACATACCAATGATGATATAAACTAATGAGTTGAGGCTGGTAATAATAAAACAATGTTAAAGGTCTTAACATTTCCAAGGGTTGCCACAATTGACCAAGAACATTGATAATAAACTGGATCAATACCAAGAAGACCACCAATCCGATCACACGGTTGCGAAATCGCCCCATGGCCGAAAAAAAGATCGTTAAGCCACTTAAAGCAAATAGAAAAGCCATGATATTCCAAACACTCGGAGCGAGCGATTGGGGATCGACTTTAATCTGGAACGCTTCTGAAGGGATGACAATATTAAACATTTCAAAATGGGATTCCTTCACTTCAAAAGGCCCAACGAGTAAGATACCAACAAAGGTTCCTAACCAAACAGTTACGGCCAAAAGCGGGAGAGCGAGCAGATCGATGCCAAGATGAGCAAGGATAATTTTAGATCGGGAAATCGGTTGCGCCAGGAGCAATTCCATGGTCCCTTTATCAATCTCTCCGGCAATGGCACCAGAAGCGCGACCAATCGCCCATAGGCAGAAAATAATCTGCACTAACGGATGGAGATACCCAACCACCAGAGTATCTTGTACACGATTGAACCGGATATTCTCCCCGCCCAAAATCGACTGCATGATTTTACCTGGCCCGCTGAAGAAGTGTTTCTGGAACATCTCTTCCTGCACCTGCAATCGGTTTGCAATTCCTCGAAAAAGCGGGGAAAATTCGGTTATAACCCGTTTGGTAACCAGAACCCAGAAGAGCTGGAAACAGAACAGAAGCACCATCGTTAGCAGCAACGCTCGGCGGCAATCCTGAAATAACTTCAACCACAGTCGCACCATTTCTTGACTACTCCCACCACTTGCTCCGGATATTGCAAAGCCGGTAAACGATTAAAAAACTTTGCCTTTATTCAATGGCTCCTATTCAACCGTGCCATGAAACCGCTGATAGATTCCGATCAGGCCGAGAGGCTCAATCCGGACATCCAATACCCCTAATTGATTCAACCAGGCCACGAGCTGATCCGCATGCCCATAGAAATTGAAATGGATCTTCCCATCGGGAAATCTTTTCCCGGTAAATGGCAAATGATCTGGACCAGTTTGAGGCAATTGCGGCAGATCAATTTCGATCTTGCGCCCTTCGCGTAATTCTGCAATCGATTGTAAATGAACTAATTTTCCACGCCGGAGAATACCAACCCGATCGCAAATCGATTCTACTTCGGAAAGGATATGAGAAGAAAACAGGATTGTTTTTCCCTCGCTCTGTGCCAACCTGAGTTGATTCAATAATTCATCGCGCATCACGGGATCGAGAGCGTTGGTCGGTTCATCAAGAATAATAATCGGAACCTGCGGCGTTAATACGGTAATTAACGCTACCTTTCTTTTCATCCCGGACGACATCTCGGTTAAGGGAATATCCAGATCGATTCCAAACTGTTTAGCCAACTTTTCGACGCGATCATCCGGTTTTTCTTGCCGCAGCTGAAGTAAAAAGTGGACCAATTTGCGCCCAGTGAGGTTTTCATAGAGGCGAAGCTCCCCTGGAAGATAAGCAACTCGACGGCGAACTTCAACACTCTGCCGCCAAGGATCGAACCCAGCGATTTCCAAACTCCCTGAACTGGCCCGATGAAAGCCTAACATCAATCGAATCGCTGTTGACTTTCCAGACCCATTCGGCCCCAGCAATCCAAAGATTTCCCCTGGATAGATATCAAGTGATAAGCGATCTAAAGCACAGGTTTTCCCGTAGTTTTTAGTTAACAGTTTTGTCGATAGAATAGGAGGTACGTTCATACATCTGATTTTGTAATGGATCCGGGATAGTGAAAAGATAGAGCTAACTTCTTATCGATATTGAAACCGATCTTGAAATCGAGATTAAAACCGATCTTTCCAAAATTCAATTTACTGGGGCAACCATTTCGCCGTTCACTGCTCGTTTCGAATTATTCTAGTTCTTCATTTATAGAACAAATACCCCTAACTGCCCATAGCATTTAAGGAAAACCCCTCTCAGAATATTAATTCTCTGTCAACTCTTGGCGATTAAACTCTCTGAATTAGCCCAAAACATCCCGTAAAGACCACGGCACCGTTTCATCTGAATCAAAACAGACCCAACTACCCTTCATATTTTCAGGGAACTTAGGGCATGGAAACCCTAGAAGACGTAAAGGATTCGAACTAACCGCAGCAATCACCTCCGCTAGCGATAGCTTTTGCAAAGAAAGAGCATATCGAACCACATCGTTGGTAAACAGACCAGATCCCCCCAGAAATGGGGTATTTGGAACAGCAACTCTCCCGTTCTCTTGGACTTCCAATTCCGATCCCCAAAGGGAATACCGCCCCGCAGGTAACCCAGCAAGCGAGCTGGCATCACAAGTTAAAATTCGCTGATCGACCGGTTTACATCGCCACATAGTCAGGAATGCTTCGACCGTGAGGTGCATCCCATCCGCAATAAAGGAAGCAGCAAGTTTATCTTCAATCAACTGGGGCCAAATCGGATTATCATGACGAGCCAACATCGCATGGCACCCGTTCCCCAAATGAGTACTCAACTTGGCACCGACCGAAACACTATCACGAATTTGAACCGCAGTAGCATTGGTGTGACCTATAGCAACCGTTACCCCCATCTGCGAGACTTTGGCAATAAACTCCATAGCCCCCGTTAATTCGGGCGCTAACGTAATCAAACGAATCCGCCCATCTGCTGCGTCTTGCCAGCTTTTAAATTCATCCAAACTCGGATTACGCACATGCTTTGCCGGATGTGCCCCCCTTGGACCATCTGCGGAACTAATATACGGCCCCTCCAGATGAAACCCTATCATTGCCTGGCGTAGGATTAGACTATTCTCTATTTTCCTGGTCAGAGAACGGAGTGCGTTCTGAATTCGCTCAAAAGAATCGGTAATAATCGTTGGGAAAAACCGTGTGATCGCGCGATTTCTTAATCGTCTAACAAACTCCAGATACGATTCTTCGGGAATATTCTCCTCTTGAAAACTTAGCCCCCAACCCCCATTGATTTGCAAATCGAAAAAAGCAGGGGCTAACCAAGGAATATCCCCCTTTGGATGATGGCCCTCTTCCTTGATCTCTTTCGCTGAAATAATATCTGTTTCTGATCGAACGATTTCCAAAATCTGATTGGTTGAAACAAGCCGAACGTAAACCGTTTGACCGATTGGAATTCGTTTATCCTTTGGCAAAGAAAAGGGATCTTCGCTCATCTGTAAAATACGCTGCATTATTATAATCTTTTTAGAATCTTCTCTCTAATCCCCAGAAAGAAATAGTGAAAACAAAGAAAATAGAAGCATTTCCTTGTTCGGAAACTTGGTTCTTCTGTCATCGTTCGATTATTATCTTTCTAAATATCGACTCATGACAAGTAAACCATTTTTATCACTTAACTCAATCTATCAATTTTACCCTCTCTTCTAATTATTTTACATTTATTTTTTCTATTCTCTAAACAGATTTTCTAAATCAAAATTTGAGACCATTACTTTTCGTCCAGATTGATGTAAATACAAAAGTAGATACTATAGTTTTCTTTATTAGGAATAGGTTTTATGACTAGAACAATCTTACGAATATTCTCTTTTGGTGTTTTGATTATCAGTTTAAACTGGGTCGTTACCGCGCAAGAAAAATCGGTCAACCCTGGTATTAACGATACATTTAAAAATCCAAATTTAAATAAATTCTTGAAAACGTTTGAAGGAGAAAGCCGAGAAATATACGCTTTCCGCAACGAAATTGTAAAGGCTTGTAAAATCAAACCTGGGATGACCGTTGCCGATATCGGTTCTGGCACTGGGTTATTCACTCGTCTTTTCGCCAAAACAGTTGGGCCTAAAGGGAAAGTATATGCGGTTGATATTTCCCCTACCTTTCTCGAACATGTAAAAAAATCTGCTAAAGAGGCTAACCTTACCCAAATCGAAACCGTTCTCTCCAAACAGACCGGGCCCGAACTGCCCAAGGAATCGGTTGATCTTATTTTTATCTGTGATACATACCATCATTTTGAATTTCCTCAGCGTACCCTGGAAATCCTGCACTCCACTCTAAAGCCCGAAGGGCGAATCGTTCTGATCGACTTCCATCGCATTGAAGGGAAAACTTCCCCTAAAATGATGAAACATGTCCGCGCGGGTCAAGAAGTATTCGAACGGGAAATAATCGAAAGCGGCTTCAAGAAAACGGGCGAAGAAAAATTACTCAAAGAAAATTATTTTGTGCGATTTGTAAAACTGAGTAAAAAAAGCTAATCGACTCTCGTCATTTGAGATCCTGCCACGCAACCCCAGAAGAGGGATCCTCCGCTTAGGGTTGCATTCCAAACGACTCTTGAAATCATTCAGGTTAAGCGTCAGTATGATCGGTAAGATTCAGATGATGACAACAACCAATCCCATCCATACTCCTCTCTCGATGATTGTTTCGATTTCTGTATTTGGTCGCAGATAGTAACAGTGGATTCATTTTATCGGAAATGTGCTAGAATCAGCTAAGTAAACATTCTAGCCATTTCCGATAACGCAATACAGGTAAAGCAATACAGGTAAAGGATAGAAATCATGGCGATGGTTAAACTAAGAAAGTGGATCTTCCATTGGATTTCTCTCATCGGGATTTGCTACTTTTTATCCCTCTCTCAAGCCCAAGCCCAAGTTAGCCGATTTGAATTGGGCCGTCATCTTCAAGCTTTCGAAGAGGCTTGGGACAGCACTACGGATGGTCGTTTAAGACAGCAAGCAAACACCCATCTCCAATCGGCATTCAGCTCATTTTTTCGCTTTCAATTTAGCCAAGTTGCTAAATCCCTTGATGAGGCGCGCTACTGTTTAATTCGGTCGACAAAAGCGATAACCAATGAACAGCGCAGTGCCGATTCTCTAGCTCTGATCCCAGAATCTCGACTAATCGATGGTTCGATTCCCCAACTGAAATTCGAAATCAAACCGTTCTATCCCTGCAAAGACTTCCCTAGCGCCAAGACGAAACTTCGTATCCAATCCGATGGCGAGACGATCCAGGAATTCGATTTGAATAAACTGCCCCAATCGATCACCTTAAAATTACCAGATTTACCATCAGGAAAAGATCAAGATCTCTGGCTAAAATGGTCTATTGACAATGGTGAAAATGCGACTTCTGAAAACGTATTGCTTATTTCTCGGATCGTTCATTGGCAACAACGCCTTAATAAAATAAAAACGCAAATAAAAACCAATGGCTCCGATAAATCACCAGACCTAAAAAAAGATAATCTCTCCAAAAAAGAGGATTCACCCCAAGCTAATCCTGCCAAAAGCGAAATTCAAAGTCCTCTCGCCAAAACCATCGAAGAGGCGACACTAGTCCACTTCGTTGATACTCTCGAAAATCTAAGCAAAGGGGAGGTTCTAGAAACCAATTACCCCGCTGCCAAACTCATGCACACTGCCGAAGAACTTGCTCAGCATCTTCGCAAATCCAATCCAACCCCTTTTTTTGATTCAAATAGAACCGGTCAAGATTGGGTCGCTATTCCTGTAGATAAAACTCCCGTGATTACCCGGATTCAGATTCCGCGGCGCTTACCACGCAATCGAACGATTCCTCTCGTCATCGCTTTACACGGTGCAGGAGGGAGCGAAAATCTATTCTTTGAAGGGTATGGGCGCGGGATTACCGCAAAATCTTGCTTAGAGAGAAATTGGCTTTTTATCGCTCCTCGTTCTGAAGGGTTCTTAACTTTACCTCCTATCGACAAAATCGTCTCTGCGCTTGCCAAACGCTATCCGATCGATCCTAAGAAAATCTTTCTGATCGGCCATTCGATGGGAGCTGCGCAAAGCTTGTCACTCGCCCAGAAATTTCCTGAAAAATTCGCTGCGGTTGCCCTTCTTGGGGGTAGCGGGAGTATCTCTCAACCCCAAAAGTTAAACAAAATCCCCTTCTTTATTGCTTGTGGAAAATTAGACTTTGGCTATCGCATGGCCGAAAATACGGCTAAATCTTTACTCTCTTTACGAAAAGAGGATAAAAATCAGCAGAAATTGATCGAGTTCAAAAGTTACCCAGATATCGAACATATGATGATTGTCCGTGAGGCTATCCCAGATCTCTTCAAATGGCTCGATGGGATTGCTTCTAAAATCAGATAAAACTGTTATCTATTCCCATAAATTCTACTGTTTACTTCAAATTGATCTCAGAAATTTTTCTAAGTAATCTAAACCGATTGATTCCTTTTTTTCATTAAGAAGACTAGTCAAAATTCTTGAAAATTTGATTTCGATTTCTATCTTTGTCAGAAAAAGAAGAGATTTTCTATCTTTGGAAAAAGTAAGGACTGGCAAGATCGAAGTGCAATGAGTTTCATTTTCTTTTAATTTAATTTCCGTTCTACTTTCCCATCTGCTCAATTTTTGGTAATTCTATATAACACATAATTGAATTTATACTTTTGGCTTTTCCAAAAAGAGTAGTCAATTAAAATTACTAACTATATTTGGAAATTAATTCGGTAACCAAAGTAACCAAAGTAACCAAGGATGTAAAAGGCACTTTTTCTAGGGTGTTTTTGAATCCCTTTTTAGGAAACGGATGATCGAAAAGCGATCGACAAAGGAAATCAGAAAATGACAATCCCAGGTGCTTCAAAATATAGCTTACCCCCTACTCCCAAAGCAACCAGCGAAGCGACACCCTCATCGACAACAACAAATCCCGCACAAAATCCTACAACCCCTCCCAGTGATTCAGAAACGGGAACTGCTAAACATTCTGATCCTTCCATAAATAAAACTGCTGGTAAACCCTCTTTACGTGAACGATTTACTCAGAATGCCTACCAAGTTAAAAAAGATAATGGGGAAAAAAGCAGTCAAGATCCTACGAACACCGAAATATCGACTCCTCCCCCCTCGAGTCAAACTACGTCTTCCGCTTCCCCTTCTCAACCGCAATCCCCGCTTGCCCCCATCGATTCAACACCCGAAATTCCTGCTCCAGTAGGAAACACCGATCGAGAAAGTTTATCTCAAAAATCGGAGGGTTCGAATCCAGTGGAAAGCCGAGATAAACCATCCCCATTCAATCGGGGAGAACAGGGAGATAGAAATAATAGAGGGGGACGTGGCGATCGATCGGATCGACCTGATCGAAAAAATAATCGATCAGGCAGAGATAAAGAGACACCGCGAGAACGTGCTCCTAGGCCGATTATTGATCAGAATGCCATCCCTTCTTTGCGCGAATTGGATGCTCAGATCGATGCGGAATTCAAAGCGGCCCTCGCGGAATTTAACGAACAAGAATTTTTGCAAGCTAACAATAATGAAGAAGAAAATCAGGATCTTGGTGGCGACAGTGGAAATAAGAATCGCAAACGAGGAAAAGTTCTGAGCATTCATGGAGGCGATGTCTTTATCGATGTCCCAGGCCGACGTTCTCAGGGGGTGCTTCCTCTGGCTCAATTTGATGGAAAACCGCCGCAAATCGGCGAAATTATTGAATTTTCGATCGAAGGATTCGATTCGGAAGAAGGTTTACTTAAGCTGAGCAAAAATGGAGCGATAGCCGTCTCCGTCGATTGGTCCTCAGTTAGTCGCGGTATGGTGGTCGAGGCCAAGGCAATCAAAGCCAACAAAGGAGGCCTTGAAGTCGAAGTTAACGGAATCCGCGGATTTATGCCGTTTCGGGAAATCGAATTATTTCGGGTTGAACAGCTCGAGCCGTATTTGAATCAGAAAATCCGCTGTCAAGTTATTGAAGTAAACCCTGGCGAGAAAAATCTGGTTGTAAGTCGACGGATTTTATTAGAATTAGAACGAGAAAAAGAAAAAGAGTCGTTCTGGAACAAAATTGAAGAGGGGCAAATCCTTACGGGAACCGTTCGTTCTATCAAGCCGTTTGGGATTTTCGTCAATTTAGGTGCTGCGGATGGTCTCATTCCCATGAATGAGTTAGCTTGGGGCCGTGTGGAGAAACCAGAAACGCTGATGAAAGAAAATCAGCAAATCCAGGTCAAAGTAATGCGAGTCAATCACTCAGAACGCAAAATCAGTCTAAGTCTCAAAGAACTTTCCACCAATCCGTGGAAAGCGTTCATAGAAAGTCATATGGAAGGGGAGATTGTCTCAGGCAAAGTAACACGGATTGCCGATTTTGGTGCTTTTGTCGAAATCGAGCCTGGAATCGAAGGGCTGGTCCACGTTACGGAATTGAGTCAACATCGAGTCCGCCGAGTGCAAGATGCAGTTCAAGAGAATCAGATGGTGGAAGCTCAGATTTTATCGATGGATCCTGAGGCTAGACGAATCAGCCTATCGATACGCAACGCCAGCATCAAGAAAATGAATGCCGAGGAATCAGAAATGATAGAAGATCATGAAATCGATAGTGAAGAAGTTCAAAAATCGAATTCAGCCAAAAAACGCAACTTCGATTTGCGTGGTGGACTTTAATCAGTAGGCAGTAAGAAGAGGTAGAGGGGAAGTAGGCAGGAGGTGAGTAAGTTGAAATTAGTATCCGTTAACTTACACCCCTCCGGTTGCCTTGTTTTGTTATTCGGGTCGGAAATCAAATCATCTGATAACAATAAATCTATTTTTCCCGCGACCAGTTAAGCTGGTTTCACATGAAATCATTTGTAATCGATCGTATTTCTGTTTAGTCTAATTCTTTTACATAAATATTTTTGAACCAAAGTTTATCACCATGATGCTGGAGTTCGATAGGTCCTTTGGCAGGAAGCTTCTGATTGGGACTCCAGTAGTTTCGCAATGGGGCCTTATCAACCACAAGCACTCCATTTAATTCTACCGTTACGAGATCTCCGATCATCGTGATATGAAACGTATTCCATTGTCCAACAGGCTTGTCCGCTTTTTTCAAAGGGGTTTTCCCTTTCGATCCTTTCAAAT
>JAKBAI010000009.1:32860-49235 GCA_021809185.1 Planctomycetota bacterium
TGTTCCATAATCCGCCAGAACCCGTTCCCCAGTCCTCTTTGAGACTGGCATTGAGATGATCCGAGTCCCATATTTGCACTTGAGGAGTACCGCGTAAATATAAGCCGCTATCCCCCCGTTCTTCGATTTTCCAATCGACATACAGTTCGAAATTACCATAATCTTTATCGGTCCCGAGATTGGCGCCGTATTTGCCGCCTTTGCTATCATGGTAAATCATCCCATCCTTGACTGGCCAATGAATCAAAGTTTCGTCGTTATATTGTTTTTGCAGCTTGGTAATTTGTTCTGGTTTCAGCTTGGCTCGCGCAGGGGGAGCGATGATTGCTTGCCAACCCGTGAGATCTTTGCCATTAAAAAGAGATTTGAAACCTTTGGGAGGGGTATTATCTGGTTTAGATGAATCCTGGGCAAGCTCCGGGATTATCGGATTTTTTGCTTCGCAATCCAACACAAAAATGGCAGAAAGGAGAGCCAAAAAGCCCAAACCGATCATGCCTTGAGTGACTTTTGAATTATACCAACATTTCATACATTTCTCCTGAAGAGGTTCTAAAAGCAGGTTATCTTCCTAAATTAAGCAGAATTTTGGAACTGACAATGGTTATTTTTGAAGTTGGGTAAGTTTTTGCCAGATTTTAATTGATTTGTACTACTGAGAGAATTGAAAAAATCGATCTTTTACGGATCAATCATTTACCTATTTCTCAGAATATTCGAATCAATATTTTCGATTTAATCTCCCTACAATTACTAATATCATCCATATTGCTTAATTTTTGTACTTTCTATTCTGAATTCGATAAATTCGGCTTGGCAAAGCAATACTTCACGAATGATAATCGCCTTAACATCCTTCGGCAAACCAGAGATCACGGAAAATACTAGAAATGATTCCCGTCTATATACTATATGGTTTCATTCATTTTGATTTCCAACTTCGGTCATTCCGATCTCACCAGGCTTGGATTAAGAAAATCGTGTAAATCTTTTTTTCTTTGGACCCAAGTTAATGAAATTAAAGCATAATTGCCTGAATTGCTGATGACAATCCTTTGCCGAATTTGATATGATAAACTATCCTCTCTAAATAAAAGCATTTATTTTATGGAGTAACCGGTTGTGTCGATCATTATGCGTTTATTGGAACGTGAAGATTTTGAAAATGGATTTTTGGAAACCATCGGTAATCTTGCCGATGCTAAACTATCTACACTAGAAGCTATTGAGATCTGGAAGAGTCGAAATGAGAATCACATTCAAACCTGGGTTGCCCTAGAATCGGTTCTAGAGCCAGAGCTAGGACCAAATCCCGTTGCTCCAATTCATTTATTAACCGAAACGGACAAAGTGATTGGTACTGCAAGTCTCCTTTTGGAACGGAAATTTATCCATCGAGGGGGATTGGTGGGGCATATCGAAGATGTTGCGGTGCATAAAGATTATTCTGGTCGCGGGATTGGCACCCAACTGGTTTCTCATCTTATTCAAATTGCCCGCCAACTTGGCTGCTATAAAGTTATTTTGAGTTGTCATGATCCAATTCGTCCCTTTTACGAGCGATTAGGTTTTCGCGCTCACGATATAGGTATGAGGATTGACTGTTCAAAGTAAACTTTTCACTTTTAAACAAATATTTCTGATTTGATTTCCTAGCGCAAGTTTTAGCTTGAGAAGCATTTCTTGGTTGAACCGATTTCGACCCGGTCGGATTTTTTTGTTCGAAACTTTAGTTTGTCCGCGCTAAAAACTATAAATTTACTGAAATCTTGCCGTTTTCCGACATGACTTGATCCCAGAGATAGAATAGAGTTGTAGCTAGTACAACCGCCTAAACGAACATGATCTGAAATTCGAAATAGTGAAGTATCTTCTTCTGGCAACTAGATTGAACAACGCCAAACGATTTGTTTTCATAGCCAAAGGACTATTTACCGTAGCAGAATTCTCCGGTGAAAAAATCCTCTGAATTGTTCGATATGGCCCAATTTGATGAATCGTTCAAAATATTAGAAAAGCATCGCCCCAATATTATTGTAGTCAAGCAGAGTAATCTATGAGTTCAGGACTGGCATTATCATTCCAGGAAGCGAATATGAAAATTAGCACCTCCGCAAACACACGAGCTGCGAAAAAATCGTCTAATGTTCATACTATTCTTGAAAAAGCACGCACAATCCTGCTTGGTCTATTTAATCATTCTCAGTTATCTAAACAAAAATCATCTCTGCCGATAAACCAAGCCGAGCGATCGTTCGCCCCATTATGCCAGAGGCAACCCATACGCATTTCTGGTCCAAAAAACCAAAATGATCTACCAAAATCGCTCATCATCAACTCCAATTCCCCCAAGCTGCGTATCTATTCCCCACCTCCAGAAACCGATGCGGAAATGATTACGAACCATATTTCTGAATATGACTGGAGCAGCGACCAAGACCATTGGATCGATCCATACTTCTTAGACCTTTGCGCATGAGTTCTACTTCTAGATTCACTACATAATGTTACAGGATCTGCTTGGGCAAAGTACTGCAAATTATCATGTTCTTCCACAATAATGAATCTAAAATCTGATATTATTCTGAAAAAAATATTTCTTTTTTTCTATTTAGAGGTCAATCACTTTTCTATCAGCCCATCAAGCATCTCACGTGCATATCTTTATAGATTTCATCGAAGATCTCTAGTAAATCTCTAGCCAATAGCTCAATTCGTGCTACAATTAAAATAGTTTTCCGAAAAAATTGCTTGCGATTATAAACAGTAAATATCCATCCTAGCTAATAAACTATTAGCAATAATCTCCGAGATATAATGGAGCTTTTCATGAATCGATTCATTTTGCCAATTCTACTTTGTTTTTATCTACTTCCTTCCCCGATCTATTCCCAATTAAGTCCCGAAGAAAGCTTAAAATCGTTTAAGATAGCAGATGGGTTAAAAGTAGAACTATTTGCAAGCGAACCGATGTTTGCTAATCCTACCTGTATGGATATCGATCATCGTGGTAGGGTGTGGGTGTGTGAGGCCGTTAACTATCGGCGAAAACTCCGAGGACAACCCCCACTTCGGGCGGAAGGGGATCGCATCTTAGTTCTAGAGGACAGCGATGGAGATGGCAAAGCCGATCGATGCCATGTCTTTTATCAATCTCCGGAAATCATGGCCCCTTTGGGAATAGCAGTGGCTCCCCACGCCAATGGCAAAGGCTCAACGATCTATATTTGCCAATCCCCTAATATCTGGGTCTTTGAAGATAAAGATGGCGATTTGAAGGCAGATGGTCCACCAAAAGTATTATTGACCGGTTTTCGAGGAATCGATCATGATCATGGAGTTCATGGCATCAATATTGGACCCGACAATCGACTCTATTTTACCGTGGGAGACGAAGGGGTAAGACAGTTAAAGAGTGCCAATGGGCAAGGACCGATCTGGAATAGTAATTCCACCACTTGTCGAGCAGGCACCATCTGGCGCTGTGATCTGCAAGGGAATCACCTGGAATTGATTGCCCATAATTTTCGTAATAATTACGAAGCCTGCGTAAATGCTTTTGGGGACATCTTTCTTTCGGATAACGACGATGATGGTAATCAGCAAACAAGGATTTGTTTTGTCATTCCCGGTGGGAATTATGGCTATCACCCGCGTGGGCCAGGGCAAAGCCACTGGCACGAAGAGCAACCCGGAATCGTTCAAAAAGCTTTAAGAACCTACTTTGGTAGCCCGACCGGAATCTGTTTTTATGAAGGGGATCTACTGCCGAAAGAATACCGCAATCAGTTATTGCATACCGATGCCGGTCCGCGCGAAGTAAGGAGCTTTCAGCTAATACCGCAAGGGGGCGGGTTTCAGCTCGAAAAGAAAATCATTCTTACTAGTAGCGATAACTGGTTTCGCCCTTCGGATATTGCCGTTGCCCCTGATGGAAGTGTGATGGTTGCCGATTGGTACGATCCCGGAGTGGGAGGCCACGGCATGGGGGACTGGAAACGTGGCCGGATCTATCGCCTGATTCCCAGCAATCACCAAGGCTATAAAATTCCAAACCCTCCGATCGATCAGGTCAACGGCTTTCGGACCAATCTGAACTCCCCCTGTTTGGCAAGCAGAGCTTGGGCCAGAGCCTATGTTGCTTCTATACCACCAGAAAAACAAAAAGAGTTGCTTTCTCTGAATAATCGCCAAGGATTGTCCGAAAGATCCGAAGCTTTAATCTTGTGGCAACAACTGAATTTAGGACTATTAAATAATAAAGAATTGGAAAATGAGTTTAATCGCCACCTCGGAGATCAACAGCCAAATATGCAAGTTTTACTTATTCGTTTACTTGCTGAAAAAGCCCCCGATCAACTAAAAGCAATGGTGAAAACCCACTTAAGATCCGAGGAATGGAAAAAGCTGACTCTACCCGCGAAACGCGAGTTATTAATCGCCCTGCGAAACTATTCCGCAGAAGAAGTCAAAGATTCCATTCTCTTTTTGGCCCAATCCTATCAGTTAGGCGATCTGTTTTACCGCGCCGCTCTTTATATTGCTTGCGGGGATTCCCCTGCTCGCCGGGATGCCGTTCTCGCCGATTTTACGACAATATTCCCCGGCTGGAACGATCGTATCGCTGATCTAGTCTGGGAACTTCGACCCAGTAGCGTCATCCATCGCTTGGATCAGCTTTTGGAGAAAACCGATATTCCCCCGTCTCAAAAAGACCGAATTATCGATATTGTTTCCTCCTCGACCGATGTTGCCGCAGGAATGATGTTACTCAAACTATTGAAAACCGATCTTCGAGAACCAACCAGAGAAAGAATCATTCAAAACTTCCGGCTTTTCTTACCAACCAAATGGAAATCGTTGAGCCAAGATAAGGCGTTTACCAAACTTTTGCAGGAGATGATCGAATCCAAAAACCCATCCTCGCAAATAGCCAGTTTGCAATTAATGGCGATTTCTAAACCCCAGAATGCCGTAAAGATCACTATCTCCATCTGTTCACGATCAGATAATTTCGATATTCAAAAAGAGGCTACCCGGACTCTCGCCGAATTGCCGGGATCAGAATCACTGGATTATTTAAATCAATTGGTTCGAACTAGCCCTCGATTACGCCCTTTTGCGATCCAAGCAATAGGGGTAATGGCCAATAGCCAGAGGGGCCGCAGCATAGAAGCAAAAGCAGCTCTGGAAGTCCTTAAATCGATTTTCCTCGATCCCAACAAATCAACGGATTTCCAACGCCCGGTTTTACAAGCTCTTGCCGGATCTCGAAACGGTTCGCAATGGCTTATTGATCTTCAAAACAAACAAGCAATCAACAAAGAACTTGTAGGCGATGCCCGCCAACTTCTACGCAACAGCCCTTTTATCGATCTGCGCAACAAAGCCAATCTAGCCTTCCCATTACCCGGCAAATTGAAAAAAGATCAGTTACCTACTATTGCTACTCTTGCCAAAAGACAAGGCAATGCCAACAAAGGGCGTGAGCTGATGCAAGCTTCTTTGCGAAGCGATTCCCAATGTCTGAAATGCCATATGATCCGCGGCATTGGCGGACGTGTTGGTCCAGATTTATCGATGATCGGCCTGAAAGGGAGTAAGGAAAATCTCTTCGAATCGATTCTCTATCCCAGCAAGGCGATTGCCGATCAATATCTGCAACACCGTATCGATACCTCTTCAGGACAAAGTCTAATCGGTCTTATTATTCAGGATACAGACCAGAACGTTTTGCTCCGCGATGCCAATGGCAAAGACTTTTCAATCCCAAAATCCGAGATTGAATCCCGGAGGAAAATTGACACCTCGATTATGCCTGATAATCTTGTACAGGCATTTAGCGAAGATGATCTGATCGATTTAGTCGAATATCTCGCTACTCTGAAAAAACCGGTCCTCACCCCAGAAGCCTGGCAAATTGTTGGGCCTTTCCCTAACAACGGGATTCAGGAACCATTCCCCCCAGAAAAACAGTCTCCGCTTCGTTTTGACAGCGAATACACCGGAAAAAACAATAAAAAGATAAAATGGTCCATCATCAAAAATAGCGATGGCGGCTACTTCGATCTGCAACAGTATTATCAGGGCAACAGTAACGAGATAACCTCTTATTTGTTCCGTGAAATCGAATCTCCTATCGATCAAAAAGCGGAATTCCTGGTTGGAAATGATGATGAAATCAAAATCTGGCTCAATGGCAAAATGATTCTTCTCAATACCGATCATTTTGCAGCGGTCCCTGCCCGATTGCACATTACTGTTCCCCTCAAAAAAGGGAAAAATACCATTCTGATGAAACTAAATAATGGTAATAATCCTCATGGCTTCTATTTCAGTATCGAAAGCCAACAAGAACTTAAATTACTTCCCCTGAGATAAGCGAGGAAAGTAGGCAGTAGGCGGGGGAAAGTAGGCAGTAGGCAGGGGAAAGTAGGCAGTAGGCGGGGGAAAGTAGGCAGTAGGCAGTAGGCAGAAGAAGAAAGGCGGGGGGCGGGGGAAAGTAGGTAGGGGCCTGGTGGACCCCATTGTCAGTGCCCAAAAACGCTATCCGAGAACTCCTTTTTGAACTCCATAATTTTTGCTCTACCATATCCTGCCACATCTAAGGGACTCACGTCCCCCGCTCTCCTTGACTCTGGGATCGTACGGTTTGCGGTGATTGTGTGATTGTTCGTTGATAAGGCGAGCGGGCAGTGTCAACCCCCTGATTCTGGGTTTGTTGGCACCCCCCACTCCTATTGAGTCTATGGGCAGATGGCAGTACGCAGAGGAAGAAAGGCAGTAGGCGAGGGCGAGGAGTCCCTACAGTTCCTATCTACTGTTCCTATCTACCGCCCAATTTCCCCTCAGCATAATCTTGATACGCTTGTTCGATTTCTTGCATCGTATTCATAACAAAAGGACCATTTCCAACTATCGGCTCATTCAACGGCTCGGCATGTAGGATCAATAATTCACATGGCTCCAACAACTGAAGATGCAAGGGGATTATTGGAGAGATGAATGTTGGCTCTACGAAATAGGTAGGTAAAATAGCCAACTCGCCTGATCGAATGACTGTTTCTTCGTCCCCGGAAGATTCCTTTGCGGGGTCATTTAGAAGATTATGTTGTAGATGATTCCGGGGTGTCTCTCCTCGCGATTCGATATAACCCATCGAAATGACAGCTCGTCCAGAGCGAAGAAATATCAGAGTAGAGTACGCAGGATGCAAATCGATCTGCAATCGTCCCTGAGAAGTACCCGAAAGTTCCCATAGATGAACCGGAGAAAATGTGTTCGCTGGGCCGGAAACGCCTTGATAATTTCCCGCGATCACTCTCATCGAGAGATTCGAATTTAACTGAATCTTCGGGATGCTTGCGGCCACCAATTCTTGATACTTTGGCCGAGTCATTTTATGTTTCGCTGGTAGATTAATCCAGAGCTGAATAACTTCAAAAACTCCGCCACTCTTGGCAAATTCCTGTTCATGCCATTCCTCATGCAGTATACCGCTTCCTGCTGTCATCCATTGTACATCTCCTGGAGCTATAACACCATGATTACCCAGAGAATCGCGGTGTTCCACTTTCCCCTGATAAGCAATGGTTACTGTCTCAAATCCCCGATGAGGATGTTGACCAACACCGCGATATTTTGTTGTTGGCGCAAATTCGCGCGGCGCTGCGTAATCCAAAAGCAAAAATGGGCTGATCCGATCCCCATAGCGCGGATAGGAAATAACCGATTGGACATGGAAACCATCCCCAACCCAATGAGCTGCCGTTTTCGACAATATTTCTATTCTCTTTTTCATTTCATTCTCCTAATTCTTCAAGTTTTCTGATTCTGTTATTACTCTTCTTGTTCAGTCGATCTTCATAAACAGATGATTTAGCTTTTTCTGAACCATTAAGTTAAACACTGCCCCGCTTTTCCCCAGCTTAGCCCATCGGGACCAAGCTTAAATAATCTAGGAAGTTTATTTAGCTAGTTTCCATGAATCCAATTCATTGCTCATTAAAATTCAAAACGCAAACTAAAAAGCGATTGCCAATTCTTCCAGCATCTTCCTCTCAAGGAATCAATGCTCAAGGAGTCACTGCTTAAGCAATTACTCTATTTCCCCTTTCAGCACCTATTGCATTTGGGCTAATCGATAAGATTGAAACTGGGAATCACAAACGAATGGGATTAAACTGCAATTCAGGGAAAAACTTATTCAAAGGAAACAAAATCTTCATTTGAGAGAGATAGCTCGCAAACCAGATTCAACGAAAACAAGATTGATTTTGCATATCTTCAATTAGATGCAATAGCAACCCTAAAGGATTCATCGTCAAAAATCCCAGATTAATTCTATTTGAGGGTTATTCAGTTTGATTGATAAGATTGATGAATTGTTCGATTATAAGCGACGTTTCAGAGATAAAATGAAGGAGATTTGCGATCTTGGTTTGACAAGAATTTGAAATGAAGCCCTAAGAGGATCTAGAAATCGGTATTCCGAATTTAACAAAAAAGCGATGTTTCAAGAATGTAAACTCTTCAAGCCATCGCTTTGTCGATTTCAAATAACTAGTAATTTAGGGGATTACGGTTCCGGTCTTAGGATTTACTTTACGATGAAGATTTTCATGCTGATCAACATAGAACAGAAAACCTTGCATCATTTCGTTATTAGTTTGATAGCCGGATTTCACGACTGCTTTTGGATCTGGATTCACTGGGTTAAACGGGGAATTATCGTAAAGAGATTCCGTACTAACATAAGTTCCTTTGGGAAGATTCATTTTGCCATAAGCATAACGGTACGGCATTTGCCAGTCAAAACTATAATTGGGAACGATCAAGATCGGTTCCTCGATCTGACCCGGTTTTTTAGCACGAATAATCATCGCTTTACCGCGTTTGTGCATATGGCAAAAGAGAGCAATGACAGTGGCATCGCAGGGTAGTTTCTCACCAATCCGCAACGAATAATGGGGGTGCATTGCGGGGATGGCAAAGTGTTCCACATCCATCAAAATATGATGAATCTGCTGCTTCACTTGCTGTTTTGGGAAACGGATGCCCACTTTAATGCGCGAGTGTTCGACCTTCCCGGTAGCAACATAATGAACTTGAAGCAGAAGTCGACTCCAGGGCGGAATGCGATAAGCGACACCCGGATCATACATCGCCCCAGTATTGCCGGGGACATAACCGGTAACAAACATAGCTTCTGAGATACTCGGTTCACGCAAAGAAACATAAAGCAAATTCGCATGGTGAACGACCGCTGGGTTTTCTGGTTTAATTTCAATGGAAGAGATCCAGGTTTCAGAAAAAAATGTTTTAGGCAAAATTAAATAATGATAGGGAATTTCTCCTGCGGCGGGCAATTTAGATACGTTGGTTGAAATAATCAGATCAGGTTCGCCGAATTGCCACTCGCTGCGACTATTCGATTTATTATTCTGACCGGATGTTGCCGCTGAAATCCCATTAGGATCGGCTTTAATCCCATTAGGATTGGCTTTTGTAGGAGTTTGTGTTCGCGGTTCTGCCAAGGTAGGATCGGTTTCTTTAGAGGAAAATACTTTATTGTTGTCGATTTTGAAATCTCCAGGATCCCCTAATTTCATTCCGGTATCGATCCATTGGCGGAGCTTTTTGCGTTCCCTAAGAGAAAGAGAACTATTGTTCGTGAATGGTCCAAAATCTTTGGCAGCATACCAGGGGGGCATTTGGCCATCATGGACCACCTCAGCGCATGCTTCGGCTTGCTTTTTTATTTGCTCGTATGATTCTAGCGGGAAAGGTGCCAACCCCCCTTTTTGGTGACAGCTCACACATCGATTGTTGATCAAAGGGGCGATATCTTTGTAATAGGTTAAAGGTTGAGCAGGGGTATCGGCGCTAGGTAGAGTAATCCGACAACCCGGACTGGGCATACTTGTTTTGGCAATCGGCTTGTTGGCGAGAATGGCATCGATGGCATTTTTGAGATTATCGTCGCGCGGTTTGGGTAATGTTTTTCCTGGAGCATACTGATCGTCAATGCGGCCACGATAGCGGATTTTTCTTTCTTCATCGAGGACGACCACTTCGGGAGTTCTCTGGACCCCCAACGACTTTACTAAACTGCCATTTATATCCTTCAAGAAAGGGAATGGGACATTAAATTGAACTGCTTGGGTAGCCATTTCCATGATGGTTTCATCATAATTGACGTTGACCGCCAAGAATTGAACTTTTTTGGAATTATATTCTTTATCTAATTGGATCAACTTGGGAAAATATTTTGGTACAAGTGGGCAATCGGTCCGCACAAAAACGATAACCAGAATTTTCTTCTCTTGAAAGAAACTTTCATCTAGGGAGCGCTCGTGGAAATAAATATCTTTGCCTGTAATGTTCGTAGAAATCTTCGAACCGATTGGAATTTCTTTTTTTATGTTTAGTTCATCGCCAAGTGAATTCGATTCGAGATTATTCGCAGGAATACTGGGCAAATTCCAAAGAAAAAGACCAACCATCCAAGCGATAATCGAAAAAAAACGTAAACATTCAAGAAGCGAGACAAAAATTAGAGGCAAGCCAGAGATGCAGCGAATCTGCATTAGATATTTTCCTATCTTTTGTTAAATTCATCAAATTCTGATTAAAATCAGAATTTGAATCCTTATCTATCCTACACCAAGATCTACACCACGAATCGATTTCATATCTTAAAGAATGTAAGATAGGAAGATTTATTTTGCTGTGGGGAATTTCCAAATTCTATCTAAAGTATATTAAGATTCCAAAGTCTCGACCAGCATCGAACCAGTGAATCATGAATTCCCCCTCTTATTTCATAAACCGCATCAAGGGCACTTCAAATACATTTTTATGGAGGATAAGAGAGAAAAATCTGAAAATACAGGAAAAATGAAGACTATATTCCAAAAAGTTTCAATTATCCATGAAAATTTGATGAGTATAACGAATTTTTTTCTTGAAATTTGATTCCATTTTGTAGAAGATACAAAAGTCTCAATATTTCCATCAAATGGAGAAAGGACTAAACATGTTAAGACAACGAAGTTTCGTATTGCAAATCATTTGTGTAATGATAGCAACAAGTACAATGTTTTTTGGTGCCAGAGGCTACGCCGCTAATCTGACCGATAGCTTGACCAAAGGCACACCCGAATTGAAATCGATCGGTGCTCTCGCTTTTGCTCCAGAAGGAATTCTGCTGATCGGCGATTCCAAAGGGGCCGCAGTTATCGCTTTGGCAACAGGCGATACCGAAAGTCGTTCACCCAAAGGAGAGCTTAAACTAGATGCCATCAATGAAAAAATTGCTTCTATGTTGGGTACCAGTAAAGATCAGATTCTCATCAATGATATGAAAGTCAATCCATTATCGGGGAATCTATACTTATCCGTTTCTCGTGGCAAAGGGGAAGATGCGTCCCCCGTGCTTTGCAAGATGGATCGTGAAGGCAAACTAACCGAAGTGAGTCTCAAAGAGGTTGCTTTTGCTAAGGTAATGCTCCCTGCATCGAATACCAAAGTTCAACGCAGCAAAGAGATCGAATCGATAACCGCACTTGGATTCGTTGACAATCAGGTGATTGTTGCTGGTCTTTCGAATGAGGAATTTTCCTCGCGATTACGAGTAATCCCGTTCCCGTTCAAAACTTCCGATAAAGGGGCAAGCATCGAAATTTTCCATGGTGCTCATGGCCGTTTGGAAACGAATTCCCCAATTCGTACCTTTATCCCATATACAATCGGTGGGGAGAGTAATGTTCTTGCTTCGTACACCTGCACCCCACTGGTAACTTTCCCCGTTAAAAAACTGAAAGAAGGGGAAAAGCTGCGTGGCACCACTGTTGCTGAATTAGGCAATGGCAATCGGCCTCTCGATATGATTACCTATCAAAAAGAGGGCAAACAATATCTGCTCATGGCCAACAGCAGTCGAGGAATCATGAAAGTCGATTTGACCGGCATTGAAAAAATCGATCCCATTACCAAACAGATCAGAGGAACCGCTGGTCTCAAATACGATACCATAAAAGAATTAGTTGGGATTGTGCAGCTCGACAAATTGGATGATGGTCGAGCGGTGGTATTGCAGAACAAAAGTGGTACTTTGAATGTGATGACCATTCCTCTGCCATAAATTTGTTATCAACTCTATATTATTATCAAAAAGCTTCGTTTATTCTCGATGTATTCAATAATTTGGGACGGAATTGTATTTCAATCCCTGTCTCTTGATTGATTACCTCCAACAGAGAATAGATTGACACAGAAGAATGAAATCGGTTCGAATCATCTCCACTTCGAATCGATTTCTTCATGCTCATTCTTCCCTATCTGAAAATTTAACTAACACCCTCCAAAGCCAAACAGTTATCATTCATTGCATTATTCAAACAATCCTTAGTAAATTTTATGCTTATCTTCAATACCGCTTTGTTGAATACAATCTTGAATAATCGAATCAGAAATCTTGCGTCCTATTTTTGTATTTACATCTTTTTTTGGCTCATTGGGAGCTTAAGTGCTTTTCAAAAGAGTCCCGAAAACAACAAGAAGATCGCACCGACAAAGATTCGACTTGAACTAGGATCTTTTCCACTGGCGAATATCGATCAATCGGCCCCTGCGATATTGACACTCTCTAGCCACGATCTTCAATCCCTTTTGCACCCCACTAAAACAGTGAAACCAAATTTGAACAAAGGAACAAACAGTTCTATTTCGGAATCGAACGAAAACCGTAAAAACGGTTCAGAAACTGGGTTGCGGAGTACTCTAATCATAAAAGATTTGCCGAAATCGATGTTCCAGAAACTGGCTCTGGCACAGTCTAAAAAACCCCAAAATGAGATGAAACTTATTCGCTTGGTTGTTGGTGCAAAAACTGAAGAAGATTCTTTACTGCAACCAAATATCTTAGGTGATTGGCAAATTCAACAAGAAAAAATCGGCTTTCGACCCCGATTTCCCTGGCAACCGGGGTTGCGTTATGGATTGATCTTAGATAAGGACTTATTGAGCACTTCAGCCCCACAGATTATTTACTGGCAAATCCCAGCCTCTGCTTCGAAACCATCGACTCGGATAAGCTCGGTTTACCCCACACGAAACAAGTTACCCGAAAATCAACTGAAATTTTATATCTATTTTAGCGCGCCGATGAGCCGTGGCGAAGCCTATGAACACATTCATCTTAAAAACGAAAAAGGGGAAACAATCGAACGCGCTTTTTTAACTCTTGAAGAAGAGCTGTGGGATCAGCAACAGATGAGATTTACTTTATTGATCGATCCAGGCCGAATCAAACAGGGTTTAAAACCGCGCGAAGATCTAGGACCAGTGCTTGAAAAAGGGAAACGTTATGTTCTGGAAATCGATCATCATTGGCGCGATGGGCAAGGGAATAAATTAAGCAAATCATTTCGCAAATCCTTCGAAGCAATCGAGGCCGATAACAATCCTCCCGAGCCACTGGATTGGAAAATAATCCCTCCCAAAACGGCTCGAGATAAACTGATCATCACCTTTCCAAAACCGATGGATTATACCCTGATCCAACGCTTAGAACTGATTGACGAGCAAAACAAACGGCTAGAAGGTGAAATAGAAATCACCAACGAGGAAACGGCATGGAATTTTAAACCGCGGTTTCCTTGGCAGATCGGGAACTATCAACTGCGGATCGATAAGGCTATTGAAGACCTAGCTGGGAACCGCATTCGCCGAAAATTTGAAATCGATATAACCGATTCTCCATTGCAAAATAGTGGGCAGGCAAAAGATCAAAATCTGCCTATCCTTCTCCCTATTAGAATACAATGGGTAAAAAGCAAATAGATTTTATTTTGCAACATTCGAGCTAGGCGAACAAATTCGATATGCAGTAATGTGCACAAGCTCACAGATTCTCGGCAAATGTTTTCTCCATGTATGAAATATTAAACGCCGAGATCGAAGGGAGGCTGACCCTGTCAGCGATGTTTTCCTTCTCCCCTTTCCGAGTTATTCGAGTGACCAAATTCCGGATGCAGATATTATGATCCAGTAATCAGAGTTTTTGATCTCGGCTCAATAATAAATTTGAAATAGCATCTTTAATTACTTTTAAATCGGCTCGTTGTGAATCGGTAGAAATTCTTCATATAAAGCTTGGGTAAACTGGCCAAAAACCGGATAACACGCACCCATAACATCAGCTCGGAAACTCGTGCAATCCGTAGTAGCAGAACGAAGTAGCTAGAAAAGTACTTTCCGTTTGAAGAGTCTCCGAAATCATCGTTTCGGAGACTAGTTCAAATCACGACACGGAGAGTCATGCAACGATAAAAAGAAAAGAGCTTATCACCGTTGAAAAATGGGTAGGTAATGCCCAGGAACACTCAGAATGATAATAGCAATCGCCGTTTGGTATACCGGTCCTGCACTGTTATGATCGGTATGAGCGGACCAAGAACCGTCCGGACTTTGTTGATTCAGCAAATCGACTCTCACCCGATCATAATAATTTTTCCAGTCTTGACCACCAACCTGATAAAGAGCATGACAAGCATAATAATGACCATACCATAAATGTTCTGGGCGGCCACGCATACTCCGCTTCAGGAAGTCGATCGAGCGATCGATTCGCTTATCATAATCTCCACATAGTTTCAGCACACAAATACCCGCTGCGGTTCTGGCAAACCCTGGAGCACGATTTCTAGGCTGATATGTATAACCACCTGTTGGTGAATCGTAACAGGTATTAATGTATTCCAAAGCTCTCTTGATGGTGCGATCAGGCACTTGAATTCCGCTATCTTTGGCACCGCGCAAAGCCATTACCTGACCGATGGTAACCGATATATCATCCCCCGATGGCACCGGTTCATAGCGCCAACCCCCAGAAGGGGCCTGAGCACGAACGGTCAATTCCACTGCTTTCTTCAATGTTTTGCGTACTTCTGGATCACCGGTCATTCCATATAATTGCGAGAGGGCGAGTTCCGCTAACCCATGCGAATACATGTTCCCGCCACGTGCCCCCAATAGATAACCATCTTCCCGAGCACTGGCCAGAATGTATCTAGTCGCCTTGGTTACTTCGGGACCATATTTCCCCTGATTGGGCAAATGCCCCTGCGACATAAATGCCAATAATGCAAAACTCGAAATAGCGGTACTGTGGGGAAAACGCGAATCACTCCACGAACCATCGGCTCGCTGGTTTTTCGCTAGCCATTCCAGACCGCGATTGATCGCTCGTTGTGTATCCTTGTCGATCACCACTCCGTCGCTATCATCGGCATAAAAAACAGGAGTAAAAACCAATGTTATAGAGCAAACGATTATCCAAGTATATTTTTTTATTTTGTTCATAATATCCATCAACTATTTATCATATTCTCTAAAAACTCGAAACAAAAACTATCTATCGGTATCAAAACAAGATTATAATTTTTTCTAGATTACTTAAGTTCATTCTAATTATCTGATTCTCTTAGTCGCCGTTCTCTGATCTTCAAAGCGAGAGCATCAAAAAAGGTTTTCCACTCGTCCGGAAAACCTTTCCTTTTCATTGCGATTCGTCCAAGATCTTATTTTTTGGGCGGGGCTGACGGTTTAAGTGCCGATTTGCCCCCGGCAACATTGATAAAATACTGTCGAATCATTTCTCGGTATTCGGGTGGAAGCTTTTCTCCCAAAACCTGTTGAATCATTTCTCGTTGGCGAGGGGGGAGATTGATAAACGCCCCATCTCCCAAAACATTCTTTCCGGGTGACTGTTTATTATTCGTTTTCCCATCTGGCTTACGCTGACCGATTCCCTTACCTTGATTATTGGCTTGCTGAGAAGGGTTATTGGAAGGATTGTTCGATGGGTTTTCCCCAGGGTTCTGCGCTTGTCCCATATCTTGTCCCTGATCTTGCCCCATATCTTGACCAGGTTGTGGTTGCTGTTGCTGATTTCCATTTTGTTGTTTTGACGCACTCTGTATCGCTTGCAAAGTTCCCAAAGCCTGCTGCAATGCCTCTTTCGCTTGCTGTGTGGCTTGAGTGGCTTGGCCAGGCTGAGCCTGGTCCAGTGCTTGCTGTGCCTTGTCGAGCTGTTCCTGAGCCTTTTGCAATTGCGGCTGTACCGTTTCTGGAGCCGTGGCCTGAGCTTGATTCAACGCAGATTGTGCAGAATTTGTCGCCATCTTCGATTCTTGCAACGAGCGTGTCGCATCCTGAACTTTTTGCTGAATTTTTGCCAGCTCACCTGGAGACTTTGCCATACTAGGATCCGGGATCCCATCTTGATTCATATCCCCATTCATAGGATTGTCTCCCATTGGGTTTCCTTTGTCTCCCATTGGGTTTCCTTTGTCTCCCATTGGGTTTCCTT
>JAKBAI010000173.1 GCA_021809185.1 Planctomycetota bacterium
TAAAACTATCGTGACGAATCATGGGGTTGATTCTTATGGAACCGAATCAAAGAACACGATACGCTCAGTCGCAACAAGATTTAACAACATCCAGTTCACATCAAAACGAACTCCTGTATCGATTCATTTTCGAGTCGGTCTGGGATTATGCAATTTTTATGATGACTCCTACAGGGGAAATTAACGCTTGGAATCCAGGGACAGAACGAATTTTGGGGTATTCTCCCTCGGAAATCATGGGGAAACATCTTCAAGTTCTTTATCCTACTGAAGAACATGAATTGGCTAAAGCGAGTGAGGAATTAGAAAAGGTACGCTCAGAAGGCCGGCTGGAAAAGGAAAAAAAATTCATTGGCAAGGATGGAAGCACCTATCGGGTGATCATTACCTTGGTTAACCTTCGTGATCATCTCAACAAGGATTTTGGATTTGCCTGTTTAGTCCACCCTGTAACCGATCAAAAAGCGGATGAAGAAAATTTACGTCAAAGAATTGTTTCTTTGGAAGAATTTTGCAAAAAGGCAGAGGCTTCGGTAGCCAATCTGAATTGTTTGATTCAGAATGCCCCGGTCGGTATCTGTTTTCTGGATAGTCAATTCAAGTTTTTGCATCTCAATCAACTCATTGCCGAAGCCGGTCACGCTTCGATTGAAGCACAGTTGGGGCAGCCCGTTGAGCAATTTGCCAAACCGATCTGGCCGTCTCTGAAACCGATTCTTGACGCAGTTTATACGGATGGGAAAATAATTAAAGGGGTGATTTTTTCGGCAAAGGATGTGAATCTCGATAAAGAGGAATGGGTAGAATGTTGTTATTTTCCGATTATCGACCAAAATCAAAAAAAACTCGGCGTCGGGGTGATTGCCGAAGATGTGACGGAACGGTTCCGATTACAACAAGAACTTCGAATAAGTGAAACGCGCTATCGCACTTTTGTTTCAACCCTTGCCGAGCTGACCTGGACTGCAAACACGAGTGGGTTTCTTCATTTTGCAGGTCGGTGGACCGAATTAACGGGAGAAATGGAAAACGAAGATAAGCAGTTTCGAGATCTGCTCAGCATTTTTGAGGAAGATCGAGTCTCTTTACAAGAAGTGTGGGAATCTGCTCTCAGCAAAAATGAACCATTCGAAAAAGAGTTTCGCTGGTTTGATCGTTCGAATAATTTGAATTATTCGAATTGTCGAGCGGTCCCGATCTTTACTCCCGATCACCGAGTGTTGGAATGGCTAGGGGTATTTATAAATATTACTACTCAAAAACAGGCACAAATCATTTTGGACCAAACCCTTGCTCAATGCAAAGCTATAACCGACAATGCCACTACTGCTATTTTTTTGGAAAGCATGAGTGACGGTTGCTTATTTGTTAATCCTGCTGCGGAACGCATAACTGGGTATTCGTTTCCCGAACTCAAAGGGAAATCTCTGCACCATACTCTACATAGTTTCCATTTTGATGGCAGTTTTATGAGAGAGGAAGATTGCCCGATCCAAAAAGTTTTCTTCCAACAGCAAACCCTAAGAGGCTATGAAACCTATCTTCAGGCCAAAGATGGGAGATTTTTTCCGGTGATTTGCCAGGTAAGCCCATTGAAAACGATGAGTAATCCAAACTGTATTGTCGTTGAGGTGATCGATAATACGGAGAAAAAGCAGACACAACAGTTACTTCAAGAAACGGAAGATCAGTTTCGACTTCTGGTCGATTATGTGAGCGATTATGCCCTGGTGATGCTGGATAGAGAAGGTCGAATAGTAACTTGGAATCAAGGGGCAGAAAGAATGTTTGGTTATCAGAAGCATGAAATTGTTGGTCAGCCTATCCGTGTACTTTTACCTGTTCCGAGCGATCAGTTGCCACATCGATTCAATCAGGAATTGATGCAGAACGAATTAGATCGAGCGATTGAGAAAGGGATAGCGCATGGAGAGGAATGGCGACTTCGCAAGAATGGCCAGAAGTTTTTCGCCGGCTATACGACAACTCCTATTTATAATCGAGAAGGGATTCTCACGAGCTTTGCTAATATCACCCAAGATTTAACCGCTTCTCACCGGCAAAAGGAATTTCTGCATTCGATCATCGACCAGGCTCTGCTAGCAATCATTACCATCGATCAGAATGGCAGTATTCTCTCCTACAATCGAGCTGCTGAAACGATGTTTGGCTATAAAGAAGTAGAAGTAATTGGGAAAAATGTTCGATTATTGATGCCGGAACCTTATGCCAGCCAACATAATCAATTTTTAACTAATTATCTCCACACGGGCGAAAAGAAAGTTATCGGATCGGTGCGAGAATTGAAAGCCAAACGTAAAAACGGCGAGATTTTCCCTATGGACCTTTCCATAACGGAATGCCGAGTCGATGAAGAGATTTTTTTTACAGGGATGGTCCGGGATATTTCGAAGCAAAAAAAGGTCGAGGAGCAATTGCGGCAGTCTCAAAAAATGGAAGCGATTGGCCAGCTCGCAGGTGGTATTGCTCATGATTTCAATAATTTACTCACGATTATCAATGGGTATTGCGAATTATTGCTGAATGACAATCAGATCGCTGATGATAGCAGGCAAAAGTTGAACGAGATTCACCAGGCTGGCGAACACGCGGCTAACTTGACACGCCAATTATTGGCTTTCAGCCGAAAACAGATTTTAGAACCAAAAATATTCGATTTGAATGATATTGTGGTAAGTGTTACTAACCTATTGCGCCGATTGATCGGCGAGAATATCCTTATCGAGCTCGTTTTGCAAAAAGATATTGGACAGATCTATGTTGATCCTGGAAAACTCGAGCAAGTATTGATTAATTTAGCGATCAATGCTCGGGATGCGATGCCGATGGGGGGACGATTGCTGATCGAAACACACTCTGCGGTGATCGACGATACCTATTGTGAACGCTACCCGGATTGTGTTCCTGGAGACTATATTCTATTGGCAATTACGGATACCGGAGTCGGTATTGATCCGGAAACGATGAAACATATTTTTGAGCCTTTTTTTACGACCAAAGCTCCCGGGAAGGGGACTGGCTTGGGTTTGGCTATGGTTTTTGGTCTAATCAAACAAAGCGGTGGCCATATTTCTGTTTATAGCGAACTGAAGATAGGGACGTCATTTAAGATTTACTTGCCTATTTACAAAATGAAGGGCGCAGTGAATAAACAGATTCCTCCAGTAGAAAATCTGACAATTCCCCGTGGCGGAACGGAGAGTATTCTCCTTGTCGAAGATGAAGATAGTGTTCGCAAACTTGCCAAGATTGTGCTCGAAAATAGTGGTTATAAGATTTTGCTAGCGAAATCGGGAAAAGAGGCTATAGAAATTCTAAGCGATTCCGAAACCAATATCGATCTAATGATCAGTGATGTGGTCATGCCTGAAGTGAGTGGCAAATCGCTACTGAAATCTGTCAAAGAGCTTAGGCCAGGAATGTTGGTGATGTTTATGAGCGGTTACACCGATGATGCCGTCATGCGCCAGGGTTTTATCGATCCTGATATCCCCTTTTTGCATAAGCCGTTTACCCCGAATCGATTAAAACAGGTAGTGCGAGATTTGTTGGATTTACGAGCTAATAAGTAAAGGAATTTTAGATTTAGGATTGTTTGATTTGCAAATATCGACTGCCGAAGTCTGAATTTAGGTTATTGAATTGTCGTGGTTATCCTGGGCTAACTGGATAGAACCCATTTCGATCACTTGCTCTCCTATTATTCGAATTTTCAATAAGCTCGTTTTTGTAGGCAGTCCTAACGATAGCCGAATGATCAGCACAGCTTGTTGGACAAAATCAGGACTTGCCCTTTAAAGCCAGATAGCTTTGCGAGTACAATCAGGTTCTCGAGATATTGCGATTCAATCGTTTCGAAATGAGTTGTTTATGTTATCAACCGATTTTTATTTCTGAGCAACGAGAACGGATTCCTCGGCGATCTGTTTTTCTTCATTGGTTGGGATGACCAGAATCGGGATTGTGGATGGCGCAAATTTTGACGTTGGATCTGGGGAGATGACCGTTGCGTTTTCTTCGTTCTTTTTAGTGTCGAGGGCAAGGCCGAGATAAGCTAATGGTTGTATAATGGCTTGGCGGAGCCAGGCACAATGTTCCCCCATGCCACCACTGAATACTAAAGCATCCAATCCACCAAGGGCTGCGGTCAGAGCGCCTATAGCTTTGCGTAATTGATAGGCGAACCAATCGAGCGCCTCTCTGACTTGGGGGAGTTCTTTTTGTGCGAGAAGATCGCGAATATCCGAACTGAGACCTGAAACCCCTTTCAACCCAGATTGATGCAGGAATATTTCGTTCATTTGTTCAGGGTTCAACTGGAGATGTTCATGAAAATACCTTAACAGTCCTGGATCGATATCCCCGGAACGGGATCCCATCGGCACGCCAGCGCAGGGGGTGAAACTCATGGTCGTATCGATTGATCGTCCGTGTTCCAATGCGCACATCGAACAGCCATTGCCTAGGTGAGCCATGATTATTTTTTTTTGTGCAATACCGGGAAATTCTTTGTTCAAAACCGATTGTAAATAGCTATAAGAAAGACCGTGGAAACCGAAGCGGTGGATTCCCTGTTCGGCGAATCGGCGCGGTAGGCTCAGAGTGCGAGCATACGAGGGTAAGGTATGGTGAAACGCAGTGTCGAAACAGGCGATCTGTTTTGTCCCTGGAAAAGATTTTTTGCAGCTCTGGATCAATTCGAGTTCTGCTGGTAAATGATCGGGGGCAAGCGGGATTAATTGTTCTAGTGATTGTAAAACTGTTTCATCAACTAGAGTAGGAGAATAAAAGCGATCTCCGCCATGAACAACCCGGTGGCCAATAGCTAACAAGGTGGAAGCGGACAACTTTTGTGCTAACCAAGAGATGCAAATCTCGGCTGGGGAGACATTCTTTTCTATTGGGAAAGGAATGGAATCGTGTTTATTTTGATGGAAATCGTACCAGTTTAGTCTGGGATCTTTCAAGTTTAGTCGTTCCCACTGCCCGTAAGAAATGCGTACTAATCCTGGAGGGAATTGTGAAAATATAGCAAATTTCAGGGAGGACGAGCCAGCATTTAGAGTTAATATGAGTGGATTCTTGCTATAATCGAGAGATTTTTCGGACTCAGAAGTAAAGGACGGAGTCATTATTTTTCCTTTCGGTTCATTTCCAGATACTTGTCTAACTGTCAAATTCCGTTAGAATTATTTTATCAGGGTACAAAAAAAGAAAATGAAAATCAAACTTTTAGAAGAAATCAAACTTTAGATCAACAAAAAAGTGAATAATAGGAAATAATTGGGGTGGGCTATATGAAACATAAACCTTGGCTAAATTCGAAAGCCGGTTTTCGGTTACTACTGAGTATGTTATTGTGGACAATATCTATACCTGTTCAAGCACAATCGTTAGATGATTTAGTGAGCAAAGTGCCATCGTGGATGAATTCGATATGTATAGTCAATGTGCAACAAATTAATAAATCGCCACGTGGAGTGAAAGAAAATTGGGCAAAAACACATCAAAGCGAATATATGGCAGGGGCCTCGAATATTCCCCCATGGGCAAATGTTGTGGTCATAGGCGGACTGATCGACCCGATTGCCGTAGGGAATTCGCAAACCGTGGTGTTGATTCCATTGACCGATTTTATTCCGTTCACAAAAATAGCAAAACGGGATAATACGGAAGTCCAGATGATCGCGGGGCAGAGTGTTCTATTATCACCTCGGCACGGATATATTGCACAGGTAGGCCCCCGGATTGGCGGAGCATCACGCACCATGCCGCGCCAATTGTTTGCGCGGTGGTTGCAATATACTCAAACCGCCAAGAAACCCGCCCTCAGTCCTTTTTTGACGCAAACTCTCAATGGAAACAAAAACGCAGAAGTATTCTTTTCTGTCGATACCAAAGATATGGTCGACCCCGCTGCGGCTCGAATTGAAATCGTTGCCGCGCAGGTGGTAAAACCTGAAATATTAAATGGCATGGTAACAACCGTATCTGGATTAGAGGGGATTACCTTTGTAGCGAAATTCGATTTGGAGACCAAGGCTCATTTTGTTTTTCAATTTAGCCGAGAACTGGGGCCGTATTCAGAGGCTATGATCAAGTTTTTACCCCAGGTGATCAATCGATTTGGCGCGGAAATCAAAGAGTTGGAAAAAGCGACATTTGTCGCGAAAGGAAAACAAGTTACGGTCGATACGCCGATAAGTGATGCTTCGTTACGGCGGATTTTATCGATCCTTTCTCCTTCGAGTGCAGGGGAGATTCTGGATAGTAGTCTCCCTACCAAAGGATCGGGAGCCGATCTGCGTTATTACCGAGCGGTAACACAAATTCTCGATGATCTGAAACAGTATCGTGGACCCAGTTTGACAGCTTACAATCGCGCGGCGACCTGGTATGATACTTACGCGAACAAGATCGATCATCTTTCGATTCAAAATGTCGATGCCGATGTTTCTAAGTTTGGGTACAGCGTTAGTGCTAAGTTACGGTCGCTCGCTGCTTCGCTACGCGGCTCGAAAATGGCGATCGAAGCATATGAAAGTTACACCTCGATTGCGGTATTCGGATCCGTAAGCTCCCCGTTTCCTTTTGGTGGTTACGGCTACGGATATGGATACTATGGTGGGGGCTACGGTGGTGGAATTACCATGGATTCTAATCTAGGGACGATCCGGAATAAACAGGCAGATATAGCCGCAAAACTTGGCCCTGAACGGGAAAAGGTTTGGCTGATCATCGATCAGGATCGTGCCAAAATTCGACAGATGTTGACCGATAAATATAAAATCGATCCAGAACAATATCGCTCGGCACCGTAATTTATTTAAAAAGTACTGTCTTTGTAATCGAGATCGAGAAGAGCAACCTCACCATTAAACTTCACTATTACAAAGGCAAGTTAGAAATTCTCTCTAAAAAATTCGAATCTTCTTTCTCCGATTTGATTAGTCGTTTGGTTTTTGGACGATCCAACGACTAATAGAATGGAATGGGACTTTTTTGAAAAGGAATAATCATGATTGCGTTTTGCTGTTCGATCTTGTATCTCTTTTCTTTGACAAATCTAGATAGTTCGAGTGAAGGTTCGAAAGAATATCCACGGCGAGACCTTATCGCTTCTGCAAACGAAGTTGAATCGATGGTAAAAGAGAAAGGGTATCGATTACTCGATTGCCGCAGTAAAAAAGAGTATGATAGCGGCCATATTCCTGGAGCAATTTCTGTAAGTGTAACGAGTTGGAGAAAAACTTTTGATCCAAAACCTCAACCAGAGGCTCTAGAAGATCAGTTAAATAAACTAGGATTGTCCCCAACGGATAAGCTAATTATTTATGGAGAAGAGCTGCCAGTAACAGCTATGGGATGGTGGATTCTGAAATATGCAGGGGTCGCGGATGTGCGCATCCTGAACGGTGGCTGGCAAAGTTGGAAAGGGATTGGCAAAACGCCTGAATCACAAAGCAATGTCCTCAAACCGGCGAAGGCGAAATGGACAATTGCTGTTGATCGGCTTGCGACTAAAGATCAGTTAATGGCGCTGGTTAAAGAGGGGAAAACCTGTGTGGTAGATGCCCGTACTCCTGGTGAATTTCAGGGAACCAGAAAGATTACCAAACGATCGGGGCATATTCCTAAAGCGGTGCATCTCGAATGGACCGCTTTTATTGATTCAAAAACCCGCCAATTCAAAACGGCATCTCAACTAAAGGAGATCTTCCAGCAATCTCAGGTTCTGCAACAAAACGAACACGTAACGTATTGCCAAGCAGGTGGCCGTGCGGCAGTCGATGCTTTTGTACTGGAATTGATGGGGGCCAAAAAAGTTCGAAATTATTTATTGAGCTGGAAAGAGTGGGGGAATGATCCTACTACTCCTATTGATACTCCCAAAAAATAGCTTTTTGCCAAGCAGGGATGTTGTTTTCTAGAAATTCTTGAGTTGATTCCCATGTCTTGACATCTGTCTAGATGTGGAAAATTGAATTTGCTGCAAATTTTTTTTCATGGTTCTCTTCCATTTGGAATTAGGAGTGATTGTGTTTACCCCTGAAAATGTAATTCTTGGTCTTAAACTTGCTGTTAGTTTGGTCACTGTTTTGCTTATAGCTTCCCTCATTGCAATTTCTATGGGCTATCAGAAACTTCATGGGAAAATCAATCTTATCTTTTTTATTCTGACTTTAATCGCCGTGGTGGGTTTTGAAGCGATTATTCGCTGGGTGAATCCTCAGCTTACTGCGGAATTTACAGAAGAGCAACAGCGAGCTTTATCGATCCATCTTTGCTTTTCAGTTCCTTCTACTATTTTATTGCCTTTTATGCTTTTTACAGGTAAATGGTGGGGGAGATATCATCGAAAACTAGCATTTGTTTTTCTTTTGATGTGGACAGGCACTTTTATTACGGGAGTATTCTTTTTACCCCATTCCTTTACTCCAGCACAATAATTTTTCCAATCAATTTATTTCGTAAAGGATGATCATTTTAATTTTTCTTGAATCGATTTTAGCAATTCCCTTGAGAGGATAGTTTCGAGGAGATAGTTCTGAGAAGATAGTTTTCTAAGTTTTATTTGGTCTTTATCTCAACGGGAGATCTACTCTTACGAATCGAGTGATGAGCGATCGGTCTTAGGAAAAGCAGATTGTTAAATAAGAACCCAAGAAGGTAAACCTTGAAGTTGAGGAAATAATATAAATTAGAAAAATATAAACTAGAAGAGCAATGCTCGAAAGGCAATGCTATAAAAGCAATAGAGTGGGAGTCTTCTCAAGGAGAATTTGAAAATGAGTGATCAGGACGATAAACTTGAGTTTCAGCTAAACAGCTCCAATTCTCTTTTTGAAGATGAGAAGAATCTCCATAACGCAATGGAGCAATTTTCTCTGGAGAACTTGGCCAATGAAGGACAAATCGCAAAGAGTCTCGAGTCCGATCAACGATTAGATAGCTTGGAATCACAAAAAAACGGGGACGATGGTTTGTTGACGAACTCCGAAAAGGAGCAAAACGAGCAAAGGGAGTCTTTCTCTGAAAAGATGTGGCAGCTCGATGTCGAAGATGCAGAAATGGATTCTTCGTTGATTTTCCCTTTCCCTACCCTGGCCGAATCTAATATAGAAGGGCATAATCGATCAACCATTCCCCCAGAAGAAAACGCATCAGAATCTGAATTGGGATCTGCTGATAGCCGTAATCAGATGAAGATTCCCCCTCTTTTGGAGCTTTCTTTCATTCATGAGGATAGCAGCAATGAGTACGGTAGCAATGAGTATGGTAGAGATGAGGCGAGCAGAGATAACGTAGGGGAAGCGGTTACGTTACCGTTTCTAACCCCAGAAGATATTCCACCGACACCGGAAAAGATTGTTGAAGGGATGCTCTTTCTTGGTGGGGATTTACTGACTGTTGCTAAGATTTGCCAGAGAATTCGTGGTCTCACCGCAATGGAAGCAGAAGAAATATTAAAAGAAATTCAGATAAAATACGATCAGGAGAATCGACCCTATCGAGTTGTTAATTCCCAGCAAGGAAGCCGATTGGAATTACGGAGCCGATACCGGTATCTACAAGAATCCCTTTTAGGAGGCCCGCGAAAAATTCAGCTGCAACAGTCAAGTATCGATGCACTGGCCTGTATTGCGTATAATCAACCTTTAAGTAAAAAGGATCTAGATCAGATTTTGCAAAAAGATACGCAAGGGGTAGTTCGTCAACTAAGTCGACTGGGTTTAATCACCATCATCCGTCAGATTGGAAGTGCCTTTCCTGAACCAGGTTATGGAACAACAACCAAGTTTTTGAAATTCTTTTCGTTGCACAGTTTGGATGATTTGCCAGCTTTAGGAGAATCGCGATTAATTCAAGCCCCTGCTGATGGAAGCTGAGATAAAATTAATTCTAGACAACATAGGATCTTAAACGTTAATTACGATATAAAAAGGGTTCATCATGCTAACCGAATACGATTTTTCCGTGTACCGCTGTCCCATCGATCCAACTCGTCAGGCGAAGATTATTCTGGATGATATTCACATTCGCTGTGAGCGCTGTAAAGTGGAATTCAAATCAAGAGAGGGTATACCTAACTTCTTGGTTTCCGATGCGATTTTACCAGAAAATTGTTCTTCGATCAAAGATCTCCCATGTTGGAAATCAGGGAAAAAATAAATTTTAAGCTTTTCTTTTTTAAAGCTTTTGTCTATTTGATTCGAAGTGCAGCGATTTTGACGAACAGCAAAGTAGGGCGGTTCGTTCAAAAAAGATTGCCTATTATCTGAATTTTCTAAACCTGACGAGGGAGAGAGACTGCTTGTAGCAGAGTGCTTCGCAACCCTTAATATTTGAAATTAGTTGATGCCTTTTCTCTCTTCGTATTCTCGCTCGATTAGGGAGAGTCGCGCGGGTATGTAGGACTCGCAGAGTGACTTTTAGCTTAATCTCGTCGATGTAGTAAATTAGATAGTACAATATGAATAGCACACTATGAATAGCACACTATGAATACGCCTTGCAATTCTCTCTTATGCTGAAAAGGATAGCTTCTTTCGGTATTCCGAAATGCTTTTTAGCAATCCTTTTCAATTCATAAGGTAAATTACAATTTTTTTCGAATCACTTTTCCGCTTTTTCTTCGGCTAATTGTGGAGCAACCACTTTGATATAGGTGATTCCTCCTGCAGCGATTGCAAGTAAAAATAGCCCAACGAGCACTGTTTTTCCTTTTTTATTGTACATGGAGAAAATACTACCGATAATCTGGAGCATAAGCCCAAGTCCGACAAGCCCACCGGTTCCTAAAATGGCAATAGCGAAATATGGACCAATTCCTTCCAAGCGAGCAAGCCACCAACAACTAATATCGGCAATCTGAAAAAACAGAACCCAAGGGGCAAAAATGATTCGAATTTTCGAAGGGAAACTGGAAAAAGCAAAGATGATCCCGGTCAGAGAATAGAGCATCGAAAAACTGAGGAGATGGGCATGAGTCGATTGGGTAAGGGACTCGACAGAGATTTGCCGATTTTTGGCGTTTGGTTTCCGAGGGCCTTTAGGAGCTATAATCTGATCCTTTTTTGGTTCAGGAACAACAAAGCGATCCTGATCGTATGCCTCTTTGGGAGCACCCGCTTCTAACCAAGCGACTAAACCTAATCGTTCTTTTTCGCGTTCGGCAATTAACAGAGCTTCAGGATTTTTTTTCAGTTGCTCTTTCCATTTCATATCATCGACGATCGATTTTTTCGTAAATGCCGCAACCATGGAATCTTTCCCGAATGCGACTTTTTCATCCGCAATGATCAGTCGATGAATTTTGGAGGTTTCCGCCTTCGGTTCCAATTGCTGGGCTAATTTATCCCACTTATCCATGAACGGATCTTGAGCAGTTTCTGAATTTTCTTGGTGGCACAGTAGACAACGAGCGGTGAAAATTGTTTTTACTTTGACCACTTCACCCACTTTTAGAGCGATTTTTTGGGGATTTGCTTGGTCCGTAGCCTTGTGAGTGGTATTGTTCGTAGTATTGTTCCCCATTTCGGTTCCCCCCTTTTCAGAGTTCTCCGCTTCGGAAACAGGGGGCCAAATCTCCCCAGCGTATCTTGCAACAACATCAGAAGCAGTAGGCATCGGATTGCCTTTGGAAGCATCTTTGAAATGCAGCTGAACCATTGCGGAAAGATAACCAAGCCCGACAGATAATAAGAAGAGGGTTACAACCAATTTTGCAGGCAAACTAAGTTGTTTCAAGGTAAATTGTTCTACTGATTCCAACATTTTTATAATTCTCTCTTTTACTTCTCTCGTTCAATATTCTCTTAAAGGAAAAATACCAAAAGAATATCCCAAATTCTTTTGGAAAAATATTTATCTATTATATTCTATTAGGTTACTTTCGATAAAGCGAATCCAAGATCCGAAAGATCATTTTGGTTATGCAGATTTTTTTATAAAAGATTGTCCTTTCTGAGAAGCAAATTTAGATTCGCTATTAGATTTTTTTGTAATCTATTTAGGGGCAAATCAAGAAGAAATTTGTGGGCTGATAGTTTCGAAGAAGGTAA
>JAKBAI010000174.1 GCA_021809185.1 Planctomycetota bacterium
GATCAGGGACTTTGTGTTCAAAACAGCGGAGAATCATTTTTAGATCGTTAGACAAGTCTGAGGATAGTTTTCCAACCAAGAGTAAAACCAATTCCCACTAAACTGCCTAAGAGAAAAAGTAAAAGTCCTAGCTTAAAGAGAAAAAATCGCTTTTGAAAGCGATCTGCTTCATGTGGTTGGACAATCACTCGTTCTAAATAGCGGACGCGGTTATGGATGGTAGAATGTTGCCACGCCGATAACCAATGCATAATCGAACGAAAGCGGTAAATGATTTTTTGCCGCAAGGAACGAGATGGAACAGCGGAATGAAAACGCATGCCATTCAACTCTTCAACCTGTAATAAAGCTTTGATCAAAGATTCGACACTGGAACTAGAAATCGCTGCCGAAGTCGAAGAATACAAATGCCCCGTTTCCGAATTGGCACGACAACCGTAAAGATCTGCCTGGCGCTCGCAACCACGTGATAAAAATCCGAAAATAATGAATAAATAAACCCCCATGATCATGATGGGGGCAATCTCTAAAAGCGGGTTTTCTGTTGAACTCAATCCCCAATACTGATTCAGAAATTCATATAAACTGCTGATAACCAAAACACTTAGTAAGAGAAATAGTGCATAATAGATGAGATGACCATGGCGGACGTGGCCAATTTCGTGTCCTAGAACAGCATCGATTTCATCTGGATTCAGATTTTCTATTAACCGATCTGTAAAAACGACAAAACGGTAACGGGGGATAATACCGACAACCATTGCATTGGCTATACTTCCATGAGTCGGCCAGAGATAGAAATTTCGATACGATAGTCCGAAACGGTGGGCAATTGTCTCTAAACGCGAGCGGATCTCTGGTGTTTCTAACGGTCTTAGTCCAAGAACGAACGGCAAAAAACTGGGCAAAAAGATAAGTAGGATAGGAACAGAGAGTAGAGAGCCTAACTGAACCCACCACGCATCTCTCAAGTGAGGAGCGATACGAAATAGACCTTCTTGAAAGATCATCATCCCGACGGGAAGCATGACTAATACAAGAAATTGCCTAAATCGGAAAAAAAAGTAGCCAGATCTCGACCAGAATTGATTCACCATTTCTCCTCTGCTAACAATCGATTTTTCGCAGTCATAGAAGATGAGCCAAGAGGAGCCTAAGATCATAAAATATGGGAGGATTATCAATAATTCTCCACCTGGAAATAAAATTGCTTCTTCCATTTCCGAGGTAGTATCAAAAGGAAGCACACAACTGTTTTGAATCGCCCATCCCCATCCGCTAACTAGTAGCATCAGAGCGAATAGTATCATGCTCATAAATGATAAAATGCTGCGCCAGTTTTGATATTTTCGAACCGTCGATCGAATTCTTTCCGGATATTTGATCAAGAGCAATCGGATTCGGTATGAAATACTGTATAGAAAAATAATCCATAGAATAAGGATTACTCCATTCAATAGGAGAGTGATGGGAATGGATGTTTTCCATTTAGGGCCTGGCCATTGAATGGGGGAGCAAGCAATGAGTAAAAACATCAGCAATAATATCGGCATATTCTCTAATACTTTCCTTTCGATAACTTCTTGTTTTAGTATTCCTTATTTTATAAAGTAGGGAACGAAAATGATTGCAAGATTTTGCTTGAAATGATAAAATAGTGTCGAAGTTCCTTACTAGATGAAAATGTGTTTGGGTTCCCTGTAACGATCCCAAACTAATTTTAGCACGAATCTGAGTTAAATATTTACGGAATCAAAAAGCTCCTGGAAATAATCATATGAGTGTTCTCCTCTTTATTCCGCTTCTCCTTTTAACGATTTTTCTTGCCCTTTCTGCTTTGATTTATCTTGGCCGAATGTGTTTAGAAATATTAAATCTTACAGCTGCTGGGAATGAGAGAGTGGATGTTGAAGGGGAACTTTTCATTGACTGGGTTGGAAAAGGGATCTATTTCTTATATTTCCTAGTTATCTGGGGGCTTCCTAGTTACATTTTGAGTAGTAAATTCCGAGAATCTTCCGAAATCGTTCGATGTTTTTGGCTTAGTTTACCGTTCTGGATTTTTTTTCCGGTAGGTCTACTTTCCCCAGCTATCAGTTCTAATCTCTGGATTCCTTTCACACCAATCGTCCTTATTCGTTTTTTTCGAAGAATAGATCAAGCCTTCCTCTTTTATCTCTTGACCGGTCCAATTATCTTTTTTTTGATTTATTTCATTTTCCAAGTTCTGAAAGCGGTGGATAGCAGCAGCTCAGCAACTATGCTCGCCCCTATTTGGGTATTAGTCACGTTCATTTATTTTCGATTGTTGGGACGTTTTGCCTTAGTTCTTAGCTTTGCTGAGGAGAAGAATCCCTCTAAAAAAAATACCGCCAAAAATAGTTCCAGAACGGACACTCTGAATTCAGAGCGGAAATTGGAACAATCTTCCATCGATCAAACGAAAAATGAAAAAAATAGAGATGAAAATAAAGTAGAGGATCAGTTAATCGCTTCGATGGATGGATGGGATTCGGTTGAAAGTCCATCCAAGAAATCTCAAGGGGATTGGGATCAATACGCGGAATCGGATATCGAGGAAGATGGATTTGAAGTTATCTCTTCTGAATCGGTCAAAAAGTCAAAAAAGAGAAAAAATCAATCTGCCGAGTCTCTACCCCCTTCGAATTCAGGGTGGGATATTCCCGAAGCGAAGGTGCAACGATTGCAACCTTCTCAGATGCCAGGTTTGCAATCTCCCCTGGATGGAGAAATCACCGGTTATGATGTTGTCTTCGATGATAATCCCCATCGCTCGATGGACAATAATTCGGAGAAGATCGGTTCTTCATCGGAGAGCAAACCAAAACACACGATCCTCGATGAAGATGTTACCCCTTATACCCTTGCTGGAAGTGATTCTTTAGATAAGAACTTAGAGCAGAAACCGATTATTCCGCTTGAAGAAGTTACCCCGTATTCTCTTCAAGACCAACCAATACCTAGACAATCTGTACCGATTATTCCGTCTCAATATGCAACGAATCAAAAATTGAATCCCGTTCCAACTGAATTTGATCCAAGATCAGCAAACGAAAGACGAAGAAATAAACCTGCTTCTACTTCAAAGAATTCTGATTCAGAAAATCGAATTAATTCTGATGATTCTAACTCGACTTCTCGTGGAGATTTACCGTCAAATAATTCTGGAAATCGAAAATCTGATAGCAGAGTTCCTAAAAAGAAGGCTCCCGATTCGACCGTAGGGCGAACTAGATCTATTCAAAATCGTAACCAAGAGATACCTGATCCATTATCTGATCCTGCCCCAGACCAAATCAATGATACGGACGAAACGAAATCTCCAACAGAACCAGTAGAACGATATAAACGGAAAACAAGCGAAGAATACGAAGCTAATCTTATCAAAGTGGAAAGAGTTGAAGAACCGAAACAGATGATAACTGCTAATGAACTGAGATTTTTGACTTCCCCCTCCCTAATAATCTCTTGGCTAATCTTAACTATCGGATTAGAGGCGATCATTAAATTGCTTTCAATACTCAGCGATCTCTACCCTACGAACTCAGGGGGATTGAGCACGGTTGGGTAAATTTGGTTCTCGTCGAAAAAAAATAATTCCGTTGATTCCAGAGCAATCGAATTAAAATCTTTCGCTAAAAGCCGCAGAATTCGACTATTCGAACTTCTTTATACACATTTGCTCCGATTGATAACTTTGAGCAGTTGAAACGATTCTATCGATCCTTTAAATTATACTTAATTGAAAAAATATATTCCTTATTCTCTCTTCAAACTAGGAGGAGATTGTTATGAAATCTTGGCGATATTTTCTTTTGATTTACCTTTTAGTCTGTTCTTTTCCTTTGATCACTATTCCAGGATTTGCTGAAGAGCCAAAAATCAATCCATCACAAAAAAAATTATCCCCTTCAAAAACGGAAACAAATAACTCGGTTTTGAATACGAAAGATACGGATACGAAGGAATCACACGAAAAGCTCTTAGAGCGTCGAGTATATCATTCACTCAGAGAAATTCACAACCAGGGGGCAGATTTTTATAATCGTCAAGAATCACTAAGCTGTTTCTATCTGATGAAGGGGGGGCTTTTAATGTCACGAGATGTTCTCGCTCATCGGCTTGACATAAAAAAAATGATTGACGATGGCTTGAAGGAAGCGAACAAAAGAGACACAATCGAAAAAAAAGCTTTCGCACTACATGAATTAATTGAAAGAGTTCGTTCCCATCTTCGTGAAAAGTACAAAAAACCGATCATCATTGAAAGTGAAACACTAAATGTATTTCCTAGAGAACTTACACCAGAGGACAACAAAAATTTCGAGACGATTAAGTCAAAATCGAAAGAGTTAGGAAAGCAAAATTCGATCGAAAAGAAATCGGCGGAAAATGGAAAAATAAGTCCAAAGAATAAAACTTGGGGGGTGAGTGGTCAGGTCATTTTTGAAGGGAGAAAAGTTGCCCATGTTGAAATAAGTTTTGTTTCGTTAGACCAGAAAAATGCAAAGACATATAAGACAACGAGTGGGAAGGATGGAGCATATTTTTTGGAAGTCATTCCAGATGGTCGATATGCAATTTTGTTGAAGCCTGGGAAAAATTGTTCAGAAAAAGTTTTACCGAAGCGTTACGAGAAACTAGATGATTCACCGCTGGTATTTATGGTCCAAGGCAAATCAGAGCGGATCGATTTTATGTTGAAACGTTAATGGCAAAATTATTTTTACTTAGAAACAATCTCGCTATGAATGATTGCGAATCAGATCATTTTTTCTAGTTCAAATTATAAGTTCAATTTCGCTTTAAATCCTTTTTTTTCTTGCATGTAAATAGCGAGCAACAGCATCTTGCCAGCTTGGCGGTTTTGGAATCCCAAAAGAGTCCAAGCGACTCATGGAGAGTACCGAATACGGGGGGCGTTTCGCGATTGCTCCAAACTCATTTGAGGTTATAGCAGTTAGGGAGGGGGTTAGTCCTGCTAGGTGAAATATTTCTTTAGCGAAATCGTGCCAGCTTGTTTCATTCTGGTTGGTGATATGGAAAAGACCAGTTCCACCTGCAAGAATGAGTTGAATTGAAGTTTTAGCAAGATCTTCCGTAAAAGTAGGAGTGCAAATCTGGTCATTCACCACTCGTAGCGGTTTCCCCTGAGAGGCTACGCGAAGCATGGTTTCAACAAAATTCCCCCCTTTCCCGCCACTTCCCCATAGACCATAAAGTCCGCAAGTTCTTATAATCAGGTAATCGGTACAGATCTGTTGGATGAGATATTCCCCATTGAGCTTACTTAGGCCATAATTGCTTAATGGTCCCGGGCGATCGGTTTCATGGAGAGGGGTCGAAGCAGGGTAAAGACCAAACACGTAGTCCGTGCTATAATGCACAAATTTAGCTTCGAGATCCCTTGCGATTTGAGCTAGATTCTTAACAGACCATGTGTTTACTAAAAAAGCGTTTTCCGGTTCATTTTCGGCCTGGTCGACAAAATTGTAAGCAGAACAATTGATAATGATATCGGGCTTGATTGCAGTTAAATAATTTCGAGATTGAGAGAAATTGGTCAGATCGAATTGTTCTCGGCTGCACGGAATCAAAGTCTGAGGGAGTTGGGTGGCAAGATCGCGTCCCAGTTGTCCTTTGGCTCCAATTAAAGCGATTTTCATAAGTTTTGACCTCTTTCTTGTATTTCAAAATATAAATAAGCAAATCGCCTCATCAGAATGTAAAAAAAATTGTCCAACTTTAACGGAGAATACAAAAAAGCCGTTCGTATCGAACGAACGGCTTAGAAATTATTTTGACATTTTGATAAATTCGATATTTGAGTATTTTTAGCTGAAAAGACTTAAGAGAATATATCAAATAAGTTATTTGAAACAAATAACTTATTTAGCAATAGGGGATTTCACAAAAGTGCTGTCCCCGCTTTTGATGCTGGTGATCTGTTCCTGGGTAATTTCAACATCCGAGGTGGAGTTGCCGATCTCGATGTTTAATTTACCACTCAATTTCAGGGTAATATCATATTGTGCAATGCGGCCCTTGGCTCGATCGAAAAGGATGGTTCCTGGAACCTGTTTATCTTTGGTGCCAAGATCAGCGCTTTTGATTTTGAAAGGTAACCCTTGGTTGACTGAGGGGGCTTTATAGGTGATTTTAACATCGACCTGAATTTTATCTAATTTTTTCTCGTCTTCTCCTAAATATTTATAGCTATATTCGTTGTCGTAAACACCAATCACATTCAAATCGAGTTTATTGTTTGTTTTCCAGGTTTCGTCTTTTTTGATAGGTGTTTTCGGTAGGATTCCAAAGGTTGGATCGGTCATCTGTTTGAGTGCTTCCTGTGAAAGGATATTTTTCAAAATCGATTCCATCGCTTGATTGGCAGAAGAGAGTTTTTTCAAGAACTCTTCTTGACCAACTACTTTTTCAATTTTCATTGTTTCAGTGTTCAAGGTTAATGTAAATTCTGAACCAACGATTGTTTTAAAGAAATCGCTCAAAGGGGAGGATGGAGCACCACCAGTGCCAGCTTGAGCAGTAGAATCAAAAGTAATCGGATTACCAGCGATATCGATTTTCATCTTGATCCCTTCGATTGTTTGCTTCAAAGTGACAGATTTCGGTTCGACTTTCGTAGGAGTCCATTTGAAATAAAACGTCTGTTCTTGTACCTGATTCACATCTTGTCCTTGAACTTTCATGATCTGAGTTGTTTTCGTGGTCATTTCTTGAAAAAATGATTTATCTTTTTCAAATTTCCATTTGAATTCTACTTTGTCTTTGCTTGGAGTTGGATCTGTTTTAGGTGTTGTTTTAGGGTTAACAGGTGGTTGCCCATAGCTAGAATCATGACTTAAAGAAATCATGATAACCCCAAGAACTGCAAGCAGAGAAAAGAAACGGAAAAATCTCATATTAAATGACCCCTTGTTGAAAAGTTAATTATTTATTGAATGTAAATTTTTGATAGCTTCTCTTAAACTTCCCCAAAAATTACTTCGACTCAATAATAGAGTTTTGAAGATTTATTGGTTCTGAAAACTTGTGATTTGGGAACTATGATATCTATTGATTATAGGATTATATCAATTTAATTCACAATATAATTCTTTGAAGATTAAACGTAGAAGTAATTCAAAAAAGGTTTAATCAACACAAATTCAATTCTCTAAACCAGATATTCTTCTTAACAATCGACTCAAAAAACACTTTTTTAGTTTGACTAATTATTCCTAGAATTATTCTTAGGGTGAGATTGATTCAATCCAAAGAATTTAGGAATACGAAGGAAAACAATTTTATTTAAAACCAAAAAAATAAGAATTATATACATGAGTTGTTACCAACCACATAATATAAAATCCTTTTTAATCTAACTATTTTTCGCTATATTTTATTTAATCTTGCCCGCTCGGCAAGTGCCCAAAATCAATCGACCTTCTTTATATTTAGATTCTTACGGTTTTAAGAACCGGATTGTTCAAATCAAATCAATTCAATCAAATTCGGGATCATTAAAATTCATAATTTTTTTAATTTAGCCAGTTGAATATCTTTAATTAATTTTCTGGATTCTTCTAATGCTTGTTCGAAAGTAGTAATTATCCCTTCGAGCTGCTCATCTCTTATTCGATCGAGGATTCTTTTAAAGTCTGGGCCAGGGGCGAATCCTAAAGAGATCAAATGTGACCCGGCGATGAGGGGAGGAGGATTAACAAGTTTATGATTGTTTTGGGTGTTTGCGTTCCAAAAGTTAATAGCATATTCTATCCCTTGAAGGAATTCTCTCTCTTCCGTCGAAATCGAAGAAGCAAGAACAAAAAGTTCTGGGGTCTTCGGCGATTCCATAATCATTTTCAAACGATTGATGGGTAACGAATTCGCGTTCCGGAAATAGTATCGATATTTCATTAACCATTGCAGTTCATCGGTATCGATGTTAGATAATTTCAACTGAGCCGACAACTTTCGTATTAACTTCGAGCCAGCTAGATCTGCATATATCTCGGCTTCAGGAAAATGAGAATCCTTGCTGATAGGAACTTCTGTTATCGTGTGAAATAGTGCAGCTAGGGCTAATGGATAAGAGATAGGAACCTTGAATAATTCCAAATATTTGTCTAGATTCGATAAAGCTTGGTAAACATGCTTCTGAGAAGCTGACTTAGGAAAAGCTGGTGTTTCCTGGTTTGAGTGATTGATCGGACCGAGGATTTTTGGATCTGAGAAAATTTCCTGAAGTAATCCGAGTTGATCCAGTAAGGAATAGCCTTGAGCTCGAGTCGAATGAAGTAGTATTTTTTTTAGTTCATCCGAAATTCTTTCTTGGCTAACTAAAGATATTTGAGGTGCGAATCGTTGTATGGCAGATCTTGTCTGCTCTTCCAGTTGAAACTGAAATCGGCAACTCATTCGCACAGCTCGCATTAGTCGTAATTTATCTTCTTGGAATCGTTCTTCTGGGCATCCAATCGCACGAATGATTTTAGATTTCAGATCTTTTTTCCCGCCAACAAAATCGAGGATCTGGTCATGGATTGGATCGTAGAACATGCCATTGATTGTGAAATCACGTCTTTTTGCATCGGCTTCTGCGTTGGAAAATCGAACATTTTCTGGGCGGCGACCATCGAGGTATTCTCCATCTTCTCGAAAAGTGGCTACCTGAATTCGAAAGGGGGATGGTTTTGTTTTACTCAAATTTGCGACAGATCTGTTTTTGCCAAGCACTTCGACAACGCCAAAAGCCATACCTACCTGAATCGTTTTTGGAAAAAGCTCACAGACTTGATCCGGTTTTGCATCGGTGGCTATATCGTAATCTTGTGGTTCTAGTCCGAGTAGTTGATCGCGCACACAGCCGCCAGCAAACAAAGCTTGAAACCCTTTGTTTTGCAATTTCTGGACCACCTCGATCGCAAATTCTTTCTCGGTTCTAGACATAAAATTTGAGTTGTTGAGTCAAATCATTTACTATTGTTCTGCACAAGCGTTTACTCTTGATATTTGTATAAGTTCATTCATTTGAATAGTATTGAATTTTTCAAGCAACGAATCGGTACCGAATTTTAATTTGAAATCCATCTCTTCAGGATAGATGGGTAATACACTTAGAATGGTGATAGGTAATTCTCTCCCGCGGTCGATCACTCGAAAGTTTTCTTCAAAGAGAATTGGGCTGGCGATCAGCATACCAGATAAACGGGTATTGCTTGCTAATGGAGCTGGGGGATCTCCATTCGGGATTGTATGGCCCCAACCGAGCCATGTATTGTAACGATGTGGGAATAATCCAAGATAACGTAACCACCCGATAGGCCAAAATGTATCTAAATCTTTTGGATTGAGATTGTTCATGGGCCAATCAGCTGGTAAACAAAACATTAATTCGGCGTGCGCAAATTCCTCGTAACCTTCAGGCATTCTCATCGGTAGATTGCTCATGCCGCAAGTTACAACGCTATAAAATGGGTTAACCTCTGAAGGATTGACGATCAAGATATCTAAATGATGATTGTCTCCGGATAATTCGTGATAGACAGAGGAAATTTCCCCAATATGCCTCTCAACATGATTGCTTATCCAAGTGGTGTTATCAACTAAATTTAATGACATAAGCTTAATACATTTTCAATTCTTGTAAGTATAACCGAATCGAAATTTCGTATTGATAAGGAAAAATCGATCTTTAGATGCTTTATTTTCTAAAAAGCCAATTTCTGGATAGTCAAACCTTAGAATGACGGCCGCATGAGGAATCGTTCCGTTGACAATTTAGCAATTTATCGCTTGATCTTGAGGTGGAATAATTGCCTCCCGTTTTTCCTTTACCCATATGTAAAGGTAATTTCTTCCATATTTTCTTATATCCCATTCATTAAAATGAGGCAGTAGCTCATCTGGAAAACCCTCTTCGAGCTGTAACGTCAGGACTGAATCGGTGGAGATTTTATCACAGAGCAACTCGATAATTTTTGCGAAATCTTTCGGTCGATGGGTTAAATCGGCAAATGGGGGGCTTAAATAAACATTGATCGGTTCTTGGGGCGGAATCCATCGTTCGACCCATCGATATACATCCATGCGAATGACTTTCCCACTTGACTTAATGTTGAAGCGGAATAGTGCGGAATCGATCTTATCAGCAAGTTTGGCATCTCGTTCGATAAATAAAGTACTCGAGGCTCCTCTGCTTATCGATTCAATTCCAACAATTCCCGTTCCAGCAAAAAGATCAAAAAAAGGTCGACCTGGAATCGCATTTCCTAGAATCGAAAATAGCGCTTCACGGACCATTTGTGGAGTTGGTCTCATCCCTTCATGGACCGTACAACTTATTTTACGACCTCGAAGCGTACCAGAAACAATCCTTAACTCCGTTTTTGAACCTATTTTTTTGTGTTCTATTTTTTCATTGTTACTTTTCATATTTACATTTTATCAGATCGATGGAAGGTTCAACGCATTTTTTTTAACTAAATATATTATCTCAATAATCTTTCTCTAAAAGTTCTCTTTACACATAAAAATCGACAATTCCCTGGAAATCACAATATTATTTTTGATACGTAAATTGGTGAAATAATGACTATCTTCTCGGTTATACTTAATAGAGAACAAATTATAAATGTATAATCGAATTAATAATTCTTTTATAGAATCGAATTATTAATTCGTGTTTTTCCAGAATCTTTGTTATACAAAAATTGTTCTAATTTCTCAGGGAGATTCTTTACTTATATATCAAACGTATACTTAAAATATGAGATAAGTTTCGAACTATGAAAAGTGTGGAGCGAAGAAAAGTTAACATTTTATTGCTTTGAATTCAGTGAGCGATTAGGGATTTTAATCATCAAGGGATGAATATATGAGTTTTTTGAACTTATTAAGTCTCATGCAATAAAATACTTAAGAAGAGGGGGGTTTTGTCATGCAAGCTGCGAAAACTCTGGAAAACAATGAAATTCATGAAAAAAAACAAGGTATTGTTTTGTATGATGGGGATTGTCCCTTATGTCAAAAATCGGTATCGATCTTAAAAAAGTTAGATTGGTTTCATCGCTTACAATTTAGGGACGCAAGAGATATAGAACATCTTCCTGAGAGTAATGTTACTCTGAACCAAGAGAGAATGCTTGAAGAGATGCACCTCTTGACTCCAGATCGAAATAAAACGCATGTTGGGTTTCGTGCTTTTCGCTGGATTGCTGGTCGTTTACCATTATTGTGCCTCATTTATCCATTTTTGTTTGTTCCGGGAGTCCCATTTATAGGCCAAAAGGTCTACCTTTGGGTAGCGCGTAATCGCTTCGGGTTAGTCCCTTGTAAAGATGGAGTTTGTACAATTCCTCCAAGAAAAAAATAGGTTATGCCAGAATTATTTTTTGCTCGAACCTCAACTCCTTTTGTTAAATTGCTACCCTCTTTACAACATTTCCCAATCCCATATAACAGAATTTCTGATAAAATGTGGGATGATTTTCTCATCTGGATAAAAGAATTCAGAATTAAAGTTATAAAAGTGGATTGCGGTATTTAATCCGAACACCACCACAATAAAAATCGTTTATAGTTTGGTTCGCAGGTGAATCAATAATATTGGTTCCCGCCGACTTCAAATAGTGGATGAAGTTGTAATTCTAAGAAAAGAAATTCTTGAACGGAGTATTAATAAACTTGTGAATTCCTTATAATAAATTACATCCATTTTATCTAAGCGATTCAGCTTATTGCTATGAGAAATACTCAAATTTTGATCTTAATTAGATTTTACGTGGATCTTATATGGATCTTTTGCAGTTTTGCAAAAATCAATAACGCCAGTATTTATGGCAAATTATTTAATATCAGGGAAAGGTAAAGAATGTCTCGTCGATTGATTAGTGAATTAACAGATGGAGAAACCGTTGAAGAAATTTATTTAGTTGCCGATAAACAGATTCAGAT
>JAKBAI010000010.1 GCA_021809185.1 Planctomycetota bacterium
GAAATAGTCGTATTTTCACTGCAACTATCTCCTAGTTCATATTCTCCAATCGAACCAGCAATCGTTGGATCCGATCGGCCAATTTTTCGCTGCTCATCGTGCCTTGAATCCGTTCGACCAGCAAAGGGAATGAGAAAGGAGAAGGATTTCGCAACGGAACCATACGCAGTTGAAGGGAAGGAAGTTTCTCGAGCACGGTTTGAATCTTTTGCCAATCGAATTGGCGGTTGAGTACCTCTTCGCGTGCTTGACGTAAAAGTAAGTTGTCGGGATCATATCCCCGAAAAACTTCGTAAAACATATTGCTGCTCGCTTGAAGTTGGCGATCCGGTTTGCCGGTACCCGGATAGCCGGAAGAGACTAGCCCACTTATTCGGGCAATTTCACGGAATTGGCGTTTCGTCGCTTCGGTTACATTCACCATTTTCTCTAGATCAGCTGGGACACCCTCTAACTGAAACCATTGGCGAAAGTCTTGTTCTGTTGGAGATGGTAAAAATGATAATGGGGGACTGAGTAACAGAGTAAATCCGTGATCGTTCACTGCAAATTGGACCGATATTTTTACTTGTTGCGTTAATCGATAAGCGAGCAGGGTAGCTAAACCTTCATGGACCAGTGCCCCTTCAAAAGGATAAATAAATAGATATAGACCTTCTCTGGTTTCCCAATTCTCGATAAGCCATTCATTTTGGTTAGGAATAACGGAATATTTTTGTTGCAATTGCAAAAGCGGTTGCAGAGCAGTAAGAGCTTTTTTTACAGCGGTGCTAGCCGATTTCCAGTCGTTGTCGTTCTGCCCTTGCTGTTGATCTGGTTGAGAGTCGCTGTTCGCTAAGCGATCGAGTAGACAACGAATTTCGGTGCCAATCTCGGCGGATAAAGGCAATTTGCCCCCCAACCAACGAGGAATCAATGTGGCTTGGCGTTTCGACTTTTTGACCCAGACGGTCATCTCATGCGTGCGGACCATCTCCACCGCTTGGCCAGCAAATATAAAGCAATCCCCTTCTTGCAGTTTGGCTATAAACGATTCCTCAATAGAGCCTAATCGTTTCCCGCTCAAATAGCGTACTCCCATGGTGCTCTCGCTCATAATCGTGCCAATGGCCATTCGTTGCCGTCGGATAATTGCTTTATCTGTCACCCGATACAGCCCATTTTCTAATTTTACACGCTGAAAATCGTCGTATGCCGACAAGATTTTTCCCCCTCTTGTTACAAAATCGATGGCCCATTCAAATTCTTCTGGTGTGAGGGTTTCATAGGAACGAGCGGTGCGTATTTCATTAAACAGATCTTCTTTTGTAAAACCACTACCAATCGCTATGGTCACTAGAAATTGGATTAGAACATCGATCGGTTTACTTGGATGGATGATCGCTTCTATTTTTCCTTGCGAAATTGCTTTTTCTACAGCAGCAATTTCCAATATTTCCAGGGCATTCGCTGGTAAGAAGTAGACATTGCTCTGTTTACCTGGTTGATGTCTACTCCGCCCGATACGCTGAATAAATCGGGCAATCCCTTTGGGACTGCCGATCTGAACCATCTGATCGACCGGAGAAAAATCGATGCCAAGATCGAGACTCGAAGTGCAAATAACGCACTTCAATTTCCCCAAGCGAAGTTGATCTTCAATCCAGGTGCGCAGTTTGCGATCTAGGGAGCCGTGATGAACCGCTAAGAGACCCGCCCAGTCCGGTCTTTGCTGTAAAATTGCCTGATACCATATCTCTGATTGTGCTCGGGTATTGGTAAAAACAAGTGAGCTTTGTTGAGAATGAAGAACCTTCAGTAACTCGGGAAGGAGCTTTAATCCCAAGTGACCAGCCCAAGGGAATCGGTCTAGCTTTTCGGGTAATAGTATTTTGAGATCGATTTTTCGTTTCTGATAGTCCTGAATGAGAACCCCAGAATGATTGGTCCCCAATAAAATTGACATAGCTTCCTTAGGATCTGCTAGAGTTGCAGATAATCCCCAAATTCGCATCTGGGGATTCAGAGAGCGAAGATGGGCCAGTAGCAATTCTGTTTGTACCCCTCGTTTACTGGCCAATAACGCATGCCATTCATCGACGACGACTAAACGGAGGTTGCCTAGGATTTGATGAGCTAGCTCTTGCGTCATCAATAAACAGATACTCTCTGGAGTGGTGATTAAAACATCTGGCATCTTTTTCAGCTGGCGAGAGCGCGCGGAATTTGAAGTGTCCCCCGTGCGAATGCCGATCTGCCAATCGGGCATCAGCTTTTGAATCGCTTTATCGAGATTCATGAGCGTATCGTTGGCTAATGCACGTAAAGGGGTTACCCATAATATTTTTAGATTGCTTTTACCAAATTCGATGTTTTCGGCTTGCGGTTGAACCGTATTCTTTTCGATGGGTTTTTTTAGCCTAGCTTCTAGTCTAGCTTCTATGAGAGCTCCCAAAAATGCCGCATAGGTTTTCCCCATCCCGGTTGCTGTTTGGATCAAACCACTTTCACCAGCTAAGTATCTTTCCCAAGCTTCAATTTGAAACAGGAAAGGTTGCCAACCCTGCTCTCGAAACCATTTTTTGACGTTGCGAATACCGGCTTTTTGCTCCGATGTTATTCGATTGGTATCTATCTGAGTCGTTTGCTGATTCGCTATTGAACATTTTTCTTGGTTCGATTTTTCTGGAATGGGAACTTCCGATATTTGTTGGTTTCTGCTCATGCTTGTTGCAGCTTGGTGTTCTGGGTTTTCCCCATGAAGATTTTTATTGAATTTCTATTATTTCATGCTTGAATTTTTCATGCTTTATAGCATTCATAGTCAGTGAAGTGCCATAAAAAAAGAGCTGAACTGCGTGGAGGAGAAAAGGGATCTATAATAATCAGAAATAACAATAAAAGAGGGGTAATTGATTTTCTCAATTACCCCTCTTAATGACCTCTATTTAAACCATCGATCGAAACGGAATTCCAACTAATTTGGGCGAGATATCTAACACGCAGAGTTTACTGAACCGAATTCAAAAGTTCCTTGACTCGGTCCCGGTATGATTCTGGAACATCTTCGATCTTTTTGACATCGTAAGATTTCTTTCCATCTTTAATGGAAACATTATCCAATTCATTTTTATTGTCGGTTTTGTGTCCTTTGATATCGATCCGAACACCATTTTTGACGGAATGAATGGCGAAATCGTCGTTATTGACGGAAACAGAAATCGATTCCTGATTCAAATTGTTGTTACCATTGAAAAGATTGTTACCACCAACGCCAATTCCACCAATCTCTCTGGGTTGATCGAAAACAGGAATTTCTGGCAGCTTGATATTGTCGACTTTTTCCCGTTTTCCTTTGCGAATAATGGTCATGGAGAATGGGGCTTTCTGATCAAGATTCTGAACGGTGCGGGAAAAAGTAATCGGGTCATCCGCCACCGATTTCCCATTCATTTCCACGATAATGTCATTGGTTTTAAGCCCTGCTTTATCGGCAGCAGAACCTACACGAACGGAACGAACAACCATCCCAGTACGAGGCGGCAAATTTAGCTGATCGACTAGAACTTCCGAAGGGGTTTCTATCGATATTCCCAATCGGCCATTACCGGGCTGTCCAAAAGGGAATCCTCTACCAAAATCTCCGGGCATAAAATTGATAATTCCGCCATTTCGTTGCATTTGCTGAAATCGTTCTAATTGACGCCGATTCATTTCTTGAATTTCGCGGATCATTTTATCCATATCAGCAGGGAAACCACCGAAACCGGGCATCATGCCGGGATTAAATGCAGGGCCTCCAAAGCCACCAAACCCTGGATTAAATTGATTTTGTGGAACCTGCGGGCGATTTTTGGCATCGATTTCATCCATAATTTTGTGATATTTTCGTATTGTTTCTTCATATCGTGGATCGTTCAAATCCATCTTTTTGATCATTTCCTCGAGCTGCTTCCTCTGAGTTTCTAGATCGGTATTTTTCCCTTTTTCTGGGGTCACTGTTTTGGGATCTTTAGGGTTTGGATTTCCCGAATCTTCTGGGCGAGTAACGGGAGCTACTTTCGGAGGATTTGTCTGGTCCCCTTTGACGGGAATCAGTTTTTTATCCAAAGGCGGGGTATCTTGGGAGATCTTATCCAAAGCTGATACCACTGTCGTAGATAAGCCATATGCCATAGCTGTTGATATGCTTCCGACTCCTAAAAATAACAAAGCCCATTTTATTTTAATCAATCGATTTTTCATAGTTCTATTTCCTTTCGTGCAATTCAATTGTTTTATTTTCAACTAAACTTCAGAATCTTCTGTTTAGGTTTTTTAATTAGATTTTGTGAAAATTTTAATTTTGTTTAATTCCTATAAAATTAAACCCTATTAATACTAAACTTCACTTCCGTGTTAACTTGCGCAGTTTTGGGAAGAAAATTATTTTTTTTCAAATAAATGAATGTTTGATCTAATTTTATCCGCTCGAAATCGAGATTTAGCAATCGAGGTTTCGAATCATTGCATTAAAATTTTAATTTCCTTTTACTGATTGGATATTTAATTCCATCTTATTGTTCCGAACTAACATAAAAGTTTCCACATCCATTATCTCTCCTTTTTTCATGAATCTGCTCAGATTGTGCACTGAGAATGCACTAAAGTGGGTTTTGGATAACTTATATAATCTTTTCATCCTTGAATTTGGGGTAATATCATGTTCTATTCTTTAAACGTCCGTTGCTAATCATTGGTTTGCTCATTTCTGCCATAAATTTTTTAACAATTATCAACCGCTTTTCGTTTCGATATATAAATATAAATAATTCTTTTATGTATAAATTCGAGGTTTTCTCCTTTCTCAAATTAAAGTTAGAATCAAACTTCTAGCAAGAGAGGGGCAATTTTTTGATTATTTGCCCCTCTTTGATTTCATCTGATAAACTTTTTCCTACCCTGATACCTCTTTTTCAAAAAGCTTGTGGATTTTGAAGAACTGGTTCAGGGGAGGAATCTATCTAGCAAAACTCATACTTTCGTAAACATGCTTATGGTTTGCATTCTACTTTGACTGTTTTACCTTTACGAATCAGCTGAATGACGATCTTTTTACCGGAAGCTTGATCGACAAGAGCTTGAAAACTCTTGGGTTCCGAGATTACCTCTTTATTATTGATGCGTAAAACAATATCATTCGCTTTTAAGCCAGCTTTTGCTGCTTTCGATTCCGGTTTAACCTGAATAATCACCAGCCCTTTTCCCTGTTTGAGATCGAACTGTTCTGCCACAACCGAAATTGGTTTCTCCACTTTCATTCCCCATTTGATATAATCCGTGGTTTGCGTAGGAATAAAATTGGAATCGATCGAAAAATCGACACCTATCACACCCGTAGGAACAGTATTAGTTGGCGGTAGTAGTGGCGGTGGAGATTTTGTCGCACTACCAGGAACTCCAGGAAGTGGATCGGGAGTTAACGATATCGATGGAGTTCCAGGACTCGGAATTACTCGAATTGTTGGCACGCTACCAGGAGCTTCAGGAACTGGAGCAGCTGTTGGCGGTAGCGGTGGGGTATTTGAAGTCGGAGCTTCTCGAAGGGGTGGCATTCTTGGTGATTGACCAGGATTTGTAACTCGGATTGCAATAGGATTTTTTTCTTCCTGAGTGACAGTGACCGTTCCGTTTTTATCAGATATGGTAGTGTAAGTTGTTGACGATTTTATTGTTGTGTTCTCTTTATCGGATTTGAGATTCCATTTTGTTTGATTCCTTTCCGCTGGACCATGGCAGGCCATGCAAGCCTGTTTTTTTAGTAATACGGATAAAACTTTGAAATCATTCTTTTTAAGTTCCTCAGAGCTGATCACCTCGTCAATTTCTTTCATAAGGATTAAATCTCTTTTTATAGGGTGCAGATTCTGAAGTATAGAATGAAGTTTTTTGGCCAAGTCAACTTGTCCTTCCAAGAACTCAATTTCTCCGATTGCGTGGGCGGCCCTAAGTTTGCAAATCGCTGCCAATTTCTTTTCGATGAGTTTGGTCTCATTCGTACCCAATTGCGAAATATGCAAACTTGGTGTATACGCCGTGATGAGAGGAGCATCAATAACAACCCAATCTGTAACAGAATCTTGCCGAGAAGATAATAACCTCATCCGCAATTTTTTAATTTCTTCAGCTTTGGCTTTAACCTCTTCTAACATTTTCAATCGAGTATTTTCTAGAGATTGAACCTGTTGGGCGATTTGTTTAGCGATTGCATCCGAGGAGTGATATCGTTTTAATCCCGCAATTGTTTGAGCAATTTGGTCTATATGAGCTTCGGAGGTTTTTACATGTTGTTCCAGAGTGGCAATACGTGTTTTGAGCAGCTGCAAATGAGCCAGTGCTTCTTTATTTGATACTGCTTTGAAATAAAAGGTATTTCCAGATTTATTCTTATCTGGTTCAGGAACCTCCATATAAAAGAACAAGTTATCTTTCAGCATTGACTTCTTATCAGAACTGGCTTGGTTTTCTGGAGTTTTGATTATGGTAGGGAAAAATTTAAGTTTCCATTGAGAATCGTTGTTTTTCTTGGCGGGATTATTTTTATCATCTGAAACAATATCCCCTAAAAACAACTCGGCTTGCGTTTCAAAAATGTCTTGTTGGATAAAGATCCCTTTGGACTGATTATTTTTAGGTGAAGCAGATTTGGATTTCAACGTATTTATCTCCATCTGCAATTTCGTTCGTTTCTTTTCGAGAATGAGCAAAATATCTTTCACATCGGTATCTTTGGCAGATTGTAATTGAGCCATAGCGGAATTTATTTTTTGCATTTCGGCTTCGAGCTGTTTTATACGGTTCACTAGCTCATTTTTATCCGATTGCATCTGGAATGTCATGTAAAAGACATTAGCATCCCCTTTAATCTTTTTACGACTGTTTTCGATTTCAACAATTCCCTGTGCCAATTGGAGGATCGATACGTTCTTTTGATTTTTGAGTAATTTTTGATATTCCTCTAATTTCTTTTTGGCAGTAGCTAAGTCAACTTTGGATGATTTATCCTTTTCTTTTTGTTGAATCACTTTTGCAAAATCTTTCAAAAGTTCATGGAAATAGACTTCCATAACCTGGTGGGCCATTTTACTCTGAGCCGATTCTTCAACGGCAAGCTCGATCCTGCCACTAAATTGCACAGGTTTATTGGTTTGAGCCGAAGCCTCGCTTTGCGTAAATCGAAAGCTACCCAAAAACATTGCCAACAACAAAAATAACGGTGCACAGAAATATCGGCAAAACCGCGACGGTCTTCCCGATCCCTGCATCATTGTTGGCGGGGTATTCAATAACATATCAATTCTCCTCGATAATTGTGATGGGACGCTCGCCATGCCGACAACCCCTGTCGCCATTACTGGACGAGTCGCCATTCTCAATAAAAATGAAGCATATTCCAGCACATTCCCTTTTTCATGAGTATGAGTCTGGATAATCGTCGACCGATCCGCAACCAATTCCTGGTCCAGTTCAATTCCTTTGCGAAATATGGAAAATAACCGTAACCAGCAATAATAAAATGACTGAGATAATCCTAATAGCCACATAAAACGAATATCGCCGCTGTGCAGATGGTGGCATTCATGGCAGATAACCCAGCGAAGTTGTTCTTCGTAAGCGGTTGTTCCCAGTTGATTATTCAGTTCGATTGGCAATAATATCTTTGGCTGCCAAAGACCAAAGCAAATGGGTGAACTGATGCGCTGACTCACTCGGATTTGCAATCGTTCACGTAAGCGCTTTTTGTCTTCGGGTATCAGTGCTTTCCATAGTTCGTCTCGATCCGCCGATAATTTCCGCGCTTGTTTCCACCAGCGGTATAGGCCGATTTGACCTATCATAAACCAAATCAGAAATAGGCCGGCCCCGGCGATATAAGCAATTCCAAAATAGTAGAGCCATTTATGTTCACGGACCGCTTCGGAATTGGCAGCAAGTTCCGAGGAATCGGCAGTTAACTTATTGATGGTATTTTCAATCCACTCACTAGGGCGAATTATGTTCAAATAGTCATCACTAGTGATCAATACGGGCTGTGACCCCCCCGCATTTGCCATGGAACCCGAGCTGGTCTCCCTAGCCAGATCGACTTCTGTCGCGCTGCTATCCACAAATTTATCTTCGTTCAAATAGTTATCTGTTTTTGCTGTTGCTGAATACGGATCGCCCGCTAAAGTAAACCAGCGCGGTAAAAGAGCGCAGACCGGAATGATCAGCAAAGTAATAACGCACCAAAATGCCACTCGTAACCGGTCCGTTGGGTTACTTAACCAACCCCTTAAGAGGATCGATAGAGTCAGGACGATTCCCCCTGCCAGTACCGTTCTCAAGGCCCATTCTTGTATCTCCACAGTTGCAATGAGGATCATGCTTACCTCCCCTTAGAACGGAGTTGTTGCTGTTTCGCCTTTGCCTGTTCAATTAATTGATGAAGTTGATTCAACTCTTCTGGCGGAATTTTTTCTGCTTTAAGCAAGCTCATCACCAACTGAGATGCTGCACCATCAAAAACTCGATCCAGAAATCGCGACGCCGATTCTTCACGAGAAAAATTGGGGGTATAGATAAAAGTTCTTCCTTCTACGTGATGCGAAACCAATTCTTTGTTTTCCATCACCCGTAAAAGGGTTTGAACGGTGTTGTAGGCCAAATCTTCTGCTCCATCCTGGTTCAACTCTTCGTGTACCAAGCGAACACTACTAGGCCCTTTTTCCCACAATACTTTGAGAATTTCCAATTCTCGAACGGTGGGAGATGGCAAATCTTCCATTTCTTCTCTCCTTTCTTCGAAGCTCTTCTTCGAAAGTTTTCTTTTTAATATTTTGCGGAGGGACTTCAAGTCTTAAAGCCTAAAAACTTAAGACATAGGTATTATCCCGCTTTTTTCCTACTCTGTCAATAGCAGAAAGAAGAATTTCTAGAAAAACTTGGAATTCGCTGAAAAGTTCGAGGTTCCTTGAATCGGTTAGAAATGCCACCCAATTCATAAATCCTAAGGGATTTAGTCCTAAAATCCGATCTATAGAGAACTTACGATGTGCGCGGATGGATCGTTTATTTCAATCGATTCATGGAATCAAGAACCAGATTCTTCTTTTTCGATTTGCACGATTTGAACATCTTCTATGGTCAATAAGCCAAAAGAGGAATACGGAACAAGTATTTCCAGAGCTTTGGAATAGTGTTGTTCGGTCTCGATAATTTCGATCCGTATCGGCAGATTTTCACTGAGGGAAAAGAGATGAGTGGTATGCAGAGTGGCATGTTTCCCATAACCGGCAACACATTGCACCACACTAGCCCCTGCGATCCCTTGATGCAGGCACTCTTCGATAATTTTGGCATAAAGCAGTTGGTGATGTATTTTTTGTGTGGAATCGCAATAGAAGATCAATTTTTTGGCGGTAACAGTTTGCCATTTCATATTCGAATACTCCAGCGAAGAAAGTATAGCGGTGGTATCTGGGTCGTGTGACGGAGTTGATAGCGATCGAGGAATAATCGATTATCTTCTGCCAAAAATAGACAGCGCGAGCAGAACGCCAGCGATAACACCAATCAACCCCAAAAGAACACTCAAAAAAATATTGCCACCTGCGGCCAGATAATTTTGTTCTCGGATTAGTTTATATGTTTCCCATTCAAAAGTGGAGAAGGTGGTATAGCCGCCACAAAAACCGGTTCCAAGTAAAAGATAAAGTTCGCGCCGAGGGGGTAAAAGGCGTTCCAGAAAGATGATCGCTAGAAAACCGAGAAGAAATGAGCCAGAGACATTGATAACAAGAGTTCCCCAAGGGAACCCCCAAGGCCAGCCTTGCTGGTCGATCCAGCGGCCAAGATAATAACGCAAATTGCCTCCCACCGCACTGCCCAAAGATACAAGAGTGATGGGATGGGTTACTAAATCATAAGCTGAGTTAGCCAAAAAAATCGGCATGTGATCGCTCCTTTTGTTCAATCCCATCAGCACGATTCTCGATGAACTAAAGCAAGACCTTTTCGCAAATTTCGATGGTGCTTTCTAGGCCAGGAAAGATTCTAGACGATTCTTCGGTCAGAGCGGGACTAGATGGACCAAGAACGATTTGCCATTCTTTCAAGGGCGTAAGCAAATTTCGTGGCGATTGATTGCTCCAGATCCAGAAGCGGCTTTGCTCTGGTCGACTTAAATCGATCGTATCTGTAGTTCCCGATCGGTAGTGATAGAATCCACCATGTTCTTTCGAACCGGATTGCTCCGGTTCTTGTCCTTCGCCTTTATAATAATTGACCCATTCGATTCCTGGGAGCAGTCCCATATCTTCTATGCCTTCTTGTTTTAAAGCATCTAAGAGAAGGATCTGCATCTGGCGACAATTTTCCACCCCGTGCAACAGAACTTTGAAACTCACTTTTTGTTTGGGTAGGATAACCGTAACAGGCCAATCATCGGTCAATTGGAGCAACTGATCGATCTGGTTGGCGATCGGATCGAACCAAACCAGACTTTTGATCATCGCGGGAAAATAGGCTAAGCTTCGGGCAATACGACGAGATAAGCGCGACCGAAAAAGTTCATCACGAATTTCTGCCCCTGCTACCAAGAATTGCTGATAGGCGGCAAATAATTTCGGTTTTTTTCTGCTGATTGCCTCCAATTGATCGTCGAACCCCTCAGAATATTTATGGTGAGGATACATCTGGTGTTGCCCAGCGCTCGCTTGTTCCATCTTCGCGCTGTTTATCGAAGTCTGGAGATCGAGCCGATTCGAAGAGATTAATTGATCTGATTGGGACTTTGAACTGTTTGATGTACCTAAACTAGATTCCTGTCGAAAGTCCCATTTCATTTTACCAGACATCGGATCGGAGCTTAATTCTGAGCTTACTAACGAAGTAATCCGTGGTTGAGGTCGTTCGAAATAGTCTGATAAGCGAATAACTTCCGAACACAGCTTAGCAAACAACTTCAAATTTTGGAGAACTTCATAGGAGGTTCCTGATTTGCTTTTTGCAGCTTGATTACTACTAACCTGCCCAGGAATTTTTCTATTTTCCCTGGAAGCGCTTGACCCTATCGAAAGAGTATCATTTGCATGAGGAGCTTTGGGGATGGTGAAAGTGGCTAGTGCAGATGAACTAGGTGTAGACGAAGTAGGTATAGATGAAGTAGTTGCAGATATAGCTGGTCTAGTCATTCGAGTTCTCCTAACTCTCCGATTTTGAATTTCACTCAATCTCGTTGAACATCCTGTCAACGGATAAAGATCGAATTTGTAATCGATTACCCGCATGGCTATCGATTACTTCCAAGGATTGATTATAAATCGCTTTGAAACAATTTTGATTTTTTTCAGCCAACCTTTCGTATTGCTGATTTAATTCTTGATTATAACTTTCTTATCAATTCACTCATCTTATCAATTCACTTGATCTCTCGGAATCTACAATCGATTATTTCCAATAACAATCAATTCAATTCACTTGCTTCTTCCCAGTGTTCATAAAGCTGAGCGATTTGATTTTTGGTATCTTCTAGCAGATTCATGGTCTCATTTAATTTTACATGATTCCGATAGATTTCCGGATCGACCATATCCCCTTCCAATTTAGCTGCTAATTCCTCTTTTTCGGCGATTTCTTTTTCGATATCGGCAACTTTACGGTATGGGAATCGCCGCTTTCGTTTTGGAGGTTTGTTGGTTCCACTATTCGAAGGATTTATCAATTCGGAGGAGCTATTTTTCTCTCCCATCGAATCCGAGGAAATCTTATCCCCTTTTTTATCGCTTTTCTGATTTTTTTGGGGTTTGCCTAGTTTTTCCTCTTTTTGTGCCAATAATCGAGCTTCTCGAAGTAATTCATAAGTAGAGTAATTTCCATAAACTACTTCCGTTCGGCCAGGTTCGAGAACGATCAGCAGATCAATAATTCTATTCAAGAAATAACGATCATGGCTGACGACAATAACTGTGCCATCGAATTCTTTTAAGGCCTCTTCTAGAGCCTCGCTAGCCCAGATATCTAGATGGTTCGTAGGTTCATCCAGGATGAGAACATTGGCACCTTGCACCACTAAACTAGCCAAGGCTGCTCGGCTGCGTTCTCCCCCGCTCAATTCTCGCACGGGCTGTTCAACTATTTTACCAGCTAAGCCAAAGCGTCCTAGCAAATCACGCATTCGCTGTTCTGTCAAGCTCGGATCTGGTTCTGGCCAAATAGCGCGGATGACCGATTTATTTTCATCCAACTTATGCAAATGCTGATCCAAATAACCAAATTCCAGCAATTGGCCGTGAGTCAGCTTACCACTGGTAGCATCTTCTTGGCCCAAAATGATCTTTAATAAAGTTGTTTTTCCAACGCCATTCGGACCGATAATCCCCAGTTTTTTCCCGCGTTCTAACGTAAAAGAGAGATTTTTGAATAGTTCTTTATCTCCAAAACTTTTACTTATATCTTCGGCCTGAATGATAATATCACCTGCTCGGATTACTTTTTCAAATTGCATCTTTGGAGCGGTGATCATCACGGGGGCTTCTACCACTTCGAGCTTATCCAGCGCTTTTTGCCGAGATTGCGCCATTTTTGCAAGCTGCCCATAATGCACTCGGCGAATGATCTCCTCCTGCTTTTCGATATACTCTTTCTGTGCCAGATAGGTTTTTTGTTCCTGTTCAAATCTTTCTTGTCTCAGCTTGACATATTGATCGAAATTGCCGGGATAGGATACCATGCGTTGGGGAGATAACTCAAATATTTTGGTTACCACTTTGTTGAGAAAATAGCGATCATGACTCACAATAAACATTGCTTGAGATTGTTGCGCCAAATACGATTCCAACCAGCGCGTTGTTTCTATATCTAGATGATTGCTTGGTTCATCCAGTAACATGATATCCGGGCTGGATAAGAGCAGAATTGCCAATAGTAATCGTCTTTGCTGCCCGCCCGAAAACGATACGACCGGACGATCGTAATCTTCCGGTTTGAATCCCAAACCGCACAGCACCTCTTCAATTCGATGATCCAGGGTATAGGCATCCTGATGATGCAATAGTTCTGTTAAACGATCGAATCTGGCGCTGAGGGATTTGAGCAAAATGGGATCGGTGGTATGCGATATCTCATCCGCAACGCGGACCAATTCATCTTGAGCTTCCAGCAATCGATTGAAGGCCGATTTTGCTTCCGCAAAAAGTGTTTGATCCGAAGAGAAATTCGCTTGTTGTCTGAGCAATACCGATCGCGCCCCGGCATGGAGCTGAACTTCCCCGCGATCGGGCTGATCTTCACCAGCTAAAATTTTCATGAGCGTGGTTTTGCCAACTCCATTGGGACCAACTATCCCAACACGCTCTCCATGATATAGCTCAAAACTGAGGTTTTCGAATAAAGTGCCACGATCAAAAGCCCTCGTCAATCCCTTGCATGACATTAATAGCATCGATGAATTATTCTCCAGATTTGCTGGTTAACTGCCCGCTTTTCGCCGGTGCTCTTTTGCTTCCTTTCGTTATACATGTTTATATTGTTTTTCAATCCTTTTCTTGACTCATCTTCTCATTCGCTTTTGGATTGGTATTTGTTTTTCTCATTGTTTAGTATTTCCATCGCCAATCCTAAGTAGTCTAGCTTAATTTAACCGTATTCTTAATCTATCGATTAAACGATTTATAGTTCGTTCTCTCGAATATTTCCGTTATCAAGTTTAGATTATAGTAAAGAAAACTCGATTTGGTTCCTGAACATATTTCAAAGTTTTATTTTAGAAAATAGAGAACATTTTCATCATCTTTGTTTTGGCTAATCAACTTCTCAAAATGAACTTTAGCCTCTTTTTGCTTCCCCTCAAACCAGAGATGATAGGCATAGAGGAATTCTAGGATACTATCTTTGGGAGATTCTTTCACCAATTTTTCTAAGGCCATTAGTTGATCTTCAAAAACAAATTGTTGGACACCGTAAAGTTGGCGCGGGGAAAATCTCGTTTTCGGCCAATTTTTCTGGACCTTCAAGCCTTTGTTAATAGTAGCAACCGCTTCGCGGTATTTTTCGCAAGCAAATTGTGCTTCTGCTAATAAAAAATAATTATCTCCTTGGTCGGGAGCTATACGAACCGCTTGCTTCAACCGTTCTAAGGCTTTACCAAACTGATGTTCTTCAAAAGCATCTAACCCGAGCTGCTGCAATCGTTTAGATTCCTCAATCGGGTTGGCTTGAGCCACTTCCGAAAGGAGATTGCCACCTGGGCCTTCTTTTTTTACTTCTAACTTCTTTTTGGGTATCTCTATTTTTACTTCCGGGGCCTTTTCTATCTTAGGCATTTTTAGATCGTTGGGCTGCTTGGGAACTATAGGAAATTTGGGTAGATTCCCTTCGGGTAGTTTGGGGAGTTCTGGTATTGGATTATTAAGTTTTGGCAAATTAGGCTGATTCGCTTGATTTGGTGGTTTGGGTTGAATGATGATAAATTCCCCCGGATTGATTGGGATTCCAGGTTGAATTATAACATTGCCTGGGGCATTCATAACAATTTGAATCGGCGGTTGTGCTACAGGGGGCGTAGGCTGAATGACTAGCGGTCGCTGAACGGGATTAACGACAATATTGATATTATTAACACCGCCAAAGCCCCCAAAAAAAGGATTGCCAAAACCACCAAAGCCCCCTATAAACGGATTACCAAAGCCGCCGAAGCCACCCAAGAAGGGATTGCCAAAACCACCAAAGCCTCCAAAAAACGGATTGCCAAAGCCGCCGAAGCCACCCAAAAAAGGATTGCCAAAACCACCAAAGCCTCCAAAAAACGGATTGCCAAAGCCCCCAAAAAATGGATTGCCAAAGAAAGCATTACCAGCGAAGAATGGCCTGCCAAAAGCAGGAAATCCAGCATTAAAAGGGAAACGCGGTCCTACCACGGGATGCGCGGGGAAAAATCGTAAACCACCTGGTAAAAAAGCATTAAAGCTGGTTACGAATTCTAGCTTTTTTGGATCATTGGCTAAAAGATCAAAAAGTTCATCTCCTGGATTGGTAATATTGTGAGCGAAGTCCATATCATTCAGATTATTTCGACAAACAGTGGAATCAGTATACTTGACTGTGGTAAAGTTAGGTGGGCCAAATTGATGAGTTCCGAATAACGGTTGAGTGAAATCGTATTTAGCTAAACTTATCTGTTGATCTGATCCCATTTGCTCAAATCTAGCGGAGTGAATCAATGACGTGTTGTTAGAAATCGACCATTTCCACTTTTCATTTGCATTCCCTATCTGATAATTAGACTTCGCAGATAATTCCAGGAACTCCCTTTTTTTTAACTTGGCAGTCTCCAAGTCGCTGTCTTGCTTTTTCTGAACAGAGGAAGAACTTACTGGAGAATTTAATGGATAATTTAATGAAGAACTTACGGGAGAATAGACAGGGATATTGGAGGGAAAAGATGGCGATTGCTTATGTCCGGGTGATTGTCCGGGTGATTGTCCGGGCGCTTGCCCGTAACGATTCACCAATAATAACATTAGGATAGACGCACCATTCCTCAACCAACGGAAGTTTTTCATTTGTATCCTTTCCCTTACAGATTTGGCTATGATGGTTATATCAGTATTATCAAGAAAAATCTCTGCTCCTGCAAGATGAAATCAAGGAAATCTGGTCCAGATTCATCATTTTTTCGATTAGTAAATGAATATTTTCATCTGAATTTTATTCGGTTTTTGCCTGGTTTGTCTCTATAAGGTGAATTTCTGTAAAAAATTTCTTTGGTCAAAATAGGTTTTGAGTCCCCATCCATTGCATAGGTGATTTGTTCAACTAAAGTTCTTCGATTCTTTTTGCTGTTGATTCCCGAAAAAAAATACGCAATGATTTTCGAAGCAGAGCTATATTTTATAAACTCGAAAGGCAGATTATTCAAAGCAGATTTCGATGACAATCCTTACCGAGTAACGAGAACCTCGGATTCGGAATTTTGTGCGGGGGCTTTAGGGCGTGGCATGGGAACATCCAGAAGCCGATCCCAGAATTTTTCCAAAATTTGCATCGACGAAGAGGGTAAATCCCCCGCAGCATAGGCATTGCGCGAAACCAATGTCCCCAATCGAACAATATCGTTTTGCATGAGAGGATGATCTTTAGTCAATCGGCGCGCAAACTCACTTGGTGTTTCTTCTTCGAGATAAGCTTCCCCCGCATCGGCAGACCAAGCTTGTAGAGCTGCAAAACTGTATTCAATCAAATCCTCTAACGACTGCCGCTCCGCTTCTCCAGAGGTGAATGGATTCCGAAAACTAGTAAACGAGCGAGTTTGAACTATCTCACGCACGGGTTCTGATTGCGGCTTTTCAGCTTTAGTGCCAAATAGACGTTCAAAAAGCCGATTGATCCAATCCAGAAGTTTTTTTAACCCTGGGAATAACTCTAGCAAATTCGGCAATGTTCCCCGGAGCAAAAGTAAAACAAAAATGAGCACCAAGCCAATCATGATCACCCATTTCAAGATTTTCGCGATCATGGAAAATAGCTTGCCAATACCGCTTGATTGGAATTTTTTTAGTGGATCTTCAGAACTACTAGACCCTTTTTGTCCTGAGCGGGGATTGGAAGAAGATTTGTTCCTGTTGGTTTGGTTGCTGTTATCCCCTTCCTTTTTTTTATTCTGATCCCCTGATTGTGTATTTGAAGAATTGTCCTTTTGATCTTGATCTGAATTATTGGCTCCTTTTTTATTTTGATCTTTGTCATTCCCTTGCTGATTCTGGCGCCCATTATTCTGATTATCATTCGATTTTTTTCCGGCGGAGGATTGGCCATTTTTGCTTTTTTGATTGCCACTACCATCTTTATTATTGCCTTTACCGGAGCTACTCGGTTCTCCGTTTTTAGCTTGATTCGGGCCATCCCCTTTCTGAGTTTGTTCTCCTGCTGCCCCTTCCTCTTTCCCACTACTATCTTTAAGTTGCGCATATTTCGATGCTTGGCGATTCGAGGAACCACCTTTACTAGCATTGAAGAGAGAAACCTCTGGATATGGTCGCGGTAAGATTGCAGCAACACCTACAATAGCTGCCAACAAAATTGCCCCGCGCATTAACCAATGAGTCGTCATGCTTAACGGCATCTGCGTCTGCCGTTTGCGTAAATAATGCCGCATCCCGAGAAAACTAGTAGTTAGCAAAAGACCCAACGCGCAAGAGATATAAATCAATGCCAACCAGAAACTCGCAACGCGGTGTTCGGAATCTTCACTCGGTATCAGAGACTGGCCCAATCCAAAAATGGGCAATGCCGCTAAGGAAAAATAGATAACGGTCAAACCGGGCGAAAACGGTCTTTTTTCCTTATTTTTTTGATAGAGATACCAGCGAGCGATAAAACTTTTCTTGTCTTTCTTTTTTTTGCCTTTGCCAGATTTTCGTTTTTCTTTTTTAGAACGATACTTATCCGCGCTATTTTCCGGATTGAATCGTTCTTGATATTCATCACTTGGATCCAGTTTTGCTACAGCTAACAATCCTTGGCTCGAAGCAGGTCGTTCTTCATCAACGAAGGTGCAATCCCATGTTAATTGATAGGCACACCACCAAGCCAGTAAAATGAGAAACGCATTGATAACCCCACTGAATCGACTAATAGAACTATCTTCAGGGAATTTTACAAATGCCCCCAAAGCGACCCAAGTTACTAGACCCAGAACCATGCCATAATAGCGTGAACGTTCGCGATCTACGACAATCGAGATTCGAGCAACCAACACAATCCCGATCGAAAAGAAGAACAGGGTATGATTTAGTCGGCCTTGATAGTCTCCGGAATAAAACACCGTCCCCAAAAAAATAATCAAGCTACCAATCAATCCGATGATTAATGCAGGGGCAATGGCAGGAATCAATAAATCGAGAATCGTTTGCTTTTCGGTTGATTTCGCCATAATTCATGTTCTTTCTTTTCTTCTTCTCATCGCTAAAAAAAGCTTTCGATTTATCTATTCCCAACGAAAATCCAATCCCCTCAAGATAGACTATAGTCTAGACGGTCCGATCTTCTGTTTAGTCTCCTATCTCTTATTTCCAATATCTTATTGTACTTAATATGTAAAAAAATTGTCTATTCACCCTCTAAAACTTCTTTATTTCCCACGATTTGATCTATTAACAATCTACGAATTATCTGATCGATCAAGTGTCCACCGAGAATCGATTTCCCTTATTGTTATTCCGAATACCGCCCCATCTTCATGTTTTTGACTTTCAGCGAAGGGGATTAGAACTTTACCAAATGAGCAGATCGTCGAAGTGGTTCTTCTCCGTTTACTCAATAAAAGATTATTTCTCTTAAGGGTTACAGATCCCTGAATCGCAGGATTTTCGAACTTTCTTGGGCAAGAGTGGTCTAATTCGGGCAAAGAGGGCATAGCTCATTTTGGAGAGGGTATAAAGGATGGGTAAACGAACTATATGATAGAGCCAGCGATAGCCTGGAATATATCGCCAGATCGTTAAAAAAGCATCAACGCCGGTAATAATCTGATTATTCTCTTTGACATGCATGGTGCGGTGAACCATTTCGGGATCGATCCCTTCCTGTACCGGATTAAAATCTGGCAAAGTAATATCCACAAATGAAACGGTTTCTGGATGCGGAATACGATTCATGCGCTGTCGATAATGTTCGATTTCTCGTGAGCACAAATGGCATAAACCATCATAATAGATCGTTAGTTTCGCTTCCGGGTTCATAGAATTAAGTTCTCAGAATTCATTTAGACTTTTTGTAGATTATTTCTCATTTATAGGCGAGCATAATTGCCAGAGGCAAATCGCATCGAAATCGGTTACTCTAAAACTCTGGTTTTCTTAGAAAGGGGATCGATTCAATGCTCAGATTCTATTCAAGAATAGAAAATCGGCCCATTTTTGCACTACAGAGCTTAGTGAATTCCGCTCTAGATATTACGGGAAAAATGATCATAAAATAGAATGGTGAAAATCATTTTTGGGAGAAAAGTGATGAAAAACGCGATTAAAATAGTTTTATTGGTCCTATTCATGTCGATTGTGATCATCTTAAAAACTCGATCGATTCAAGATCTTTTATTTGGTGAGCCGAAAAATCATTCGATTCAATATGAATATTCTGTGCGGTTCAAGTAAAATCTTTATCAGGGGTGATTGGAAATAACGAGCAAAAATGTAAGTTAACTGATGAAAAAACAAAAGCAAATTCAGAGAGAAAAGATATGAAAAAAGGGGATTTGCTACGAGTTAAAAAAGCGATTCAATTGTTTGATGAGGCACTGGAAAGTGGCCAAGCCATTACAACCGAGGAAGCTTGTGCCCGAGCGAATTGTTCGGATCTGCTCGATCTATTGAAAGCAAGTCTAGCGAAACGTGGGAGTGTGGAAAAGTCCCTAAATCCCGAAGAGGAGAATGAAAAAACGCCGCCAATTCCCTTATTTCAAGAGCCGTATCGGGGCTTGTCTCATTTAGCTGCGGGGGGATTGGGGGATGTCTATTTAGCAGAAGATAAAAAATTTCATCGGGTCGTCGCCATTAAAGTGATGAAAAAATTGGTCGCTCTCGATGAAAAAGAGACCAAACGGTTTTTACGAGAAGCAGAAATCACCTCCAAGTTAAATACCACAGGGGTAGTACCGATTCACGATTTTGGCCAATGCCAAGATGGAAGACCTTATTATGTAATGAGTTACATTCGTGGCAAAACCCTCCATGAGGCGATAGACGATTTTCATCAAAATAATATTGAAAATAATAAACAACCTGGCCAGAAAGTAATTGAATTTCAGCGATTGTTGCGCAATCTGTTGCGTATCTGTTCAATTGTTTCCGTTGCTCATCAGCAAGGGATTATTCATCGTGATTTGAAACCTGCAAACATTCTCCTCAGCACCGATGGGGAGGTGCGCGTATTAGACTGGGGGTTAGCTACCCCAGTTCCAGTAAACAATAGTAACAAGCAGACGGGGAAGTCTCTCGCCAAAGCAGAATCCTCCCACCTATCATCACCATCATCTTTACCATTATCATTACCATCTGGTTCGTTTCCAGAACAAGTTTCAACGTTTGGTTTATCGACTCTGTCGCTAAAGATAAATGCCAGAAGTAAAGGGGCGGTTTCTATCCTCTCTGAATCCGATTCTGATTCTAGCAACCAAGTCGAAAACAAGACGAAAGAAGCCACACGCGAGACAAAAAAACAGGATAAGGACGATTCTCGAAATCTTTCAGGACAGGACTACTCTGTGCAAGAATCGCTCGGTTCAGAAGAGTCTCATTCCAACAAAGGCGACTATTTTTCCCATTTACCGATCAAAACAGAGGTGGAGCGTTCACAAATCGGCTACTGGAAAGGATCCCCAGCCTATATGAGTCCGGAACAAGCACAAGCCCGGGGGGAATTGACAGAATTATCGGACCAGTTTAGCTTGGGTGCCATTTTATACAAAATCCTCACGGGAACGATTCCGTATCGAGGTTCTACAGATCATGCTATTGTTGAAGAGGTGAAACAAGGGAATATCGTGCCTCCGGAACAACAAACTCGCAACCATCCCGCCTTTAAAACCCCTTCAGCGCTGGTGGCGATTTGTTTAAAGGCAATGTCTCTTTCGCCAAGCCAGCGCTATCCCACTGTTGCAGATTTTGCTCATGATCTGGAATGCTGGTTGGCCGATGAACCCGTTGAAGTATATCGCGAACCGTTTGCGGTTCGATCCCGGCGCTGGGTTAAAAGACATCGTACCCTGGTAGCCTCTGCTCTGGGAATGAGCGGCATCGCTTTGGCAAGTGGTGTTATACTTGCACTGCAAATGCGAAATAGTTATATAGAACTATCTAAAATCAATCAAGACCTGGAGAATTCACAGCTAAAAATTACACAGGCGAATAAAGATCTAGAGAATAGTTATCAACAGTTGAAGAGTTCCTATCGATTAGAACAAAAGAATTTTGAGGAGGTTGATCGCAGTTTACTCGAGATTGCCGCCAAGATCATGAGCCGAGGTTGGGGGGATGCGAAAACCACGGCACCGATTCGCGCTGCGGTTTTGACGGAGGTGGCCGATCATTATACCCGCTATATCGAGGATAATATAAACAAATCTGAAACCCGAATTGAGCTTGCCTTGGCCTATTTTCGCCGAGGGAGCCTCAAGCTTTTTCTTGCACAAATCCCGGAATCGGTCTTTACCGATTTCAAAAAAGCAAAATCACTCTTGCAATCTCTAGCAACGGCAACAGATCCAGAAAAAATTGAAAAAAATACTCTGAACACGGAAGCTCCAAAATCAGATAGGTCAGGAGGAGGTGTTCAGCTGGGGCAGATGCCGCTGTCAGCGGATGAATTTAATTATGCAGTAGCCATTGTCGATCAAGCTTTGGGCGAAGCCTATTACAAAGCCGGTCGTGACAGCGAAGCTTTGCCCTATTTACAACTGGCCTATGATCGCTTAGAGCCATTTTTGAAAAAAGGGGGGTCGTTCCCGGTAAACCGCTTTAATTTCGGCTTCAAATCCGCGGAAAAATCGGTGATCAGTTTAGCTAATTTGGTCAAGATGATGATTCTGATCGAACGCAATATCGATCTGGGCAATCGTTTTGTCAAGGCGAAGACGAGCATATCCAAACAGCATCGTGAATTATTATGCCGGCAAGCAGTTGAAATCGATCGTCATTTCGAGAAAGAAGAAAAAGAGATAACAGCGGAGGCTAAACCGATTTATCGATTTTTTCAGGCCGATTTCAAGCTTATCCTCGCCGAGTTAGAAAACTCCTTACAATTAATCCCTGCTGCTAGAAAACATTTGCAGGAAGCCAAGGAGATTTTTTCTATTCAAAATCCCAATGGTCAACTAGACTTCGAAAGAAAATTTTCCCTGGCGCGTTGTCTGCATAGACAATTCGAATTGCTGAATCAGCAAGAAAGACTACTGCCCAGCGCTCAAGTCTATTTGCATAAAGCTAATGAGCAATTAACTGAAATTTTGGCAAAATCATGGGATGTAGATCCGTTTTCGATGGAAGCTTCTGCTTGCATCGAACAAGCGGAGATTCTCTATTCGATGATTCTCACCGAGGGTAATAGTTCTACCCCAGAAAAATTGAAGAATTGGGCTTTCGAATACAATACCTATCTCAACCGTTTTGCTCAATTTTCTGATCGGGATATTGGGGATCGTTATCGTGCGATCTGTTTGCGGATTAGCGAAGCAGAACTGTTATTGGAACAATTCCCGCAATCGAAAATAAGTTCTTATCTCGAATCGGCTCATTTAGCTTGCTCCGATGCTAGGCTGGAATGTAATCGGTTAATTCAGTTGATTCCTGGAGAGAGTCGATATCAAGAATTATTGTTCGAGATCGATTGTTTAGATATGAATACTCTTTTGACTGCCAATAAATCGATTGAAAACCAGTTGCAGATAACATCCTCTCTGGCCGATAAGATTGTTAAACAGACTCAAAATTTAGAGGAAAAATTGACGTTCCAAGTGAATTTACTGCGCTTAGAGGCCATCTATCTCGCTGGCCAGAAGAAGAATTATAAACTAGCCCTTGCCAAAATCCGCAACGCTCTCAATAATTGTCAGATTTATTTGAAAGATCACTCACGCCCAGATTGGATGACCGAGACCACCAACGAGCTGTCACGTTTAGAAGCACTGGTTCTGGTCCAACGCGGTTTGGATAGCTTAGATCAGCCTATGTTATCCTTTCTTTCAAGAGAATTATTGAAGGACCAAGCCAACAAAGATTTGCAACAAGCAAAATCGATCCTTCAATCGATCAAGAACCTCCCTGTTGCAGCTCGGCAGGGTGCCATGCAAGGGATCGATCTTCTAGAGAAAAAAATCGCAGGTAATCTATCCGAATCAGAAAGCTTTATGGATACGATTCGAAAAAACCTCCTACCGAAAAAATAGGATGGATGAAAATTCCAAAATAAGGAGGCCCTCAGACTTTTTTCTTGTTAGCGATCCATTCGAAAAAATGTTTGATGGCAGCGAGTGCACGAGGATCAGGATCATCTATCGAACCGGTTAGTTTTTCATTGCTGCTGACCACGCTTGGAGGAGAGCTTGCCTCTATTCCAAATTTTGATCAAGGTCAAATCTTGGTCAAATCCGAGCATAAAAAAACTCTCGGAATTGCTATTCTTGAAAAGAGCAATTCCGAGAGTAAATTTACTTGGTTAAGTATATCTGAGATTCTTACTGATTAAAGAGGAACTCTTTGGTGTTAATCAAAGCCCAGATAATATTTTCGTAAGCCTGTTTTTTATCTTTTTCATGTTTCTTCAGATGACTCAATGCTGCATCTAAATCTGCTGAAGAAGGTTTGCGAGCGAAGGCCCAGAGAAATAGTTCCTGAACTTTTTCTTGATCGGAACGTTTATCTTTTACCAGCATATCGGATCGAGAGTTGGCTCTAGCCAATTTGTTTTGAACCTCATCGGAATTCAAAAGGTGCAAAGCCTGTGCTAGATTCGCTTCGTTGACTCGTTCGCATTCACAAGCACTAATTCGCTGAGGGCGACCAAAGACATCCAGGAAGTAAGAGGAGAACGATTCATCCGGAAGTTTCAGAGCACGATTGGGTGCAAACTTATCCGTAGGGAGTCCGTTGAACTGAGTTGGGCTAGCAGTAACTTCGGAAATCGCATCGAGGAGGACTTCTGCCGAGAGACGTTTTGGATAATACCGTGCATAAGTCTGTTTGTCGTTTTGATTGAACGAATTGGGAACAGCGCTGAGTTGATAAGTTCTGCTCTTGCAAATGACCTTAACCATATGTTTAAGACTATATTTATGATCGATCAATTCTTTGGCGAGCGTATCGAGCAATTCTGGGTTCGAAGGAGGGTTGGTAATACGCATATCATCAAGAGGATCAACAATCCCGCGTCCAAAGAAATGTGCCCAGTATCGGTTAGCGACGGCTTTGGCAAAGAATGGATTTTTTGGATCGGTCATCCAGTTGACTAAAGCTTCGCGCGGATCTTCATCGGCAGGGATATTCATATCGGGACCATCCAGTGCCCGAGTCGCAGCAACCTTATTGGTCCGTTTGTTGATCACATTGCCATCCGAGCGGGTGTAGACAATCATGCGATTGATCTGCTGAGTGGTTGTGGGAACCTGAATCACTTTCTTAGAAACACGAGCAAAAAAGCTGGCCATACCCCAGTAATCGTCCTGGCTCCATTTTTCGTATGGATGATGGTGGCAGTTTGCGCAAGCAATACGTAATCCCAGAAAGACCTGAGCGGTATCGTCGACAAATTGCTCTGGCTTCTGCAAGTCTTGGTACCATACCGAGGGAGGGGATTTTTGCACATCGCCAGTAGCAAGTAAGATCTCTCGAACAAATTCATCGTATGGTTTGTCGTTGGTGATCGATTCTTTAATCCAAGCATGGAAGGCGAAAGTTCCTTCAGCTCGGTTCATATTCTGGCCCCCCTGGCCACGTTTGACTCGAAGAATATCAGCCCATTTGTTGGCGAAATAGTAGGCATATTCATTGGAATCGACAAGCCGATCTACCAATTGATCCCGTTTGTTTGCTTGTTTATCGTTGACAAAATCTTCTACTTGTTTAGGAGTTGGCAGGGTACCTGTTACATCCAGATAAACTCGGCGAATGAAATTTTCATCGGAAGCAAGATCTGAAGGAACTAAATTGAGTTCACGCCATTTTTTGGCGGTGAACCGATCGACGATAGTCTGTTCCTTGAATGTCCAATTAGGGGTTTTGAGTTTTTGAGGAACCGTTGCTCGGAATGTCGCAACCTTCCCTTGATAACGAGCCATGATTGCTGCTTCGCCACTGAGATTTAGCGTGCGGACCAACCCGGTGGTATCGACGATGGCAATTTCTTGATCGTTACTTTCATACTGTGCTCGGCGAGTGATGTCCAAAATAGTGCCATCCGAATAATGGGCGTACACCGCGAACTGCTGTTTGGCCATTGTTGGCATGATGCGGTGATCCGGATAAATAGAGATTTTGGTAACCGTGGGATCGGTCGGTTTGCCATAAGGCATACCCGCAGCAATCCAGCGCCGAACTAATTTGTATTCATCAGAATCTTTTTCCATCTTTTTGCCGCCACCGTGAGCCACGGCACCCACCGCTTTTACTAACAGTAGGCTATTTTCTGGAGAAGAGGGCATTAATCGACGACCGCGACCTTCTTTCACTAATGCCGTAAAATCGGTTTCTGGTTCGAAGCCGAGAAGCGAAAGTTTAAAGCCGTTTTGACCACTGGCCTTGCCATGGCAACCACCGCTATTACAAGTTAGTTTCGTAAAAACTGGAACCACCTGATTCGCAAAATTGATCGGTAAATTTTCGGTCATGTGGTTAACTTCAATGGGAATCGATGCTATCTTGTCCCCATAAGTGGCGAGAATCTTTCCTGAACCGTTTGCCAAAGGAAGAACTCGGCCATTCGTTAAAATTTGTGCGACAACTGCACCCTGGGTTCTGGTCGAATCAGTGCTTTTGGGAGCTTCAGGAATCAATTGGTACTGGACTTCTCCCGTTAAATCGTATAAGCGGCCATCGGTCCCAAATGCCGTTACTATCAATTGTGCTGCTTCATCAATACCGTTCAAGGTGATCTTGCCCGGATATAATTCCATTTTCGAAATTTCATTCGGTTTAATAGCATTCGATGGTAGGTTTCCAGTCGCTTGCCGCTGGGCATCCTCAGCTCGGAGCGCAGGAGAATAGAAAATTGTTATTTGAAATAGGATTAATGATAAGCAAGTAATCCGTAATTTGTTATTCATGGTTTAACTCTCCATGGGAAAATTTAGAGACCTTTAATCACTGGGGCATTTCAGCTATTCGTATGGGTTTTTCCGTTTTGGGGAATAACCTTACAAAATTCAACTTTATCTTGATTCAACGTTATATTGGCGATCATTATCTTGTGTTGATTATTATTTACCTTTCACCGATATCCAACCAGTTGTTTAGAATCTGTTTCTAGTAAAATTATCATTCTAATGAAGCGATACGTAAGAATCAGTAACGATTCGTTTTCGCGGAATATTACAAACTCTCGAAATCCTCGTTAGCGGATTATAGTGAAATGGATTATTTTGCTTATGATTCCATTTTATCCAATTTAGTTGAGGATGAACCATTCTTTTGCACTTTTCTCTTAGGCTTTATTTATGCGATATATTACAAAGCCCAATTTTTTGAGTAAATATTTTGAAAGAATACTATTTTGGAGTAATTTCAAAAAAACAAAATAAATTACCACAGATTATTTTTTGAAATCGTTTAACGGTAGGTATTTTCGGTGGGTAAATTAATATCTATCATATTTTGAGGGATCTGGGAGTTTTTTTCAAGAGAGATTTGGCCAACTTTTTTGTTTTTTGGAAAAAAATAGCCCACTTTTATCAATTAAAGAATTTTATTTGATTATAATTCCGTAAAAATAGACTTAATTTATCCATTGTTTGAGATTTATTGGTTATGTTGAGGTAAATTATTTTAATCTCCAATTTGCTATACAATAATAATAGTTGAGGGTTATTTGAGGATGAATGGTCCAGAAGTGAACCCATCTTGACGAATACGAAAGAACAATTTATGAGTTCCAAGCTGCGTCATCTACCTGTTTTGTCCAAAGAGGTACTTTCTCTGCTTCAGCCAAAGCCAGGGGAGGTGTGGTTCGATGCGACCGTGGGATTAGCTGGGCATAGCCAATTGATCTTAACGGCGATACAGCCAAATGGTCGATTGATCGCTATGGATCAAGATCCTGCGATGATGGTATTAGCACGCGAGAAGTTAGGAAATGAAAAGAATATACTGATATTTCAGGGGAATTTTGATCAGATAAGTGATTTGTTTGCTCAACACCAAATTCCGTTAGTCGATGGACTGCTTGCCGATCTGGGTATCTGTTCGGTGCAGCTCGACGATCCTCAACGTGGTTTCAGTTTTCGCATGGAATGCCCGTTAGATATGAGAATGAATCAGGAGATAGGGGAACGAGCGGATCAGATAATAGCCCGGTCGGAAGAAGAAGAACTAGCCGACATTTTTTACTATTATGGTGAAGAGAGACAAAGTAGGCGAATAGCCAGAAAAATTGTTCAAGAAAGGAAAAAGCAAGCAATTACGACGACGGGTCAGCTCGCAAATATTGTTCGATCCTGTTTGCCGCGTTCTCCCAAACAGCGAATCGACCCAGCAACAAGAGTTTTCCAGGCCTTGCGGATCGCAGTCAATGATGAGTTGGGGGCACTGGAGCGCTTCTTGAGCCAGATTCCCAGTATCGTTAAGCCAGGGGGCCGTGTCGGGATTATCTCATTTCATTCTCTTGAAGATCGAATGGTAAAATTAGAGTTCAAGAAACAGGATCTTTGGAGTACGATTACTAGGAAACCGATCGAAGCTTCCGAAGAGGAACTAAAAGAAAATCCACGCTGTCGCAGTGCTAAGTTGAGAGTTGCTATTCTCAAAGACCCTTCTGGTCAGCCCGTTTCGAACGAAACGAATCTAGGGATCGGGTAGCAACCATTATAAAATAAAGATGGATTAAAATAAGGATTGAGATCTGATCGACCAGGAATATCGTTTAGATCGATTTTACTAATAGGGATTTAGAAATAAAGATAGTTATACATCAATACAGTTAAGTTGAAGAGGGTAATAGAAGAGAGTAATTCAGCGGAGGGTAGTTATAAATTCATTGGAATTTTAACCGCAAAACAATTCGATAATCTCGTAAATAAAGGGAGTTATTTACAATGTCGCGAATAAGTTTGTCAAAGAAATGGAAAATCCGAATCGGTGTTGGGTTGGTTGTTCTAGGGGTTGTTGGGGCAACCGTATTATCGGAATTTGTCTTTGCGAAAAAGAAATCCATCAAAGTTGCCGAAAGAACAGTTGCTTCTGAAAATAAAAACAACTCTGAAAACTCGAACTCCGAAGGGAATAGTTCCGAAAATAGTAATTCAAAATGGCCCTCGGCGACCGAGAACTCTTCATCGATCATAGAGAGTCCTAAAGAGAGTCCTAAAGAGAGTCCTAAAGAGACTTCAAAAAATAGTCCTGTTGAGACAACCAATGCTCCTAATCTCCTATCGAATACTAACAATTCGACAATACCATCTGTCAATTCAGACAATCCGGTGAATAAAGAGTCGACAAATGCACCCAAGACTACACCCAATAACAGCAATCAGATAGGCGAAGTGGCATTTCAACCTGCAAAAAATCTCAACCCAGTGAAAAATTCGTCAAATATTGAATTACCGCCGTTTGGCGATCTCATAAAAACGCAGCCCAACAATCTGCCACCGAATACGAATACTCAAACCGCGAACAGTAACAGTAATTCGCCAATGAACGGGTTACCCCCTCTCGAAGCTGTTAATCTGGATAATCAGAAAACGAAAACGAACTCTGAGCCTGAGAAATCTGCTGTTCCCAGTCCATCGTTGACTGGGTCAGAGCTTGAAAAACCGAAGGTGGGTGGGAATAATTCGCAAAATCCTGGATTGCCTTCATTGGATTCGATAGAGCCAACCAATCCTAAGTCAAATCCGAAAGAGGATCCAAATCTCATTCAGATTACCCAGCCGCCGATATTAACCAACACGAGCAATACTAATCCAGATCCTAAGAAAAGTGTTGAATTACCAAAAGGACTTGGCAATACAAACGAGAAAAAAAAAGTGGAATCGCCTATGGGATCTGAGTTGAATGTACCTCCGCTTGAAGTTCCTTCTCTAAATGGAAATACTACTGGGAACGGGAATACTGCTGGGAATACTACTACGGGACTTCCTACCAATCCCCCCTCTCTCCTATCAAATAATAATAAAGGGGAATCTTCCACACCGCCTAATAAAAAAGGGGATTCTTCCACAATCCCTAATTTTGCCGACCTATCTGGCAATAACACACCAAAAACGAATTTGCCGAAACCGAATGAGGTACCAAATCCTGTTAATCCATCGGTACCTGGAGTGCAGACTGGTGTAAATTCTGGGTTGAATTCAGATGGGAGTAAAGAGTTTCCAGGTTTGTCGGGAACGAATCCTTCTCCAGGATCTCCTCCAGGATCTTCTCAAGGTCCAAGTCAAGGAGGGGGATTACCAAACAAATTGGATTTTCCATTAGAACCAACAAATAGTTCGCCCACTCCGATTCCATCCTCGACTAAAGAGGAGAATCTATCGAAATCCAAAAACAATCCGAGTAACTTGAACGTCCCCCCAATAAATGAGATCCCATCTGCCGTAGGGACGACTCCAGATAAGAAAAAGACAGAACCGAAATCGATTCCGACGCTCAACTATCCTGGGAACGTTGGGGATAATAATAAGCAATCCAACTCAGGATCGAGCTTGAATGGAGAAGGGAATAGTTTGAAGGAAACACCACTTTCGGGGTCGCCACTACCATCGACCAATTCGATCGCTAACACCTCATCGACCACAGAGATGAAATCTTCTAACAACAAATCGAGTTCGATCGGTATTGGTGCAGAAGGGTATGATGAAGATCTTTATCGGCCAGGATTTAGCGAAAAATATGCCTCGGAATCAGAAAAATACCAGGCGATGAGCAGGAAGTTTTACGAAGATAATCAGTACTGGCAAGCGTTGTTGCTTTATAATCGTGAAAACCCGACTGGCAATGGCAGTATCCGAATTCCACCGATTGCCGTTTTAGAAAAACAGTTTGCCCGCCAGATTCCGCATGGAGATCGTTCGCAGAATCTGAACAGAACATCGATCGCATCCCCTACAGGCCGGGCGAACTCAGGAGGCCTTTCTACCAATTCTAGTAGTTTTGGTAACGATCCTAGTGCCGATTGGGAAAATCCACTCAAGAATTTTCCTCTCTATTCGGTTGTCCAAGGGGGCGAGACTATGCGGGAAATTGCTCAGAAAACCCTGGGAGATACCTCGCGCTGGTCCAGGATCAAATCGTTGAACCCAGCAGTCAACGAAGATGAAAAAATACCGGCGAATACCAAGATCTATTTACCGATCGGTGCCAGAATTCCATAAGCTTTGATTGTTTGATTATCGCTTTGTTTAGATTCATTTTACCAATCCAGTTTCAAGGGTTACGAGAGCTGGATTGGTAAAAGCGGTTTCTGAGGAGCGACTTGTCGATTATTTGAGTTTTTCCGGTAAAAGCTCTGTTATCGGAATTTCCCACTGGCCGATGCCGACACTCACGTGAGCCGTCCCTTTGCGCGAATCAAGACGGATTACTTTGCCCATCTTGTCAAATTTTTGGACATACACCATGCTATCTGCTGATATAGTTTTACGCCATTCTTGCAGTTGAGCTGCTGCCCGCGCTTCGTGCTCTATCTGTTTTTTCAGCTTTTCATACTCGGTCTTTTCTTGAATGGCCTTCAATCTTGCTTCTACTGCATCATTGCGAGCGAGTTCCGATTCTTTCTGAAGTTTTTGTAAGATACCCAAATCGCCATTTTTTCTTCTTCCTTTTCGTAAATAGCGGTTAGCATTTTTGATTAATTGGGGTGGAAGATTCAATCGTTTGGCAACTTTGATAGCAATACTAACCCCCGATTCGCCAATCCCAAGTTGGTAAGTTGGCAATAGCGTTTTTACATCGAAGCGAAATGCCGCGTTTTTCGCAAACGAATTTTTAACCGCATATGTTTTCAAATCTCCTAAATGAGTGGTAAGCATCGCCAAGCAATTTAATTCTCCCAGATGGTCCAGAAGTGCTCTACCCAAAGCTGCCCCTTCAATCGGGTCGGTTCCTGCCCCCAATTCATCTAGTAATATCAACGATTTTGCCGTTGCTTTTTTCAAAATAGTAGCGATGCGCGTAATATGAGAACTGAATGTACTCAGAGATTGTTCCAGACTTTGCTCATCGCCAATATCAACAAAAATATTATCGAAAACTGGCAGTATACTCCCCTCGGCAGCAGGAATGTGCATCCCGCATTGCGCCATGACACATAATAGCCCGACCGTTTTCAACGAAACCGTTTTGCCCCCTGTGTTCGGGCCAGAGATGATTAGCAATCGAAAATCGATGCCGAGATGAATATCGATCGGTACCACTTTTCGGTTTGTATTGTTTGATGTATCGGTGATGGAGTTTGAAATAGGATTGGCAGATGGTTGTTGGATTAGCTGGTCGGGATTGGAAGAATTGTTTAAGGAGAAGTTGGTTGGAGGCCCTGAGATCGATTGCTCTTTGGCGCTTATCTTTGGCGCGGAATTTGGCCCGGAATTTGGCGCAGAAGAGGTAATCATTTTTTCGGGTAGAGTATACGCCGAGGTTGATCTGCTACCAACCGATTCTAAGATGGGGGATCGATTTTCTGCCGATTTTGTCGGTTCGATAACGGATCGGATTTCTTTTGGAGATTCTGAAGTCGAGTTTGAACTGGATTCCGTAACAGCAGAGAAAGAAGAAAGGGGGGGAAGAGAGTTAGAAGGAGGAGTATTGGTTCGAAATATCTGTTCGAGAAGGGGATGTCTCGCCTGGCGCAACCAGAGTTTGTTTTCGGGGACGATCGTTGGCGGAAACATTCGATAATCTAGAGCCAGATGGGCTTTTGCTGTAATTAGATCGAGATGGGCTAGCAGTTCTAATGTGTAGGATAAGGCTTTGGCATGTTTACCTACTTCTGCGGATAATTTTCGAAGAATTCTGCGGATTTCTCGCTCTTCATCCCCTTTGAGTACCGATCGTTCCATACTCAATTTAGTTACGCTAACAGGTTCAATAAATAGCGTTTCCCCCGTGGCACTGGTACGATGAACAGTACCCGGAACCTTATGCCGATAGTTGACCGCAACGGATAGAACAAAATGATCGCCGTTCATCGTGGCATTGCTGTTTCTCAAGGCTTTGCGAATCTCGGGATTGCTTAACAATCGGCGAATCTCTATCTGCACTTTATGGTCTAAATCGGCTAGCTTTTCGCGGATTTCTTTTAATAATGGACTTGCTGAATTTACTACGTGTCCCTGTTTATCGATATGGGCATGAATCATTTTTCCAATGGGGCCGAGATCTTGCACGGGAACAAGGAATTGAATAAGCTGAGAAAATTCCCCTTTTAATGTCATTCGATAACGATAAATATTTCCCGTGGCAACTAGAGTTTCCGCTATTTGCAAAAGCTGATCAGCGTCGAGCTGCGACCCGATTTCTGCCCGGCGAATTTCCAATCGAACATCGTATATCCCACCCAGCGGGGGAGCCTGCCCGGTGCTAATCGCCTCTACCATTTCACTAACTCGTTGAATCTCCAACTGGATTTGTTGAAGATCCGAATAGGGAGTCAATTGACTGCCGAGCTGTTTCCCTAAACTCGTGCTGGTATATTGGCAAAGCAATAACCGGAGCTTATCGAATTCCAGTAATTCCAGCGTATGTGCATCCATAAATAATTTCTACGTTTCCTTTTTGTTTTAAACGACTTATTCCCCGCAAAAAAGTTCAATGCTCATTTTAGGAATGATTCACTTATTTGGCTATTTGCTCTAAAATGTGTTAAAAACCTTTTTTTTTCTCATTATGGATTTAGTTCGCCCTCTTCTTGAAAATGTGCAAACCGATCGTATTTTGTAAGTTCATTTTTTATCGGAGTGATTTCAGATTTTCATTCAGCGAAAAGTTCAAAATCTTTTGTAGATATTCTGCATTTTTGAATGAAAGTAAAGAATGCCTCTTATCCTACGACTCGCATAATGGAAAAGTAATAGAATCGGTTTTAGTTTCATCCGTGTTGAGATGGAGCTAATCGACTGAATAAGAAATTGTCTCTATTAGAATCATAAAGGTTATGTTCCCTGCTCGTTTTGTCTTTCGGCTTGGTTATTGCATTAGAATTCAGATTATCTGTTAATCGATTAAATCGATTGTTCCTGACCTGTTACGCAAAGCTGATGGTTTCTTCACGATCTTTTCCTCGCTATTGGAGTAAATCTGGACTCCAAGATGGTTGCAAAGCTTTTTTGGATGGACAAATTTGGATAGACAAACTCCTATAGCACTCGAGTCGTACGACAACCCTTGACAACCTTTGACAACTGAGGATAGAGAGAGATAATCTTTGTCGACACTTAAGTAACTTGATTATATTCGTGAACGATTCCGATTTCCAAGGATGGTCTCGCGGTGCAGTTATATATCTATTTTTCGAGTGGAGTTTTGAGTTATCCGCTAAATGGATTTCTGGATCACAAGCTGTTTTTAGCTACAATTCACTAAAGTTACTGACTCGCGGAGCCTAAACTATCTGTTCGGAGATGAGGAAGGATATTATGAGAAAAGTTATGAGGAATATCTGGAATTTCACTTGAAATTTAAGTTGTAAACGAAAATGTTCTGAACCATAACCGATCTTGAAAAGTAAATTAGGAGATTAAAGACTCGGGTAAGGGGGAAAATGTTTTTCTATCGATGTTAACTTGTTCTCCAACAAAAAGTCGAGAAAAATCGATATATTCTTAACCGATCTGCTACGCGATTATTGAATTTCTAGCTATAACAAAAGGATGAAAACGAGTGCGGATATTATTATTATTGGTGGCGGAGTCATTGGCTTAACTTGTGCGATGCTAGCAGCAGAAGCTGGGAAAAAAGTAATTCTTCTAGAACGCGGCAAAGTAGGGAAAGAGTCATCTTGGGCGGGGGCGGGGATAATTCCACCAGGAAATAGCAAAAATACCGAGCATCCAGGGGATCGGTTACGAGCCTGGAGTTCAGAACAATTTCCGCTATTTTCGGAAGAATTACAAAAACGAACGGGGATCGATAACGGTTATTTTCGTTGTGGCGGGTTAGAGTGGCTTGACGAGAACCAAGTCGATAACCTAGTAGAGAGTTGGCAGAGGGAACAGATTCCTTTTGAAGCGATTGAGGCAAAAAAAGGTTCTCAGCTTTGGCCGCAACTCGATTGCTGGCGTTTGGTAGGAAAAGAAAGGGCGTTTTATTTTCCGTCCATGGCCCAGGTAAGAAATCCTCGCCATCTAAAAGCATTGTTCAGTTCCTGTATAGAGCTTGGGGTTGAGGTAAAAGAAAATCAAGAGAGAGTACGATTTCAAACCGGTGAGAGCAGTCAAAAAATAATCGGGGTGATGAATGACGAGAATAATCTGTTCAACGCAGAACATTATCTAATAGCCTCCGGGGCTTGGAGCGACGAGTTGACAGTACCATTGGGGGTCTCTCTGGGGGTAAAACCGGTACGTGGACAAATAATAACGTATCAGCTCGGTGGGGTGCCGTTTCGAGAAGTCATTCTTATGGGGAAATGTTATCTAGTGCCGCGACAAGATGGTCTATTGTTAGTAGGGGCAACCGAGGAGTGGCAAGCCGGTTATGCCAAAGAAATTACGGAAAGTGGTCGGGAAGATTTGCGCCAATTTGCTGAGAAAATCTGCCCAGAGCTGCGTAAGGAAAAGATCGTGCATCAGTGGGCTGGATTGCGGCCAGGATCGTCCTCCCCGAGCTGCGTACCGATCATCGATCGTTTGCAGGATTATCCAGAAATCTGGGTGTCAACGGGACATTTCCGCGCGGGGATCCAGCTCTCGATCGGTTCGGCTCGATATTGGTTGGATCAGATTCTCCAGCGGCCTTCGTTTTTGCCGCTTGGTGCCTTTCCCCTTCAAGGAAAGAGGGATGATCATTGGTCGCCCGCATTTCGATCCTAATTTTGATCAGAATTGCGAATAGAATTGCGAATAGAATTGTGAACAAAATTGTGAATAGAAGAATCGAGCAGTAACCGATCTGATCTTACAAAAGTAGCTTTAGATTATTTTGATCAGATAATCGATAAACAAAGAAATCGGACAAGAAATCGGGTAAGAAAGCGAATAAGAAATAAGATATTTCTCGGAAAACCGATAGGAAATAAATAAGAAAGCGATGTTCATGATCGAGATTTCGGAACTGCGAAAACTGATCCGTCAGGTTGCTGAGGATTTGAGATGGTTGGAAGATCATCTCAAACAAAACGGCACTGAGGCGATTCCGTTATTTCGGTTGCGTTTAGCAGGGGTAGTTGTACGCAATGTCATCGCCCCCTATTTAGAAAATCAGAATGCCATCCCTTTGCATCTAGCAGTTTTGGGGGGTGCGGGGACGGGCAAAAGTACAATCGTCAATGCAATTGTTGGCCAAGTGGTGGCCGAAGCCAATCCCCAGGCGGGGTACACTCGTCATCCTACCGCTTATCTCACCCACCCCGAAGCCGATTTTAAAATACACCCGTTCGGATTTCTGGGATCTCTGGAACGTTCCGAAAAGCAGGTTCCAGCCAATACCGATCAGGATATTTATCAAATGCGTTTGGTCTCTCGGTCTGGAACAGAGCCGGGGGGAGAAGCCAATTCGCCAGGAGCACTAGAAGAAGCAGTAAAAGGAGCACTAGAAGGATCGACTCAAAATCCGATCCCTGTTCCTTGGGTAGTATGGGACTGCCCGGATATGACAACTTGGGCGGCAACCGGATACGTGAGCCGGTTATTAGAGATTATAGGCCTCGCGGATGTGATTATCTATGTGGCTTCGGATGAACGATATAACGATATGGTCCCCACGGAGTTTCTGCAGTTAGCGGTACGAGCTGGGAAATCGGTGGTTATCTGTTTAACTAAGATGAATGAAAAAGATACTTCCTCATTTATCCAGCATTTCAAGAAGGAAATATTCCCCAAATTGCAGGAAAGTAAAAATAATCCCTTACAAATTCCGGTTTTATGTATGCCGTTTAGAAAACCGGAACAGATGGTGGGGGACGAGCTGAGAAAAGATCGTTATCGGATCGCTCTGTTTAATCAAATTCTAGTAATAACCGAAAAACCGGAAGAGGCTCGGCGAGCAACGGTGAATGCGGGGATGCACTTTTTGCATCAAGAGGTTCAGGAATTACTGGCACCTGCCCAGAAGGATCTGGAGGTCTTGCAAAATTGGCGCGAACAGGTGTTAACGGGGCAATTGGAGTTCGATCAACGCTATCGGCGCGAGTTTCTGAATACCGAGCCATTGCCCCGCTTTGATGAAGCCCGCGAACAGCTCGCGGAGATGTTTGAATTGCCTGGAGCAGCGCGGGTAGCGAGTGTATTTTTTCGAATCTTACGCATGCCGTATCGATTTGTGCAAACAACCCTGAAACAGACCTTAGCTCGACCATTGGCATTTCAGCAAGGGGAATACGATGTATTGCAATCGGCTTTGCGGGCATGGTTGGATGCCCTGCATGCCGAAGCGATTCGTGCCAGCCAACGCCACCCGCTATGGAAACAGATTGCCGATGGGTTTCAGAGTGGATTGGTAGCTTTGATCAAGGAGCAATTCGAGAACAATTTTCGCCGATTTCAGCTGAGTGCTAGCAACGAAATGGAGGCAAATAGCTCCGCAATTGCCGCTCGACTACTGTCGAATCAATCGGTATTAGCCGGGCTGCGTATCTTGAAATTGGTGTTCGACTTATTGGCGGTACTGGCCGGGATCTGGGTCGGTGGGTTGAATTGGTTGACCATCATTTGGGTTGTGGTGTTCGTGTCCCTCGTGCAGATCGGAGTCGATCTGCTATTGCGATTTTATATCGACCAGAAACGGGAACAGACACGCAGTAGGAAAATAGGGTTGATCCAACAATTTATTTCGGCACCCTTAGCGGAATGGATGGTTCAGTGGCCGAGTAGCGGTGGATCTGCCTATGAAAAATTGTTGCTAGTGGTCAAGCGAATTCCAGAAGGGATTCGTCAGCTCAGTGGGGTAATTGCCTCTCATCATGCCCATAAAGGGGATCTAAGCGAAAAAAAGAGTCAAAAGGAAACGGGTAGTTAATAGATCGTCGATGGTGAAGTTGACGGATCATAGCGCTAGAAGCTGAGGTGAGCATTGTCGGAGGAAGAGAAAATAACTGGTGAAAAAGGCCACGATGTTCCGGGAGAATCGATCAAAGGGGGAACGCCATCGAGCCAGCCGATTCTGCGCACTCTGGCTCCCTTGTTGCGCGGTTTACAGCGAGAATTGGCCCAATGGCAATCTGTCCCTAAACATGGGCCGGCCAATCTGATCCATCAAGCGACGATGGAGGGATTGATCAACGATCTATCACGTGTTGCTGCTAATCTGGATGTCGACAGACCGTTTTTAGTCATTATGCTTGTTGGCGGTACGGGAGTCGGTAAATCGACCTTGTTAAACGCCTTAGCCGGGGAACCGATTGCTGCAGCTTCGATCGCTCGCCCGACAACGCTCGACCCTGTTTTATATTATCACCAATCGGTTCGACCAGATCGGATCGATCCGCTCTTGCGCTATTGCCGCCCGGTCGCTCACCGGCGAGATTCCCTTCTGAATAAAATTATTGTCGATACCCCTGATGTCGATAGCAATGAATTGGAGAATCGCGAAAAATTGCTGGCATTGTTGCCCGCTGCAGATATCGTTCTGTTTGTCGGTTCTCAAGAGAAATATCACGATCAGATTATCTGGAATATTTTCCAGCAACAGCGCAAACGCCGGGCTTTTGCATTTGTTCTGAACAAATGGGATCGCTGCTACAACGCAACATCGGGCTTACGCCCGGATGAAGATTGGTTGAACGATCTCCGCGCGGAGGGTTTTCAAAATCCGAAATTATTTCGTATCTGCGCGCAGTCTTGGCTCGATTGGCAGTTGCGGATTGCCGCGGAGACTACCAAACCTCCATCAAAAGAATCCTCTTCGAATAATGCTTCTTTGCAGCCTGGGAGTCTTCTTTCTGGGAATCTTCAGCCTGTAGGTCTTCAGCCTGTAGGTCTTCAGCCTGTAGGTCTTCCTCCCGGAGAACAATTTCTCGAATTGAAAACCTGGTTAGAGACCGGTTTGAGCTTATTGGAAATCGAAGCGGTCAAAACACGCGGAGTCGATCAGTTATTGAGTTCTGTGATCGTTGCTTTGCAAACGGCTATGCCGCTATTGTTGACTGAGGTTGCGCACCATACCGAAGCGAGCTGGGAAAAAATTCTTATTGAAGAGGCCTCCGCGACCGGAGACATTCTATTAAATACTCTGGAACCTTACCAGAAAGAGATCGAAGCCCATTTTCAAATGGAAGGGCAACAGCGTTATCGTGGGTTCATGGCACTGTATCTACGACTGACATCGAGAATCCGCTTAGCCTCCTCTTCGTTGCGTGATCGATTTTCGGTTCTACCTAAAGAGACCAAGGTGCAATCCCCTACTCAATGGAATTTAGCAGTTTTTGCGCATGAATGCACTCGTGTTGCGGGTCAAAATGTGTTGAATCAACGCCGCACCGCTTTGGCGAATCGCTTGCTGGTCGATGCAGAGAAGAGCGGATTTCCTTTGCTTCTCATTCAACCAGAAATGGAAAAAGCGACTTCTCAAGATTTTCAAAAGCTGTTTGATCAAGCGATTATGGACGGTCTTGCCGAGATGGAACAGATTCTCACTCATCCGACAGGGGTTCGTAAAATCTTTCAGGCGCTGCTCTCATTGCTCGCCAATATCCTTCCAGAGATTGCGTTTATAGGGGGATATTTAATTTTTCTCTGGCGGTTTTTTGTCGTGGAAGGGTACCAAGCTTCGCTGATCGATGTGGTTTTACCCCTTATCGTTACCGTGATTGTGCTTATCTTCATGCAAGCGATTATCGCCGCTATTTTGCCTTTGCATTGGTCAAAGATCCGCGATGCCTTTCACAAAAAATTGGTCCTTCGTTTGAGTAAAGAATTCAAGCAATACTATGGCAGTATCCCTCAACAAACGGCTCAGCTCATTCTGGCCGAGCGGGATCGAATTCTATTTTTGATCGAGCAGTCAGGGCGAATTCAAAAATGGTTACTCGATCAGCAAAATAACGCAACTGTTAATGAGTTATATAGTCAACTGACAGACCATAATCATTGATTTTTCAAAAAGGTTTCTTTCGCTCAATCGAGGAGATCCTCGCTCAGTTGAGCTGTTTTAACATAAATGATCGATCGATCAGGGATATAGGAATATGGCTAAAAATACTTCTGGAAAGGCGGAGCATCCGAAGAAATCGAAATCTGAAGCAAAATCCGAAGCGAAAATTGAAACAAAATCTGATGCAATAGCTGATTATAAAAAATTGATTTTGGAAGAGAATTTATCGGTGATCGAGGCTGGGCAAAAGCTTCTTCATGCCCGGTTTCATATGGTCAAACACTATCTTATTCAAGTGATGCAAGGGATTCCCTGTTCTAATCCTGGATCTGACCCTGGAACAGTAGTAAAACTGGACAGCTCGGAAGCGCTACCAGGTGAGAGAAGTTGGCCCGTGGAACCGGTTCATCAATTAAGAGTCTCCACCCGAAGGGCGGGGGCCAGTTTACGATTGTTGCGCCCTTATTTGTCACCCAAGCCGTTTCGCTCATTGCGTAAAATCCTCCACCAGCTTCGTGCCCTAGCCGCACCTGCTCGCGATGCCGATGTTTTTTTGCTGGCTTTGCAAGCCAATCGGCTCTTTCGGAAAGAGGCCAATCGACCGGCATACTTCTTTTTACTTGGATTGATTGGCGCGCAAAGAAATACCGCTCAGCAATTATTGATTGCCAATACTCCAGATTCCTCTCTTCCAAAGATTTTAGCTAAACTACAAAAAAAGTGTTTCGAAACTGCTGATGAGTTTCGAGTTTATTTTAATCTCGATGTTCCTGGAATCGGTCGTTCTTGGTTGGAGCCAGTTCTATCCCAGCTCAACGATGCCGAAAATCTCTTCCGGCTCCATCTAGATCCGATTCCCGACTCGGTAAGCAAACTCCACGAACTTCGTATTCTGGGTAAACGGGTCCGCTATACCATGGAACTTCTAGCGCATAGCCTTGCGGGACCATGGAAAGAAGAGCGATTGCCGATGATGGAACAGGTTCAAGAAATTTTGGGGGATATCAACGATTGCGACCAGTTTGGCGAACAAATCGAGGCGATTCGACATCTGGTAAGAGGGATACTCCAGGAATCTGATCGCTATACCATCGAGCCAGTTTTGCAATCTCTGCGTCAACAGTATCGCCGCAAAATGTTAGCCGATAAGAACTTATTCCTTGATTGGGTTCAAAAATGGTCTGCCCTGCAATCCTCTTTGACCATCGATCGATCTTCCAATCATTCTTCCGATTCCTCTCTGGACCACACCGAAGATGAAACCTCCCACCCAAGCAAGACCGATTGATTCACTCGCCATTCTAGAGCTGGTATGTAGTTTATTTAGCAATCTGCTGTTGAGAATAGAAGGGCAGAGCAAGCCAAAAATCTCACGGTTCTGAGAGACTATCTCATCAGGTTAGCTCGATTTTGAGGATAATGGGTCGAAAATCTATTTGTTACACTTCGGCGATGCCGAGTCCCTGAAAGATAAGCACTTTTGCCTGTTCTACTTTTACCCAAAAAATCACGATCACCATGTTCTCCGTCAAAGAGAAATCGAAAGCGGAATTCCAGGATTTTGAAGGGGTTGCCAAAAGAACGGGCTACCAACATGCAGATACAAAATCAATCTGTTTGGATTATATATGGGATAGCTGATGATGGATTTGTAGAAATCTTTAATACTGTATAGACGATCTCGTAAGAAGAGGTTATCGAAACTTATTGATAACCTCTTCTTAAAATGCGTTCAAAGAAAATAGCTACGCTTATAATGATCTATTTTGCCGGAACTACGGAAATGTCCCCCGTTTCGCAAATATAGATCAGATTACCGTTGTTTTGGTCTTTGAAAACTTCAATTCCAAACGACTTGGTTGTTTTGGAAAAATCGGTTTCCCCGCTTTTACGTACTCTTAATTCATGGGCATGGACCCATTTGGGGCCTTTCGAAGATTCATCTTGAGCATGTATAAAGGTTCTGCTCAGGTCGCAAGCGACATAGCCAATCAGAAATCCTAATAACAGGATCAGAGCAACATTTTTTTTGGTCATCACGGTTTTAAAACTCCTTTGGTTTCGATGGGGTAAACCATCAACTAAATTCCCAGTGATTTGCTGGAAATACGGTATCGATCGAAGAATATCGTCTCTATTCAAGTTCGATCAACTCTCGACTATAAATTTAGGCAATTTGCTCTTAAAACGGAATGAAGTAAGAAAAATATGTTATCGAATTCCCCTGATTTCAAAAAGTTTCCTAATATGAAGTCCAATCTAATGAATAATCGGTTAGAAAATATCCATTCTTGGGAGATTATCAACAGTATAGCTTCAAATTAGGCAAAATAAAGATAACGATTAGGGGACAAGTGCCAATACCGTATGAATCACACAAAAGTAAGATAACACTCACTTAGCTGACAAAGAGAATGGAATTAAAATAGGATATTTCGAGTTAATTTGCAGGAATTGGGGAATAGTCGCTGAGTTGATGGAATCGTTCAACTAGAAAAAGCATAGAAGAAAAAGAAACATCTCATCAGGAAATCTCGAAAAAAAAGGAATAAAATGGACGAAATGCCCTTGCTTGAATTTCTCTTGCATATTACTGTCGCCGCGATTAGTTAAAGAATCATTCGTTCTAGAAAAATCAAACGTTTGCGGCGGGAACCGGGACCATACTAGTCTTCGTGCTCACGCGATGGGGGATTACCGATGGGATCGTTGCGAATGGGGGAAAATTCCAACGTTCAGGAGGGGATAATGCAGAAGTTTTGGGAAAGGAGTCCAAAGGTGGGCCAAGGAAAATTAAGCAACGTCATAAAAATGGGAATTAAACAGACTGGGGTAATGGGGTTGATGACCGCAGCTTATCTAGCAGTCACACCTGTTATTCAGGCTCAGACAGGTGGCTTTGCTACCGGAGGAAATACTCCGGGCGGAGCTGATAGCACGAACGTGCGAGGTTCTGGATCTTCCAGTTCGGAAAGTCCCAGTACCGTGCAGGCACGCGAAGCGATGAAAAAGGCTCAGCTCGCGTATATAAAGGGGGATTATCGTACCGCTAAGTCCTATGCCGATAAAGCCAAATTTTTGGTTGCTGGGGTAACAGGCATCAAATGGGAAGAAAGCCCTGATGACTTTCTGAAAAAAGTAGATGCGAAGTTGAAATCAAGTCCTGGTGGTCAACCCTTCTCGGAAAAATACTCAACGGCAACTAATCCTAACTCGGTACTACCAAAACCGGCTATAGGTCAAACAGGTTCGATATCTGCTCAATCTAGCTATGCCAAAAAGACAACCACTGATCCAAAATTGCTTCTCAAAAAAGGTCGCGAAGCTCTAGCTATCTCCAAGCTCAGCGATGCCATGAATTATGCCAAACAGGCAGAAGCCAACAAGCATCTAGCTCATTGGGGGCTATTTGACGATACCCCCGCTTCTTTAATGAAAGATGTACAAAAGGCGATCGAACGAAAAAATCGAGCGGATTCGGATCAACTGCTCAAAAAAGCACGCATGATCGTTCAGCAGTTACAGAACGACAAAAATCCAAGTCCGCAAAGACTGGAAATGCTTGAAAAAGCTCGAGCCATGGCTCTTCAGGCCGAACAACTCCACGGCAGTTATAGCATGTGGGATTTTGGCGATCGGCCTATTAGCATTATTCGCGATATTGAGACTATTCGTGCTCGTGCGGGTACCATCCCCCAGCAAGGAACCACTCGTCTAGCCAATAATAGCAAGACGAAACCTTCTGGTAGTAATCGTAAGGGTAATGAAACGAATGAACCCCCGATCCTAGCTCAAAATAAAGGGACCTATAACCTAGTTGGCACCGATACCAAAAAGGAGAAGCCATCGGGGGATTCCAATTCGGTAGCCAATAAAACGCAACCGGTTAAACCTTCAAGCGGTTTTCCACCACTCGATCCTGAACCAAAACTGACCGATTCGAATATTCAGCAAGTTGCTGGCAAAAACGTAAGCCCTGTTGCTACCAGCAAAGAAAAGACCTTTGCTCTCAATTTAATGCGCGAAGCACAGGCATTACAGGTAAGCGGAGATTTTATTGGAGCTAAAGAAAAATTAAATCAAGCTTCCAAGTACCAATCTCTCTTCGGTCCCAACGAAACTAGTCCAGAAATGGCCAAAGTTCGTTTGAATGCCGAAGCGATAGAATACATTAGCAAACTTTGTAATCAAGCTTCGGATCAGGCAACTCAAGGCGATCCTGCTTCGATTAGTGGTGCCGAACAAAAATTGTCGCGAGCCGATTCTTTGGCATCGAGTATGGGATTGGATAACCAAGCGGTCCTGCATTGCCAATCGTTTATCAAAAAACAAAAGTCGGCCATGATTGTTGGCGCAGGTACAAATACCGGCAAATCTTCGAACTTAGTGAAACCGGTTCAAAATCTAGAAATGCCTTCCATGCCAAGTGGCATCGCTGGCACCGGTGGCACCACTCTGGATGGCCAAAACTTGATTGACGCCGCTCGGCAAGAACTTCGCCGAGGGGAATTAGATAATGCTCGGAATTTGAGCGAACAGATTCTGGCAGGAAACTACCCCTCTCAAGTCAAAACCGAAGCGGGTAATCTATTACGATCGGTCAATGCCGAGAGTTTCAAACAACAACAGCGAACCGCTCAAAAATCTTTCCAAGCCGGTATGGATCACTACAATGCTCACCATTATGCAGAAGCTTTGTCGGTGTTTCAATTAATCGATGTTAGCAAATTAGCATCCCCGCAGCAGACCCAATTACGAGAATTGCTGGTTTCCAGCCGATTAGGACTGAAAAATCAGCAATTAGCGCAAAATAAAGGGGATTCGTTGCAACAGGTTTCTGGAAAAGAGAATCCTCCGATTGGTGGGGTAGGAACTGCCAGTGTGGGTAGCGGTGAAGTGGTGAACCGGACCGGTCCAGATAATCCGGTGCAACAGCAAGAAGCGATGCTGGAAGTTCGCTATCAAAAATTGCGGACGGAAGGTTTGAAAATCCAGACCGAAGCTCGTGCGATGTTTGGCAAAGGGGAAACCGATGCTGCCATTCAATCTCTGCAAGCTTACGAAGATCAGGTCAAGAATTCCAATCTGGATAAAAACAAAATTGCTCTGCTGATCCGCCCTATCGATCGGAATATCCAGCAATTCCAGATCATGAAAAAGCACCAGGATGTCTTTTTCAGCGAACAGCGGGATAAAAAGGCTTTCCACGACGATCTGGAACATGATCGTCTGGCGAAAATCCATAAAGATAAAGAGCTTACAAAGTTGTCGCGCCAATTTACGCAACTCATGGAAGCAAAGAAATTCAACGAAGCGGAAATGGTCGCTCTGAAAATGCAACAGATCGATCCGAAAGATGTTTCTGCGGATGCCGCCGTGCGAATTGCTCATATGGCAGGGCGAAAAAATCTCCGTGACCAGATCGATAAAAACAACGAGCAGTATAATTTCGATCGATTATCCAAAGATGAAGATTTCGGTCCTTCCGTGAACGTTATGGATCCGATCAAATTCAATCCTGCTATTTTCAATGATCCTCGTCGAAAAGGGCGTGATCTGTCGCGTGGTATCAACATCATGCGTCATCGTACCGATCGCGAAAAAGAGATCATGAAAAAGTTGGAAGAACCGATCGATCTGAAGTTCCAGGGGACTCCTCTGACCGAAGTGATCGAGTATCTCCATACCACGAAAAATATCAATATCTCGGTCGATAAAGAGATGTTACGCAAGGAAGGGATGGACCCGAATAAGGTTCTTATCTCGGAACGGTTTGATAATCTCCCAGTGAAAAGTGTTTTGAATATTATCCTCAAAAAGATCAAATTGACCCATATCATCGAGGACGATGTTCTGAAAATCACTACTTCCGAGGGGGCTAGAGGCAAGCTGCAACTCAAAGTATTGCCGGTTACCGATCTAGTAATCCCCATCCCCGATGCCAAAGAGCTTTCGAATTACGATCTCTTGGGTATCCGCGATCCGAATTTACCAGTGAATGGTTCGAATGGACCCCTTGGAAATTATTCCGCTCCTTTTGGTTTACCTTCGGGAGGGGGAGAGCAAGTTAGTTCTCCAAGCCGATCTGGTGGTGGAAAAATCGACAATCAATCTTCGGATAATGGTTCCAGTTCATTCACCATCAAAAAATCGAATCGTGGTAGTGCCACTCTGGAACAGGATTTGATTAAATTGATTACCTCGACGATTGCTCCTATGACTTGGAGCGATGTCGGTGGACCAGGTACCATTCAGTATTTCCCTACCGGTTCTGCGCTGGTAATCAATCAAACTCCTGATATTCTGGAACAGGTTACTACGTTACTTGAACAGCTCCGGAATTTGCAGGATCTCGAAGTGGCGATTGAAGTTCGACTTGTTGCCTTGTCCGAAGCTTTCTATGAGCGTATTGGGGTAGATTTCAATATGAATATCACCCAGAATACGACGAAGTATCAGCCTAATATTACAACGGGTAACTTTTCACCGTTCCCGTTCATCAACAGTCCGAATGCCTTCAAGGGGGCAGTGTTTGGTTTGACTCCTGCTGGAACGTTTACTCCAGATTTGAACATTCCGATTTCTACCTCTTCGTTCGGGCAAGCGATTCCGACTTTTGGTGGGTTCCAGAATTCACCGGGACAAGATGGGGGTGTATCATTCGGGTTAGCCTTCTTGAATCAGATCCAGGTCTTTTTGTTCTTGGAAGCTGCACAAGGGGATCGCCGAATCAACATTATGCAGGCACCGAAATTAACCATGTTCAATGGTCAATCGGCCTCGTTAAACGTTACCACCCAACAATTCTTCCTCTTGAATTTGAATGTGATCAGTGCCAACGGTCAGATCGTTTTTCAACCGCAGAATACCCCGATTCCATTGTCGATGTTTATGACACTGCAACCGGTTATTACAGGAGACCGCCGCTTTGTTCGATTGAATATTAACCAAACGATGCGTAACCTGGTATCCACGAATATTCCTCTGTTCCCGACAACGGCCTTCGTTACCCCGTTCTACTATGGGGGTTATACAGGAACACCGGTACCATTTACCCAGTACATCCAACAGCCTTCGATCAGTACACTGTTCGTTCAGACAACGGTTGCTGTTCCTGATGGTGGTACGGTTCTGCTCGGTGGTTTGAAAACATTGGCAGAAAATCGCAATGAATTCGGTCCACCTGTATTAAGCAAAATTCCGTATCTGAATCGTCTGTTCAAGAACGTTGGCTATGGCCGCGAATCGCAAAGCATGATGATGATGGTAACTCCACGCATCATTATCAATCGCGAAGAGCAGTTGATCCAAACCGGAGTTACGGAAACTCCACCTGAAATTCCAAACTAAACGATTCGTTAAGTTTGAATTTTTAAGTTTGAACTTTTTCCAAAGGCAAATCGTTACCGGTTTGCCTTTTTTTGTTTGCTATAAGGTAAAGTGCATTGGCGAGAAGATATTAATTCTAGAGATCTCGATTCCGGAAAATAGAACCGGAGCCTATAAGAATTTGATGTTTCCAACTCGTTTATTTCCGCGGAAATTATTTTGAACCTATTTCTTCCATTTTTACAAGTTCTCTTTGACCGATTTGATATAATCAGAGTAACCAATAAAGTAAGTAAAATGTGAAAATAGTGTATTTCTTGAAAAATTTTTCCGCACAAGCAACCATCAATCCATATGTATTATTTCCATATGTATTGTTTAGTTGGAGCAAACAGAATCGGTTTTTGATCGTTTCTTGTTCCAAATATCTGAGAAATAGCAGGCTTTCTGTGTTTTTTGGTAATAGTTGGGAATTATAAAAATTCAAATAGCTCTTAAAAGGATTAAGGCTCATGATAAATTTAGGTTGGCACCAAGAAGCAGATCAAATTTTGAAAATCGGTCGTCCCCCGTTACTCATGCTGGTTGGTGAACCGGGCACAGGCAAAACAACGTATGCCCAGTCTAGCGCACGTAAATTAACAAACCAAAACGCTATAACGTTATCAGGTTCTCCAGATGTTGAAGAATCTCATCTATTTGGGAGATGGACCCTAGCGGGATCGGAAACGAAGTTTGTTGATGGACCTTTACCAAGAGCTTTGAAAGAGGGGCGTTGGCTGATCATTGAAGAATTCTCGCAAATACCGATCGAGACCAGAGCTTGTCTAATGCCTTTGCGCGATCAAAAAGAGATTACCAATCCTTTAACGGGTGAAGTAATCGATATACCGAGTAGTTTTCGTTTGGTCGCTACCAGCAATTCCGAATCGTTAGCCTGTCGAAAAAATACTGGGATCGCTCGTGTTCTCTACGATGGCTTTTTTATTCTCGAAACTCCCGAATTACAGGATGAACATATCCGGGAATTTCTCATTTATGAAAATCCAAAATTAAATAAGAGAAAAGCGGATCGGGTCGTGAAAATATGGCGTAAATATCGTTCTATTTCTAAAGGGGACGAGAGCGCAAAATCGTCGTTGAGCTATCGCGCTGCTAGTCATTTGAGTGCTTTATTGGATGCAGGTATGGACGAAAAAAATGCGATTCAGATCGGCCTTATTAATAAGTTCCTACCTGCGGATGCCGATCTCTTTTCCGCAGCAAAAATGAAATTGATGATGGAAGATGACGGAGATAGTTTAGAGGAGGTTTGATTGGGAGCTTCTGTCGAGTCGAGCGAATCCTAAAGCATCCATATAAAGTACCCGTATCGATTCCTTTGATTTTTGGTGTAGGCGAACAGCCCTTGTGCTGTAGTAAGTGCTGAAGTAGTAAGAGTTGTAGTAACTGTATTGTTGCGTAAATTTCTGGAGATCGAGTCGAAATCACGAAGCGATGGGAAAAGGAGAAAGATCCGTGTCAGATAATTTGAACCAGTATAGTTTGCGGTCTTTGAATCTGTTTGCCTCGTATTTATCTGATCAAGATGCCCGCGTGACGATTTCGGAACGCTATACGAATCCCTTGACGGTATCGCTTGGCCCCAATACGATTGCTTTAAATCCGGATGAGGCCAATATTTATGACCTTATCTTGGGCGCGTTTCTACTGCGTATGCGCAAAATTCGCAATCGGGCACCAGCGAATCCGGACCGCCAAGATGACTGGTTGACTCGGCAAGCGATCGAAAAATTGGTTCCGAAAATCCATCGCTATCTATCCGAAAAGTTCCCTTCAACTCGCCATTTACCTGGCTTGTTCAAGCCAGGTAAATCGATCGATCAAATTCGATTGACCATGAATTCCGTTCAGCTGAGTCCATTAGAAAAAGTGCGGACCAAGTTTGCCAATGTTGGCCGATTAGAGAGATCG
>JAKBAI010000011.1 GCA_021809185.1 Planctomycetota bacterium
GCAAATGGACAGGATAAGCAGCGGGTAGATAATTGCCCCAATAGCTAAATTGGGCTACGGTTAATAGCGAAACAACAGCAACCCCCATGCGGAGCTGGAATTCCCCCTCGAAGACGGTTTGAGAAAATACGAGTGGGGTGATGATTAAACCTGGTACCAAAAAGATACGTAACAACACACGCCGACTAACGATCAATAGAGCAAGGACTGCCAAAATAATTCGGCCAAGTAGACCAGCACTTTCTTGCCAGAATTGCATCTTTTCTCGTACTTTATCGATTTGAGATTTGGCATCTTTCCCTTTAATAGCGAGTCCTTTTAACTGAGCGCGAATCGCTTTTTTCTCGATATCAGTGCTTTCAGCCGAGTTGAATTTCTTATTGAGAGCTTTCGCCTGGCCATCCAATGGTTTCAGTGTTTCTCGAGCCGATTCTAATTCGGGAACTCCCTGCGATATGCGGGATGGCGTCAACTGAATGGCACCGAAGGCTATTCCGTAAGAGCAAGCAAATAAGATGGTGGAGGTGATCGTAACTCGTCGCCATTCCGGGGCAAAAATCTCGCCTAACGATGGTCTTTTGAGTGTCCCTTTGGCCCGTTTTTCTTTCCAGATAGGAGATTCCGGCAAAAATGGGAGCAAAAGCAGGATGGGGAGAGCAGGAATCAACCCCGAGATAAGAGTATAGCGCCACGGTGCATGAGAATTAAAAGGGGCATCTAATCCCAGGCTAGGAAAATCACTCGCATATTGCCGGGCTAGAGCGCTCATCCCCGTTACCATAATACCCCCTAAAGACGAAAAGGCCTGGGTGATTCCCAAAACCCATTCACGGCGTTTAGGTTCCGGAAATAGTTCTGCAAGCCAGGCTACCGCCGCAACGAATTCGACACAAACCCCAATAAAAGTTGTACAACGGAATACTAAAAGCATCCAAGCCGAGGTACTAAAAGCAGCGCATACTGGAGAGAATCCGTAAATCAAAATCGATAGAATCAAGACTTTTTTGCGCCCAAATCGATCGATTAACCAACCCCCCAGGAGACCAAACAATCCCCCCGCAAATGCCGAACTCCAGGTAATATAACCGATCCATTGTGATATAAGTGGATTATTGATAGGCACCTGTAACAGCTCGGATAGTCCTTGGGCCGCTACTAAGGGCAACATCAATAATTCATAAATGTCAAAAGCAAAACCGATCACCGCAACTAGGATTACCAGCCATTGCCGAAATGTGATTTTCCCAGATGTGTTTCCTGGAGTGGAATTTGGTTGTTCCGAGGAGTTTCCTGTAGAAGTCGATGCCATAATTTACCCATTTTCTCCAAACAATTTCCATTTAGTTTTAGTTAGATTGTTGACGCATTCTACTAGTTTTGATTCGATCTGCAAGATTTCCTGGTTTTTACTACCTCTTTTCGAGGAAATCGCTAGAATTCATAAGGTGTTTTGTGGAAAAGTGTCTTGTAGAAAAGTACCTTGTGGAAAGGCGTTTTGTGGATAATTCACGGTACGATGTTAAGAGGGGCATCCCCTCCGCTCGAGGATTAAGGATTTCTAGCAGATCGTTTCTAGTATATAGTTATGCCTAAACCGAAGTCGAGCGACAAACACGATCTACAAAATAGGAGTAGAGGATATAAATTCGAATGAACGAACATGCGGATATACAACAATATGGGATCATCTGGGATGTCGATGGCACTTTGGTCGACACCGCGGAACTCCATTTCCAAGCTTGGGTCCAACTGGCAGAAGAATTGGGACGCCCCTTTACACGCAGCGATTTTGCAGCAACTTTTGGACGTCGAAATCCAGAAATCATCCGTTATCTGTTTGGCGAGCATATGACCGATCAAGAGGGGATTGAACTAGGAGAACGCAAGGAAATCTATTACCGGCAAGCAGCGCAAAACGGCGTCGAGCTGCTCCCTGGCGTGAGAAATATTCTCGAAGGGTTCCGATCGCTTGGGGTTTCTCAGGCTATCGGTTCCTCCGCCCCGCGTGGCAATCTGGAATTGATTATTACCTTAACGAAAACAGAAGCTTTCTTTTCTTCGATTGTGGCGATGGAAGATACGCAACGCGGCAAACCGGATCCGCAAGTTTTTCAGATCGCTGCTCAAAAAATGAATAAACAGGCTACCGATTGCCTGGTATTTGAAGATGCGGTAGCAGGAGTCCAAGCGGCAAAAGCAGCGCAAATGAAATGTATTGCGATCGGTTTTGTTGGCCACCATCCAGAAGAAAAATTACGCCAAGCGGGAGCTGATCGGGTTGTTCATACCCTCGAAGAATTGACTTGCCAGAAAATACTTCAGCTGATTCAAAACGGAGTAGTTATTTGATGGGGACTATCATAACAAAATAGGTGTTAGGCAAAGCTTGATGCCAAATATCGCTAGCCCGATCGTTCTAGTATCGTTCACGGGCATCCCAAAATATTTTTCTTTCTAAATTTGTTTCTCTCAACTGATTTCGCTGGCAATTGCAAAATAAAATCGAGAGTTTATTTTATCGAAAACTATGTTCCGTATCGGGGTAAGTACCGGATTGAATTTCTTGCTGATAGAGTTGCGCTGCTTGTTTGATTTGTTCTCCGATTGCCGCGAATATTTTGACAAATTTGGGTTTCAGGTCAGAAAACATCCCCAGAAGATCGTGGAAAACCAGAACCTGACCATCACAATGTGGGCCAGCGCCAATGCCGATCGTTGGAATGGTTAAGCGACTCGTGATGGTTTTTGCTAATTCGGCAGGAATACATTCCAGAACGAGGGCGAAAGCGCCGCTATCCTGAACGGCTAGGGCATCGTTGATCAGTTTTTCTTCATTGCGTTGAACGCGGAATCCTCCGAACTGATGGATCGATTGTGGTGTTAAGCCAATATGGCCCATGACGGGAATATCGGCTTGCGTAATTTTGCTAATGGCCGCAGCGGATCGAATTCCCCCTTCTAATTTAACCCCTTGCGCCCGTCCACTTTGAATCAATTGACCAGCATTTATCAGCGCTTGTTCTGGACTGACTTGATAGGTCATAAACGGTAAATCGGTGACGACAAAAGCGTTCTTGGTCCCCTGCCGCACACAACGGGAGTGATATATCATCTGTTCCATGGTTACCGATAGGGCATCGCTTTGGCCCTGAATCACCATCCCTGGCGAACCGCCTACTAGTAAACAATCGATCCCAGCACTATCTAATAATTGAGCACTGGTATAGTCATAAGCAGTAATAACGGAAATCTTTTTACCCTGGATTTTCGCTTTCTGGAAATCCAATTTGGTAAATGGAACTCGACTTGGAGGATTGGTCGATTCTACAGCGCTCGCCAACTCCTGGTGTGCACTGCCTAGATTCTTCTTCGACTTCGGATTGATTCCTGACACGATTATCCCCTATTTTTCCCCAGAATGACAGTTAACCAGATTACAACAATTATTTTCGAAGCCATTATCTTACTTGCTTTTCCAAGTAGATATAAGAATATTATCTGGGAATGCAATCATGAAACCCAAAGAAAATGTTATTAGCATCGTTCCCATTGATTTATGAAGGAGACTATCTAGTTTGACGAGTTTCCCAGTGAATTGCTCTCCTTCCCATTGATTTAGTTCGTGCATTCTAAGCTAATAGAATGATGATTTTTTTTGGTGGGTCAAGCAATTAATCCCATAAAAGATTATTAAAAATATTAATTCTTTATTGTAGTTTTAGCTATATTTGGCCTAGATGAAATGAAAAAATGGTGCCAGAATACAAAAATGAGCCGGAAAATATTTGAAGATCTAAAAAAAATGTAGGAAAAGATTATTATCCTGCTAACGATTTAACTATGAGAGAGTATGTTAGATAGTTCATCGTAGTAGAACGAATGGATCGAAGGGTTCGAAATCTGGTGGAAATGGAATATCCCGAATCGAACTTTAAACTAATATGAAGTTGAAACCATAGGCGTAAATTATAGGGAATGGGACGAATTATAGATTAAGTAATTATCACCGAAGATTAACAGCAGGAGCCAAAAGCAGGAGCCAAAAGCAAGAACCAATAAAACAAACCAGAGAGTAAATCGTAAAGATGGATTGATAATCGAATAAATAATCGAACAGATAATCGAAGGTGATTGAATTATCTTTATTATGAAAGCGGATAGAATCAGCAGGTTCTGTAAGTTCGGATTTATGGTAAGATGGGCTGGTAAGATGGAATAGAAGAAAGACTAATGGAGTTAACAAAAGATCCATTCCTTTCTGAGGCACAATTGACAACGGAGCGAGCATTGGCTCAGGATGGATTGACTAATCTCCACGATTCCTCTCTGTTGCAAACGGAGGAAAGCAAGCTAATCGAGCTTTCGCAACGGGGGAATCGCGAGGCGTTTGCTATCTTAAGCGATCGCTATTGGCAGCCGTTGTTCCGTTGGTTATTGCAATTAAGTAGACATACACAAACCGCTGAGGATCTTACTCAGGAAACGCTTTTGAAGGCTTTTGCAGCAATTCATACCTTTCGGATGGGGGATAATTGTCAATTGCGTGCCTGGTTATTTCGGATTGCTCATAATAGTTTTATCAATTCACGTCGTCATACAGCACGGATGAGACAAGATTTTCCGGTGGAGATGGTGAGTGATGGTCCCGGACCAGCCGAGGAAGTAATCAGTAAAGAGGTTACGGAAAAGGTTCGCAAGGCGATTCAGAAATTACCTGTTCTTTTTCGGGTTGCCTTGCTTTTGCGTGTCGACGAAGATCTGTCGTTTCGGGAAATTGCCGATGTATTGCAAATTACGGAAGAAACGGCACGCTGGCGAGTCTTCAAGGCCCGGCAAAAATTAGTTGCTTCTTTAGGATCTTGTCTATTTCCCAATCGCGAAGATGAAGAAGAACGATAAAAGAAGAACGATCAAGAAATCGATAGAGAATTACGTTCACTAAATTTAGGTAAAAGAGTTTCCGTAAAGAATGAACTGACTTGAATTAAAGCGGTTAATTAAAACAAAAAGAAAAGATATAAATAACCGAGAAAAGTTATGATAAGTTGTAAGTTAGCCCGAAATAAAATTTTGAAAGCATTAACACCCGATACGCTCACAGACGATGTTCGAGATCATTTGCAACATTGCGAGAAGTGCGAGGCCTGGTTTACAGGCTATTTACGTCTAAATTCAGCAATTCAACAACGGCGAAAGCCAATCGTATCTGAATCGGTGAAAACGACGTTCTTGTATCGCTTTTTGCATTTGGGTCTTTCTGCAGATTCTCCCATAGTCGGAACAGGGGTCGGAACAGGAGTTGGAACAGAAGTCGGATTAAATGATACGCAGAAGATCCAAGGGGACGCAGCGAACAAACATCCGATGTTGTTGCAATCTAGCGCAAATTTGCCTGGCCGAAAGCAAGAGTCAACGTCATCTTCCCCTTCTTTACTGTCTCGATACTGGCCACTTGGTCTGGTGGCGGCAACAATTCTGATCGGTTTCATGGCGGTTATGCAGCTCAGTTCTCAGCCTGGCAATCCTATTGCCGTGCTGCCAGAAGATCCGTTGCTTAAGCGGGTGGTTCAGTTAAATCTCGAACTCTCCGCTACGAAAACGCCTTCGGAAAGAATTGATAAATTAGTCGGTCTTTCCAATACCATTTATGATGAAATGAAAGGGATTGCCAAAGTCGATAAGGGGGATCAGATCAACAAGCTGTCCAAATGGTATCAGCGAATTATCCAGGATGGGATCGTCGATTCGGTTAGTGAACTCAATGAACTGGAACGGGAAAAGGTCTTGAAACCGTTATTGAATCAGCTCGAACAAAGGAGTTTGGAAGCACAACAGTTTGCGAGAGAAGTCCCTCCCCAAAGTGTTAAATCGTTCCAGAACGCGGCTCGAGACGCACAGAGTGTCTCTGAGAAAATTCGAATCTTGAAAGGGGGAACATCATGATTCATCGAACGGTGATTATGATTCTTCTACTGCTTCTTTGTAACTTCTTATCTGCTCAACCTGGTCCGCTGGAAGTCACTCCCGTTCAACGGATAAAGCTTTTTGAGAAGAATGCTTCGATTATCGATAAGTTGTTGGATGGTAGTTTGAAATTAGCTAAAAGTACCAACGAACCTTTGCAAGCTTCGGATAGCTATCGCCAAACGTTATTGGAATTAGAAGATCAGATCAAAAAGGCAGCGGGGCATGGGGATCGTTCCCGAGTTCGAGAACTTTCGGGGTGTTTGAATAATCTTATGAATCGCGGCTTCCTTCCCGCTTTGGGTAAAGCGCGCAAACGAGTTTCTCTTGGCCACCCTGATGAAAAACAGCTATTTGAATTGCGCGATGTTGCCGATTGGATTACCAACGATCTCGAAAAAAATATCCGCGATAGTATGTTAGCTTCTACCGATGAGGCTACCGATATTTATCAATCTCTACAAAGTTATCGTCAAACTTTAAAAGAGAAGATGACTCCCGGAGTTGAACAACAACCTCATCATTGATCTTTTTTGATTATTTAGAAATCGTTCACAGTCGAAAAAGTTCACAGTCAAAGAACTTCCATCTTTCGAATTGGCAAGGGAAAATCGATCTGGGAACAACGAACCAACGATTATAATCTCTCGGGCAAGCAAGTTCTAGACTAATATTTTCATTAATAAGTGATTTAAATAAGAGTGTCGTAATTCCATTAGAGATTGCCTTCTTTTCCCTTTACTTTTTTGGATCTTTCGATTGCAATTCTTTGACCAGATCTGCCAAAAGACACACATCCATTTTTTGCTCGATATGGTCGATGCGGTAAGCGGGGATGCCCAGTTTTTTCAGATGAGCAATCGCAGTTTGCCAGAATCGTTGCTGTTTTTTTCCGGTTGATAAATATATTTCCGTTACCAATTCTGATAGACGTTGCAAAGCGATGGTATCGATATTCTCGTAATATCGTTTAATAATTTTTTGCTGATAAGGGGTAAAATCATCTGGCATAAGCGATCCGTTCTTTCTGTGGGATAAACTCCCTTTCCTTTAAAAGTACTATTTCTGCTATTTTATTCGGAATAATTACATAAAATCATCATAAAATTAATTGGCCGGGAGTCAATTCCATCAAATCATCTGGGAATGAAAAATGGAAAGAAAAATAGATTTAAGCGCAAAGCAGGCGAGGGGTTAATAAAGTCCCTCGGCAATCATCCGGTGGAATTAGGGCGAAAGATTAAGCCCCTATTTTTCTAAGTAGGGGATTTCTCGATGGGGAAAATGGAGCCAATGTTCAAATTGTGCAGCAAAGCGAAGCAATTGAAAATCGTGATTTCTAGGGGCAATTAGTTGAATTCCTAGCGGTAAACCGTTATCACTCCAAGCAAATGGCATCGACACCGTGGGTAAGCCAAGAAAACTCCAAGGGGAATTGAGTGCTGGGCTGCCGGTTGTTTGGCGTGAAGGGGCTTCATCGAGGGTAGCTGGGAATAGTAGAACGCCTGGTTGTTTGGCAAAAAAGTCAGCAATGATTTTCTGCATGTTCATTTGTTGTGTTTTACTTTCGGCGTAGGCATGCGCTGAGGAATTCAGCCCTTTTTCAATTAATTGTGTAATACAGGGGGGATAATCTTCGGGGTACTGATGATATCGTAAATGATGATATTGCGCGGCTTCTACAGCCATGATTCGGCTATGGTGATCCAAGATATCGCCAAGAACAAACGGGAAGGTACACTCTGTATAAGGAATCCTTTGTTGTTCTTTTAATCGGTGAGTAAGGGTAAAAAATGCTTGGTGCATTTCAGGGGCTAAACTCGATTCGAAAAATGAGATGGGGCTATATAATTGCCCAAGATTGGTGTTTGAACTGTTTTTCAAATGGGGAGAATTCGAGAGATGGTTACTAGTAATTTCCAGATGCTGTACCATTCTTTCAAGAACAATCTTTAGATCGTCGATCGAGTTCGCCATTACCCCGATATGATCGAGCGAAGGAGCCAGGGGCAAAACCCCCGCTTTATCGACGAGCTGATACGTTGGTTTTATCGCGCATACACCGCAATAGGACGCAGGGCGAGTGATCGAACCTCCGGTTTGCGAGCCTAAAGCGGCGAGACACATGTCGCTTGCTACTGCTGCCGCGGAACCACTGCTACTTCCGCCGGGGGTACGCTCCTGGTGCCACGGATTATTAGTAATTGCGGGATCAAAACTTGCGTAAGCAGTGGTTACCGTTTTGCCTAAAAAGATCGCGCCAGAAGCCCTTAACTGGGCCACAACTGGGGAATCTTGCCGGGCATATGACTGTTGCCAACGAATAGAACCGCAAGAGGTTGGCCAATCAAACACATCCAGAATATCTTTGATCCCGATTGGGATCCCATGCAAAAGACCACGATCGATTCCCGATTGTAATTCCTTCGTTGCCGATTCTGCCTGTCTGAGTGCGGATTCCAAATTCAAGTATTGCCAGGCCCGGACACCTGGCTCGAACTGTTCAATTCGCTCTTTTATTTTCGTAACAAAACTCACGGGAGTTTCTTTCCCCTGACGATAATCGCCAGCGAGGGAACGAATAGTTTTTTTGGGGTTTGACATTGTTTTTTCTATTCTTTTTATCTATTCTTTTTCTAAATTCTCTTAAGCCCATTGGTTCAGATTCGCGGGTAATCAATAAAATCTCAGCAGATATGGAACATTGTAGAGACATTGTAGAGAAAAAATAAACCGATCTCTATAGAGACCGGTTTGAAATATTATTCAATCATGATGGTAATATCGAATTAGTAATATTGAAATAATGGAAATTCTCTATTAGTAGTTTTCAATAAAGTCCACAATACTGCGGGTTCCCGCTCGAACGGTAACTTTTTTCCTTTTAATGACTTCCTTTTCTCCTTCTTTCCATTCAGCGCGGACTAAATAGCTAAAATCGGTATTGGGGGTCAATTTCGGAGTATTGAAAACACGCACTGGTCCCTGGTGTTTCGTCGATTTACCATCAATTAAAACGATAGCATCTTCAGGGACATTCACTTCAATAATAGCTGCCCGTTCAACCACTTCTGCTGGCTTCATGGGGCTGGGATCGAGAAATCCTTTGGGCACATAATTAAAATTGGGGATCGGTCGCACGGATGGTGCATAATGACCGCCCCAGCCAAAGGAGAAAAACGGGGGATAGCGTCCCCAGAATCGCCCATCGTAACGATTAAAATTATTAGAAATAATCCCGTTGGTTGGAATCCCTCCACCATATTCTGTTTGTACCATTCCGCCATTTGGGGCGGTTCCATCCGGTGCGGTTTTACCATCTGCGGGGGAATTGGGAACTATCCCATCCGGTGCACGGCCACCAGCATACGGGTGTTGCGGATAAATAGCCGGGATAAAACCATAAATTGGCCCTGCTGTTGGTCCTTTCCCTGGTGATCCGAGCTGAATCGTAAAGGTAGAGGTATAATTTCCAGAAGGGTAAATAGTTCGTTGATTTTTAAATATTTGTGCCGATAAGTCGGAACCCCAGAAAAAGAATAAGGTTCCCACCAAAACAGAAAAAAATAGTTTTGTTCGCTTCATGCGTTTCTCTCACCTCTGATTAATCAAAAGTTATTCCTTAACTTTCTTAAACGGTTTTATCTCCTTGAGAATTCAAACGAAACGAAAGAATGATCATTTTTTGGATTTTAAAATTGCATTAATTGGTTTGTTAGAAGAAATTGCCATTATTTAAACACTCCGACTTTTCCGTACCGTTGTAATAAGATGCGAAATCCATTTTTGGCTTGCAATTAGTATTTTCGAAATAATCGGACTTCTGCTTGTCATTTATAGATTGTAACAAGAGTAGATTGTAACGAGAACGATAAATGATTTTCAATGTTATTTCAGCGATTGATTTGAGAGAGGTTTTTGGAAAAGATTGACACGCTCAGGGCCAAAATCAAGAATATTTAGGCAACGAGAACCTAGAGGGAAAATTTTCAGTGAATATACCGATTCAGTAAAATTAGAATTATCGTAACTGAAAATCAAGAATTAGCTAGGAGGATTTCTCCGTGATTTCCAGGTCAATCCGTGGTTAAATTTTATTGAAATAAACTTTATTCGCCAACTCTGTCCTGCCAGCGACTACTTTCCTTGATTTTCGTGGTTAGAAGGGATTCATAATATTAAACCAAAATTGCGTAGGAGTTGGAGCGTTGATCGTTTTGGCGACATCCACACGAAAAGTAGTTCGTTCTAGAAAACTGAACCAGGAGAGATCGACTCGTAAACCGAGACCAAGAGCATGAGCAACATTCCCACCAACGACTTTACCTGAAGAGAACATCTCCCCCGCATCATAAAAAGGGGCTAGATACATATTCCGCAGACCGACCACATGATCCAGAACATCCCATTCGACATCTTTGATAACGGGCACACGCCATTCCACACTAGTAACCCACGCTAGATTCCCTTGGCGTTCGGCCAGGTCAAAGCCACGAAAGGCCTGATTACCGCCGAGGGTAAACAATTGTCCTTGGGTAGGTAACCCCGCAGCGCCATAAGCGCGGAAGGCAAAATGGGTATCGGATAGAGCACCGGTGCTTTCTGGTGGTGTCCAGACCCACGATAATTGGGATGTCATCTGTTGGCTATATGCTGGTTGACCAAGGATTGGAAACCCCGCAGCATAAATCATATCAAAGCGAAAGCCCCGTTCTGGGTTCCAATACGGTGTTTCAAAATCGAGATGATAATGCCCGCCAACTTGGGAGAGATTGTTGAATCGCTCTGCTCCCGGTACCACCTCGCGAGCAACAGGCAAATAGTTATGTTGCCAGGCCGTAAATGCCTCGGCATAGTGCATCGGTACCCAGTATAAACTAGAAGATTCGGTAAACACATATCGGCTATAAAGGACAGTTCGATCGAGCTGATCCCCACCACCACCTACTGGGAACAGCGATTTTTCGCCATGGATGCCGATATCCAATTTAGGGAGAACATTATTCCATTGAGCATCAAACCCAGCGGCAACGTCCCGGAAATTAGGCCGATAACCGGTATAGACGCCGCCACTGAACCAATCGGTTTTATAAGCACCTAGTCGCGGACCAATGACATCCGATCTCAGAAACCACGGATCTTGGTAAGATGGGCCGTAGGCCCAAGGCCCGGCAATAAAACTCCAACGATCATAGGGAGCGGTTAGAGTGGTTTCATCAATGAACGAATAGAGCGGAGTGACTCGGAAAGTTGGTCGGCCTTTCCAAGTATTGTTCGTTGGATCACGATCGGGAACGATCTGGTCTGGATCGACCATGATTTGAGACGGTTTTTGCGGTAGCAAAATTTCTACTTCCAGTTCACCATCTTTGCCTTGATGAATGTGAGCCGGGGGATCGGCAATATCCATTTCTGATATTCCAGGAACAATCGGAACTTGAATAGCATACGATTTCCCTTGATCAAAACTGAAACCGAGCCTAGTCGGTTCGTTTAGTTCCCCCTTTTGTTTGACTTTGACCACCGCAATGTACGGTTTGAGATCGCTCGGCGCTGATGACTTTCCACTCGACCCACCAGCCGATAAATCGTTTGTTTTACTGGAGTTATTGAGGTTTTTAGATAACTCCGGATCTAGTTCGGAGAGCGGTTTCAGCTTAGCCGATTTCAGCGACCAATCACTCATCCCTTTCCCGTGCAGCCAATCCTTGAAAAACGGTTGCCAATCTTGGCCCGTATATTGTTCCAATTCCCGTTGAAAATCTTCGATATGAATGACCCGAAAGTAATATTTGCGAAATAAATAACGCATAAAATCCAGAAACGCGGTTTCCCCCAGGCGCTCTTCGATCATCCCTAGGATCATCGAACCGCGATCATACACCGAGGAAAAAAGATTCCCCACATGTTCATATTTCTCCATTTCTTGAAGCGGCGGCTGTAATTCCCCTCGATTCAGTGTACTGTAAAACTGGGACATCCGATAATTTTCGCGGTTGATATTGGGTAACCATTTAACTAATTTCGGGAAATGTAACAGTTCGTTGTTTTTCCCCTTCGTTCGATTGAGGTGGCGATGCGCGAAATAAGTGGCAAATGCCTCATCCATAAACGTTTCGCGGTATCCATCCGTGCCAATGGTATTATAAAACCACTGGTGACATGTTTCGTGAGAAACCAGATATTCAACATAACCCGACATCAATTCCGGCATCATGAAGACGCGCTGATCAATCATCACTAGGTCGGAACATTCGTTCCCGTTCCAGCCGAAATACGATTCCGCAATCGTAAATTCTGGATAGGGGAATGGACCAAACCACTTTTGGTATTCGTTTAGAGCAGAGACAATGACATCCACTATTTTTTTAGCATAAAATTCATGCTCCTGGAAAGCCATGACATTGACTTTAATATTCTCCGCTTGCCCAGAAAAGTTTTTGTAATCTTTGGAGCATAAAAAGGCAAAATCTCGACTCACGATAGGGCCTATTTGCACCTCTTGTTGGTTGTGGTCGATCATTTTACTTTCCACAGTACCCGTGCAGGCAATGACTTGATCCGCTGGGAGACGAGCAGAAACCCGATAAACTCCCGCTTCGTTATAAAACGGTTGATGCCAAGGAACAAACGGTGTTGGCCGCCAACCTCGCTGATCGTAATAGGAACATACCGGTAACCAGTTCGATAAATAGGTAACGCCGCGCCATTGCCCCCAGCGCCCTTGCTTTTGCGGTAAGACAAAATCAAATTCGATCTGCACACTCACCGATTCCCCCTGTTTTATACTTTGCGGTAAATCGATAATGAGTGTTGTAGGCATGGCGGGATCAAAATAGCTCGATATTGCTGTTTTTTCTAATTCTTTGTCGGCTATTTTGAGAAGAGTGGTCTGTTTCAGGTTAAATGCAGGTTGACTATAGATCCCCTCTTTGCCAGCAATACGCATGATCTCGAGCATTTTGGCTAGTTTCAAAATTTCAATCGGATTGCTCGGAGGTTGATAATGAGAATGAATGTTAAAAACAAGCCGATTCGTTGGCCGATCACAAGGATTGGTCCACGTAACATTTTCTACTACTCGAACGAAATGACCAGATATATGCAGATTCATGGCGACATCGTAACGGGGTAACCAGGCCGGAGGTACGAGCTTTTTCCCGCCCCCTGTCCCGCCTCCCGATGACGACGATAGCCTATTTTGATTTCCGGAGGGTGTTTCGGTTCCATTTACTTTCAAATTTTGAAAGCAAATCGCGACCAAAACGATCATCCGTATGACCACCCAAAACCGCATATTGTTCTCCAGTTTGGAAAATCTGATAACGCATTTTAAAGTTATTGTCTACTGGAAATGAATTTATGAAGATGATCCTCATCCAAATTTTAATTTTACATAACGAAGAACATTAGATCTTACTAAAATCATCGAATTTAAAGTGAATTCGCTGATAATCTGGTCTTGGCTCGCAACTTTGATCCGTTTTTCTTGAACTCTTGTTTTGCCGAAATTGCCGATTATCCTAATTTAGCCTATTTTGACAAATCGATCTCTTCGAGAAATTGATATGGATTAAATAGAATAAGTAAGGTATACCATTTATTTCCTACGGAAAAGGAACAATCATAGTGGGTTAGGAATTGAGGTTGAGGACATCAAAAAAATCAAGCCGATGAAATAAGACCTGTATTCATCTCGGCAGATGAGGGACGAATTATTGAGTTTTCTCTGATCATTCAATCCCGAGAATTCTCTAGGTTGATTATCCTATAAAATGGGCAATCTAAGTTCTTCTATTGATGTTCAAATATGAGGAAGTGCGAATCCCGCTGAGTGAGATGGGAAACTATATTAAATAGAATTTTTGGAAGATAAACATCCAAAGGTTAAGAAATCGATCCAATAAGTTATTTGGATGAAAGGACGAAAGCAGATAGGCATGGCGATGGAACGCTTGCGAAAATTAGACAGCTTGGAATCTGGAAAGGAATGGTCTACGGGTGTGGAGTTGAAATACGCCCCTGTTTATAGCTTGGTATTGCCCACTTATAATCCTGGCAAAGAAATAGAACATACCCTTTGGCGCATCAAAGATTTTTTGACGAAGACAGAGACTCGATGGGAAGCTATTTTTGTGTGCGATGGTTGTACCGATGGTACACCGGAGAGAATCCAAAACAATATCGGCAATTTTATTGGGCAAATTCGTGTGATCCAGTATTCTCCGAATCAGGGGAAGGGCTATGCGGTTAAGCAGGGATTATTGTCTTCTCGAGGAAAGTATCGAATTTTTACCGATTGTGATCTCGCTTATCGTCTTGAAGATGTATTGCTGATGTCAGAATGGTTAGAGGAGCAAGTCGATAGCAAGAGGGACGAAAATGCACTGGCAGTGGTAATCGCATCGAGAGAACATCCGCAAAGTGAAGTAACCATGCCCGTTCATCTGATGAGTTATTTTTTCCGGAGACAATTTCAATCTAGAATATTTGGTAAATTGGCACGATGGTTATTGCCCATTGCGCAGCTCGATACTCAAGCAGGGTTAAAGGGATTGACCGCTTCTGCGGTGGAAAAGGTACTTCCTATTCTAGAATGCCATGGTTTTGGTTTTGATTGCGAATTATTAACGGCTTGTGCTTATTATCAAATCCCCGTGCTGGAGATGCCGGTTCGAGTTCACTATGCGAATGCTACCACCACTACTAGTGTACAGTCGATTCGAAAAATGCTCCGAGAACTTGTTCAAATACGACAGCGCTGGCAAAAACAACCCCAGCAGCTCGATCGGCGTGAAAGAGGAAATCAGGCCAAAGCTGCTTAGATGTTGTATATTGGTCGATCGAGTTAGATCGGTTTCTAGAGCCAGAAAATTGATTGTCTCCGTTGGTTCGCTGGGATCTTGATTCTGTAAATTTATTCGAGTTCATTGACTCGATCGGCTCGGCATAAAGGATACCATATGCCCAGGATTCTATGGGTAATTGCTGATGATTTTGGTATAGGCAACGATACATCTCGCGGTATTTTGGAGCTTGCTCATCAGGGGATTGTTACTGGTACGGTTTTGCTCGTTAATTCTCCCCATGCGGAATCTTCGTTGCGAATGTGGGAATCTGCTGGTAAACCACTCGAAGTGGGTTGGCATCCCTGTTTGACGATTGATCAACCTGTTTTAGATCCTAAAGAAGTTCCTTCTCTGGTGGATTGCAAAGGAAATTTTTTTACTCTCGGTATCTTTCTAAAAAAGTTGCTTTCTGGTCAAATTCACCGAACCGATATTACCAACGAGCTGCAAGCCCAGTATCAGAAATTTATCGATTTAACCGGCTTTCGGCCTAGAATTGTGAATGCCCATCACCATCTCCATGTGTTTCCACCTGTTGGGCGAATTCTTCGCCAGATTCTTAGGGGTAAGGTTCTTAGCGAACAGATAGTTAAAGAGCAGGTACTCGAAGATCCTGTTGCGATATCAGCAGCAGCTTTACCCTATGTCCGGCGAATTCAAGAAACTCCTTATTCTCTGAGCATGGTGCCGGGTGCTCGTAAAAAACGGATGCTTCTAACTCTTTTTGGCCGATTCGAGAGTCGATTTCTCAAGAATCAGGGTTTTCCAGGGAACAACTTTCTCGCGGGAATTACCGATCCGATCTGGATTGAAAAGGATTCGTTCTTTACAAATTGGCTGCGATCTGCACCCCCAAACACTTCGTGCGAGCTGACCTGTCACCCGGGTTATTTAGATCAAAGTTTGATCGGCCGAGATGGAGACAATCTTTGGGATGGCTTGATTCAGCGGCGATTTCGCGAATTTCAGTTGCTTAGGCATCCTTCGTTCCTAGAAACCTGTTCTCAGCTAGGGTTTGACTTGGTGCCATTACAGCACTCGTTACAATCGAAGAATTTTGGTACAAAAATTCAAAGCCGATTCTGTTCGAAACATCGAGCTTGTTGAGCTTTTTATTGATGAGAAAATCTTAATTGCCTATTTTTTGAAATAGTCTGTTTGAACCGTAAGAGAGATTAATATGCTTAAACGCCAGTTTATAACAATGATATTTGCAACAACGAGCTGTTTTTATCTTTTAGCTTCTGCCAGTGCAGGGGAAAAGGAAACTCGTTTGTTCTCGGTTTATATCGATAATAAACCTGCTGGGAATTACCAGATGCAAATTGAACCCACCGTCAATAATGGGGTGCAGATGACGGCCAAAGCGAATGTAGCCCTGAGAGTTCTGCTCGTGAATTACCGCTACCAATTCCAGGGGGTTGAACTATGGAAAGAAGGTCGCCTTCAAAGTTTTCAAAGTAATTGTGTTGACGATGGTAAAAAGTATTCTGTTTCCTTACAGAATAAAGATAATCAGCAAATTTTGGTTAAGAATAACCAATCCGAACTAGTGAAAGGGGATATCTGGTTATCGACCTACTGGCAATTGCCGAGCCAGCAAATCCGCAATAATGGGTTTGTTCTTATTGATGCGGATACGGGCAAAAGTCTAAAAATTTCGATGGATAAAATCGGTTTGGAAAAAGTAATGGCTCTGGGCCAAACGGTTGAATTAATGCATTATCGCTTGAAGGGGGATGTTAAGGTCGACCTTTGGTACGATGGGTCAAATCGACTGATTCGACAAGAATCGATTGAAGATGGCCACAAAATGCTCATGCAAATTAGCCAACTTCAACGAACAAAGTAAATTCTTCGAGGTCCAGGAGATTCGTTTGGCCTCCGCACAATCTCCTTACCTTTCCAAGAGCTGAACCTAGAAATATCAACTCAAGATTGCCGATTTTTCTAAAACTTCCCCATTTGTGAAGATTTCGTGACAAGTTTCTATCTCATATACCGTCCATTTATTAGAAGATTTTCAATTGAAGTAAATTAAATAAATATCGAAAATCGATAATCTACATCTTGAAATTGTGAAGAAAAGATGTTAGATTTATGTAGATTGTGTGAATAAATGCTTTGCCTTGGAGTTGCACTGCTCAAAAACCGGTTCTAATCTGGTTCTACAAGAGAATTATTAAAGCAATAATCAAGAGTAGTGATTAGCGGAAATTGAATACTGGGATGTAGAAATCTTAGTTCGTTTTTAAGTGATGATCCTAACGAAAAAAGTAAGAAGAGTTGGAGATTATGGGTAAAACAACCGGTAGCTCGATTTTAGAATAACTGGTTCAATTACTCTAGTTCAATTACTCTAGTTCAATTACTCTAGTTCAATTAATTAATACGAATTTTGATTTTCAGTTTCAGAATATTTCATTGGGTTCAATCGAGAGAAAGAAACGTTTTTCAAAGTACCCAACGAAGAAATAATTTTTCCGCAATAAAAGACTAAAAGGGAACAAAAATTTTGGGATCACAACAGGTAATCTTTTTGACGTAAGCATCCGTTGGGCTTACGAACTTAGCAAAGAAAAAATAAAACTTGTTTTATCGGTGCTAGAGAGGGTCAAAGAGGAATGTCCAAGCTGGCAATTCGCTTTGATTTAACCAGAGAGTTACCAAAGATTTTTAACTTGAAGATTGGAACAAATATTGAACAAAAATCATGAGTTGAAAAGTTCATGAGTTGAATAGAGGGGTAAATCATGTCCTCAAAATCATTTTCGCGAAGAAATGTCTTGATTGCAGGAACGGTGATCGTTTTAGTTGGCACATTGCAGGCAAGTGGATCCTGGAGCTGGTTGCACAATTCCTGGAAAACTATCGAAAAGTCGGAAAAACGTTATCGCAAAGCCGTTGAAAAACGCTCGGAATTAGAAAAATTAGATGAAATAAGCCTAGTTGCTAATCGAATTCGCAACGAAACGATTCGAAATTTAGCAGAAAAACGAATCAGCGTGGCCGAAGCATACGCTGCTTTTGAAGAAATTCATCAGCTTTCGCCTATCCTGTACAAAGTGGAACACAATCATCACCCTGATCTTACTAGAAATCAAATGATCCGAAATCAAATGCTTACGGGGGTCAAGCATTGTTTGAGTGTACAAAAATCGAACGATCAATTCGAAAATATTGAAACTCTAAAAAATGAGGTTTCCCAGGATATCAATCGCTATTTCGATAATTTGGACAAACAGAATTGATTATCTAATTCGGAGTTAAAGTCTTGACAATGGCCCCCAATGGCCCCATGTATCTCACTTTTTAGCAAAATAAAAGAGTAGAGACCAAACAGACAAAGATAGAGATTCAGCAATCGAATTAAAAGGGAATGGGTAACTTGCCCTAACCTAAACGTACTTCAGGGACACAGATCGGAACAGTGGAAGAGGAGCCTATCTGTGTCCCTGTTATGATTCAAATTACTAAATCCAATTTATTTAATCAGCATTTATTTAAACATTCATACCATCGATTAGATTTCTAAGTGGGCCGATTCAAAAACAGTTCAAATTCATATTTGTCTTTTCTCTTTCGCGCACTTGTAAATCAAGCAAACTCACACGGATACCTTCTCAATAGATTTTTTATGCCGGAGCGATTAGGAAAAATTCATGAAATTTTTCTCTGAATTGTTTATATCCACAACTATATTTTATCCTTAATTCTTCGAATGGAGCCTTTCGAGCTTAATTGGATAGATTAGGTAAAAAAATAGTTCATTAGCTCAAATATAAAATCGAAAATAATTGAAACCATTTTGAAACTCGATCGTTATTAAAGTGTTCGAAATAAATAGACATTCAAAAAGTTACTTTGAAATTGGAATAATTGAAATGGGGAACTATGCCGATCGATTATCTCAACGTTAGCCCCAATATATCTCCGCATGAGGAGATTTTTTGAAAATCGTTAAAAAAAGATAATCATTAGTGATGAAAAGCGAGTCATCATCAGCTAATTCACCTGTAAATGTGCAAATAATCTAGGGTGTGTTATAAAAACTAACCATTATCGTCAACTCTATTATCTCTGGAACTATTGCCGAACGATTACGAATTGAAGAATAATTGTCATGAATTCATGATGCGAAATAAGCCTTAGATTTACGAAATATCCCCGTACAATCATCAATAATTAATATTAATTGTGCATGAGTAAAAAAAGATTGCCAGTATTTTGAATATGTTAGTTTAAATAATGCTATTCGTTTAAAAATCGAGGTCCAAATAAATTAAGAAATTCTTATTCAAAACGTAAATATTTCTTGAGTAGTTTGCTTGACCTATTGTATAAAGCCTGAATAAGACTTGAAATAAGATAGAAGAAGGCCTGAAGAGGGATCAGAGAAAGATTTATTTGAATTTGAGGAGCTTAGAAATTGGGATCAAGTAAATCTAGATCAAGCAATGGAACCAAACATGAAAATAAAAAATATTCTCCAATACATGATAGGTTGCACAATAATTATTTTATTGGGTGGTTCCCTGTTGATTAATTATTCAGGGTTTGACCTCTTCTCGTTTATATCTATAGAGCAATCAGTTCATTCCACTTCTATACATCCCACTTCTATACATCCCACTTCTATACATCCCACTTCTATACATCCCACTTCAGCTCATTCCACTAAGCTTGAATCAAAGTGGCAAAGTGATGACAAGTCGATAAGTTCTAACTCAACTAGTGTTAACTCGACTAGATTTAAGCCAACTCTTTCTTCGGAGCCGATAGCACCAATTCCCGCGGGTGTTCCTCTGCTTTCCATGGATAAGCTGAACCAGCAAAAGAAGGATTTGAGTTTGAAACAGCACTATCAGACTTTCAACCTCCAGTTACGACAAGAATTACTGTTGGATTGGTGTTACGGCTTGGCGAATGTTCAGGATGTTTTTGAGCAGATTGGTGATTCGCTCCGAGAAAATCCGAAGCTATTGCCTCTTCGTATCTATTCATATTTGCGAAATAGAGCTGATCAGGTTATCGATCCGATAAGTGGTGAGGTATCGGTTATTGATGATTCTCTTGTTGCTTTATATATACTTGACCAATTATCCAATCTTCCAACCTTTAAGAAAATGGCAGGTTCTGAAGTTTTATTCAATGAGTTAAAAACAGAAATCAATGACTTTCTCCACTCCAAAAATGGTGGTTATTCTATCGATGAAACCGTTTTGGATCACTAATTTTAGTCGATACCGATTTTAGAATAATAGCTCTCAGCTCTTTTGTTCATTAGTCTACAATAGAGGGCATGCGAATAGAACATTTGCGAATAGATGACTTGCGCGCTCTTGATTGGTGTGCTGGTTCAGATGGATAGCAACTTCAAGCCCAGGTGACGAATATAATCCACAAATTTTGGCAAGTAAATTTTGATTTTAGAGTCGTCAGTTTACTCCCCATCTCTTGGTTTACTTTGTTTTTCATCTTGGTAATTGTTTTAGAACTCAAATTGTTTGCTAATTTTTAAATCGGTTTCCCGAGGACTTTTACATTGTCTGGTTAATAAATTTGTTCAGTAAATAGATTTTGTTTCCCTGAATTGATCGAAGTACTTTGTCGTATTATCTTTTTGTCTAGTCATTTCTTGAATTTAATCCAAGCTATTTGGAATCTATTCATTTCTCTTGATTCCATAGAAATTTACTCCTTTCACGTATTGTTGTCTTAATCGTTACACGAGGTTTTCTTTCTCTAATCTTGAGCAATGGCACAGATGGTAAGCGAGATTAAAGGCTCATTAAATTATTAGTAAAAATGTTTGTCTCCCGTATTATTTGTACTGAATCTGAAAGACTGATTATAGATCGAATGTGAGAATAGAATGAGCGTTATTGATAAATAGAGTTGTCGTCCTCTTTCGTAACAAGAGTCTTTCATAATCTTGATTGGTAGATTAGAAGGCGAATATTAAAGCTAGATTAGCAGATATTCTTGTAAGCAAACCCAAGAACGATGTATTTCCCGAAAGAGATGAAAAAGTACTCATGATTGACAGCTAGTGAAAGGGAAAAATCATTCTCGACAAGATGATTAGATGATTGAGGAATATGTGTATTTTTGTTCAAAAAGTTTGCTTGAGAATCTAGCTTGTTTGACTATGTAATTAGCTTAAGAATAATCAGTTACATGGATAAAATAGGAGATGACGATGAAAATTCTAAATATACAACCAGGGGTGATTTGTGTTACAGTGATCGTGTTGGGAGCGGGGTTTTTATCGCTTAACTATTTTAATCTTAATCCTGCCCTAGCTGCCTTAAGTGAAGAATTGACTTCAATGCCATTCGTGCCATTGCAAAATCAACCTAGAAATAAGGTTGTGCATCCAACCGAGCGATCGAAAATTCCGGTCTATCCCACACTTTCCAGGGAATCGGTTGAAAAGCAAAATAAAAAATTGAGTATAACTCGATACTATCAAGATTCGAATCTTCGTTGGCGGCGGGAAGTTTTGCTTGATTGGTGTTGTGGATTAACAGATATTTCTCAGGTTTTTGCATCGTTTCGCTGTTCGCTCGAAGAAAATCCAACTTCTGTGCCGTTATATTTTCTCTATTATTTGAATAAGGACAATGGTCGTCAATCTGTTGATACGATTGATGATCAAACCATTGCTTTATATGTATTTGATCACTTGACGAATCATCCCTCTTTTACGTTCATTGCAGAAGATGAATTGATGCTGCTCGAATTAAAAGCAGATTTACACAACTATCTCGTTGCGAACCAAGCCGAATATTCGTATGATGAAACACTTGTGGAGAGATAAGCCGTTGCTATGATTTGAATATAATCGATTGAACGATGTTCCAATGCGTTTTTCCGATCGAGTGCCTTTATAACCTTACAGAAGATGTAATCGTTTGTGAGTGTTCTCTAATTAGTAATTGGTGACGGATCAAAGTCCGGATCGTAGGGCTAATGATGGTCGTCATCAGTTCATCAAAGAGAGAAAATTAAGGCTATTTAGGTCAAAGATCGATCTTAAGCCTATTTAATCTGGATGGACAGATACCAAGCCGAACGGCAAGAACAGCGTATACCGTTCGTCCCCCAGATCCTAAATTGAAATCACTTGTCCCAAGCCAAAGGCGCTGACCAAACAATTCTATTCCTCCGATCTGAGCTGATGATCTGCCTTCGAACGCCGAGTAAAATGGGTGCTATAGTCGAGATCCACTCATCTCGAGAATATCTTGTGGAAGGTTACAACGGATCCTAAAGTTCTATATCGAATTCTTATTTGGATAATTGGTAGTTATGAGCTACTTTTAATCGCTTTTGTCCTTTAGTGATTGAGCTAGAATCAATAAAATGAATCATTCAAGTCGTTCCTTGCTCAGAGTGGTCTTTCTCAATCCACTTGGAATAAGATACGGTTCTATAACGATTTATTCACAATATCGAATGAAAATAATTTAATTGTTTTGATAGGAATGCTCTCCCCATTTTATCTCGATTCCTTCTATTCTGAAAGCACAATGAGAAATGCTCGATTTTTAAAAATGTTGTTCTTAATGCGAATCTTTTCAGCTTGTTCTGGGTTGAATTTAATAGTCTGCCGGATTTCCTTTTATTGAAATCAATAATAAGGTTCAAGAAATTCCTAAATGATATGGAACTTAAAACAGGTGAAAGCTCGTCTCATGAGTAAGAGATGATAAACGAAAGATTTATGAGCTATATTTATAAGCTATATTTATAAGTTTAAAGCTAATTTTAATAGGAAGTTATTTCGATCGATATTTCGAAATAGCTAAAGTAAATCGATACCCCGCCAGTAATATTCTTTATTTAGGATATTCTTTTTAAGCATTCTTGCGAATTCTGGTTATCGTTGAAGGTAGTTTACGTAAAGCAAGCACCAACGATTCCATTATTAGTAATTTTATCAGTATTTTATTAGTTAGTAATTGAACTCAAGTGGTTTTGTTCAAGCTAGTAAACTCTCTATTCCCTTTCTTGCCAATTGTGAAGGGTTGAAGAGGTGTTTCGCTTGTATTACCTGAATTAACGAAAGCATAAAAGAGATTTATGAAACTATTCAGTAATCCATTTCATTTTGGTGTATTTGTTATTGGTGGTATTTTATTGTCGGGTTCCTACTTATGGATCAAAGAATTCGATAGTCAATCGATCAAATCAATCCCTGCTTATCTAGATTCTGCAGAAAAAATTACGCAAATAACCCACCATCTCGAACGGCAAAATACAGTTGTGGCTACGATGACTCAACTGCATTCGGAATTGGCCATGGACTTGATCTTTGGCCAGAGAGATGTTGCAGAAGTATTTAGGAATTTTTGTCAGCTCGCCGAAGAAGAAGGGATCTTGTTTAATCAGCTCAAAACACACTTCCCCGATCTAGATGACCAAGAAGTTATTGTACGACAAATCGTGAATCATGTCGAAGATTGTTTGAATCGGATTTCGTCAAAGGAGATTCAAAAAAAGAAGCGGCAGATCGAGAAAAAACTGCGTAAATATGTTAAAAATCATCATTGGAGTTTGTCAAAATCGAAATTCGTCAGCTGAGACCAATAACGAAGACCAACAATTTGGGATTATGCTTGTATTCAAATCCAAGCATAATCCCAATTCTTTAGATGGTTCCAACGATTACTTACTTTTGGAATGTCTCTTTTCAGAGAATTTGATTGGGTAGAAGAAATCTTGGCAAAGACTTCCTCAAACATTGTTGATCAGATAAGATAGGATAAGATAGGATAAGATAAGACAAGACCAGCTAAAATAGGATCGATCATCTTGCCTGTCCTGAAGAAAGTTTGTCCATAATCCCCATAAAGGGTATAGTATTTTCCTAGACAAACCTTGAGAGAGATCGTCCTTAAACTCTGCCGACATTTCGAAAAGATCGATTAATCCTCATTTGTTTCATCATAGAAGCTTTTTGAATGTTGTTGTTGTTGGGTAAATGTTAAATGTTAGGAACAAGCAAAAATGCTTGTCCTACTAGAACTAGAAGAAGCTCGGATAAAACGGAGAGGAACAGATAGGCCTTATTCTATATTCTTTAAATAAAGCCTCTTAATCAAAGCATTCTTAATGAAGATCTGAAGATCAAATCTACATTTAATGAGATTGTTCCTTAGTTTGTTTTACCTCAAAGAAAGAGTATTTTGGAGTATTTTAGAGTATTTTGGGCATTTTATTTTTTGGAAGAATTCGATCCTGCTTATTCCGTTTCTCCCAGTTTCCCGCGGAGTAATTCCCCTCTCAAGGTTTCTCCCCCTGTCTCTACAATCGTTTCTCCTGGTAGTAATCCGGTAATAATCTCGATCTGATCCCCTTTGAAGATTCCTGGACGGACCACTCGAGGATAGACACATAAAATCGGTGCTGGTTTATTCTCTTTGTCCATACCTTCTTGATGGGAGTCTTTCTTTTCCGAAGATTCTGGAGAATCCGGGAATCCTTTGGAACGGACGAAAACGAGATGAGATTCACCGTCCCAAAATAGGGCATTTTTGGGGATAAGAATTGCTTGTGGGTCTCGGCGCAAGATCAGTCGACCGGTGCCGAAGGTGTGGATACGAAGCTCTCCATTGACATTTGGTAATACGGCGCGCATATGGACCATCCGAGTTTTTTCATCCGCAGCGGAACTTATCCAGTTGATCGTCCCCTCGATCTCTCGATCACTGCCATCGGGCTGAAATAGGATTTTCGTCTTGTTCAAGTGAACCAAGCGCAAATCTTCATTGCGAATGGCTATATGTACCCAGATCTGTTTTAGATCGACTACCTGATAAAGGACGCGCATGGTATCGATAACCTCGCCACGAACGATATCCTGTTGCACAATAGTTCCGGATATCGATGAGCGGATCGGGAGTAAATGGTTCGATTCGCGTTCGAGATCTAGCTTTACTTTTACCCCTTCTGGCAAGCCGAGTAAAAGTAATTCGCTCTGAACAGCGGTGCTATCTTTTTGTTTCCAAACATCGATCTGGTGCATCGGGAAACCCAAATTGATTAAATTCTGGCGCGCGCTCGCTAGTCTCACTTTTGCCTCGTTAAACATCCCTTTGGCATCGATTACATCTTTTTTGGCAATCGAGCCTTCTTTAACGGAAGTGATATCTTTGAGTTTTAGTTCTTGGATCTTTTCCTGGAGCAATGCTTGCTGAAATTCGCTTTTGGCTTTCCCAACTTCGGGGGCATCGATCAATGCTAGGATTTCCCCTGCTTGGACCGATTCTCCAATTTTTTTGTAGACCTGATAAACAGAACCAGGGGAACGAGAATTAATATGCACATTTTTTAGTTCATCATAAATAATTTCTCCATAAACGGGGATAGATTCAATCACTTCCCCAACGGAGACTTTCGCAAATCGTATTCCATTTTTTTCCATACTCTCCCAGCTCGGAATTTGTAGACGGCGAGTGAAAATCTTAGCATCTTTTTGGTTTTTCGCACGCGGGCGTAATTGGATTGCCGCAGTTGCTTTTTCTTTCATCTCTGCCGTAACTGGGTATTGTGCACCATCGAGCTGAGCCAATTCTGGATGGCAGAGTACACAATCCTGGACCCCGTGTTCCTCGCACCAGCCCGTATGATTCAATTCGGGCCATAGTTCCTGGTGGCATTCGATACATATTGCCTTGGCAACATTATGCTCTTTACACCATTCCTCCTCTTTGCTAGATTCATTTCCTGTTTCTTCTTTTGAAAAGAGTTCAGTAAATTTGGGGAATTTCCAATGATTTTCATTTCCCCACCAACCTACAAAAACTAATAGAAAAATCACTATAAGATTGATGGCGGAACTCCAGATGAATTTAAGCCACTTTAAACGGGTTCGATCAGGGGTTGCAGTATTTGTCATTTTATTTCCTTGTTCTTAAAAAAGTCTTCCAGCTTTTCTCATCATGGCTGAAAAATGAATGAGTACGGAATTAAATACTTTTGGTCTTGCGGTGTTTGTTGGGATTGATTGTTCGTGCACTTTTTAGCACTTCGTTGTATCCTTGTGATTGTCTAAGGGGAGTATTTAGACAAAAAAGGATAATCAAGAATAGAGGCTAAATGAATGGATCAAAATTGATAATCGGCTGTAAAGACTATCAATCAAGACCCGGGAGAAAAATGCTAGAGTAAAAGGGATCGATGGCGAATAAATAATGCAATGGCTGGAGGCTTTGGTGGAGGATCTTCGAAGATGCAGAGAGCCGATGCAGCGGTTAATCGTGTTGCTTGAACTAGCAAATAGGGAATCGAGTAATGGTTTTCTTGGCAGAGATTTTTACCAAGGTTTTTGCAGAGTATATCGCTGGAAGAATAAATTCCAAATCGCTCACAAAATGTCGATAATAGAATACATGAATCGCCAGATTCTATAGGGAGAGATTCGATACTTCGTTGAATTGGTTGATTTTGGATTTCTTCTGTAACTTGATAAGAGAATCGATTTTGGTCTTTGTGAAGTAAAATCAAATACCGAGCGCAAGGAAAAAAAGAGGATAAGAAAAGATCATTTCTGCTCTGATTTCTTCTCTCAATTTTTCTCTGATTTCTTCTCTCAATTATTCTCTCAGTCCCTCTCCGATCTTGATTCGAATGGCAATGGCAATCGCTTACAGCATCCTGGGGATTTAAAATCGGAGCAGAATCCAATATTGCAGATAGATTTGGGGCGCAAATGGTCCAGCTCGTTGTGCAAAGTTGAATACCATGAGGTAACAACAGCATTACACAAAGGGTTAAACAGATTATTGGAATACAACATCGTTTCATAATCATCTCAATTATTAATATATTCTATTCACTTTCATTCAAAATGCAAACAAAATCTATTATGAAGAGACAATTTCGATATTATCTTTAAGAAGATTTCATTTTAAGAGAGAGGAATATACTAACCATTGATTGGCCAGAGAGTCTAACTTTAGGATATTATTGGGATCCTTTTAGGATCCCCTAACTTTAGAGATATTCTAGAGGACGTAATTTCAAATAGTTCGAATCCCCGTTGCTGAAACTCAAACATTTGTGAACGACGAATATTCTCTCTGACTTTCTTCTGTCCGAGACCAATCTCCGAGAAGTCTGTGGCTAATGAATAAAACCTCGATTTTAATTCACCGACTGGGCACGAATTTCCCGCTTGGTTGACGCTTGGGTGACGATTGGGCGAATGAACAAGGTTCTTCTTGATCGCCGTTTGAAAGATCATTATCCTAGGAGAGTTTTCTTTCGTTTGACATAATCCCAAATCACAAATCGGTCCAAGTCGCGGCCAGCAGTGAAGATGACGCGCCCCTTGGTCGTTTCTGCAAGGCGATACGAAAAGCGGACATCTTCTTCGCTTTGATTCCAGGTTTGTAGCAAAAATAGCGTTATGGTAATTCCTTCTTTCGCGCAGAATTTGGCTTCGCGCATGGTAGCTTCTTCGGTTCGGTTATCGGGGGGATAAAGCAAAAAGAGCATCGACCCTTCAAAGTGAGCGGTCGGCAGTCCATCGGTGATAATGATCATATGCCGATTAGGAGTATCTTGACTAGCGAGAAATTTTCTTCCTAAGGACATTGCGTGTTGAATATTTGTGAAATGATGGGGAATTTGAACTTCAGAAATATTGGGATCACTCATATCGGCACGCAAGCGAACAATGGGATTATAAATCGTGACCGGTTTGGGCATTAAGGTGGGAATATCGGCAATGGACCGGGGTTTCGCAAAGGTATACATTTCAATAAATTGTAAAAAATCCCCAGGATATTCCTGGCGGATCAGTCCATCGAGAGCCAATCCCATACGCTTTACATTCGTATACTGGTCGTCATAGCGCATCGATCCAGACATATCGAGAAGAACGGTGGTAGCACATTTGGGGTTATTTTTGGTGCAATGAATTTCGATATCTTCGGGGCGGAGTCGAATCGGCAATCGGTTTCCTTGGCGTAGCAGGGCATTTACCATACTGCTGGATATATCCATTTGAGCTACGGAATCGCCAAATTCATACGGCTTGGTTCTTTGTGTTTCTACTGCCCCTTCCCCAATAATTCCATCGAGATGGCGACCTGATTTACTTTCTTGTAATTCGCTATAGATGGTACTCAGTAGTTTTGATTGAAATAGACGGTATGTTTTTGGGGTTAAGCGGTAGCCGCGCCGATCGGATTCAATCCCTTGCTGATTGGCCTGTTGCTGTAAATATTCATTAATCTGTTGTTGTATGGCACGTAATTCATCTAGCGATTGGTCATCGACATAATCTGCCAATGCTTCCATGTCGATAATTCCAATCTTGGCGTTCTTTTTTGCTTCCTCGAGCTGGCGCAACAATTCATCAATCAGTTCCAATTCCTGTTTTACTTCGAGGGCTTCGGGTACGGACAATTCTTGGTTGCCGGTGAAAGGGTATTTGCTGCTCATTTGTTCGATTTGATATTTTTCGCTGAGGCGTTCGATCAGTTCGACGAGTTTGGTTGCAAACGAACTCCCATCATCCCCGATGCGGAAATAGAGTCGTTCGAGATCGGTAATCTGTTCTTCCTTGACCGCTTGTCGAAACACGTTGGCTAATTTGGCAGGAGGTTGGATTTTCTGGGCAGTTTGTTGATAATTTTTTTCGCTGGTTTTTTGTACTTTACCGGTTTCGTAGGTCTCCAGGATTTTGCGTTTCCGTTCTTCGAGGATTTCCATCATTGCTTGTAAACTCATCCCTAATCCACGAATCTGGGATGGATCGATCTGCACAGCGTTGGCCAGTTCTTCTTCGGTAAGCGAACGGGTTTCGCCATACATGAGCAGATGTTCCATGGCGGGAGTGGCCAGATCGGGAGGTTCGCTCGTTGGGCTTGGAAAATTTTTGGGATCGTATTGCTGATACGAATGAATAATTCCGCCGAGATTCGATTTTATCGTCATTCTTTTGATTCCGGTGTTTTGTTGTTCCTATCCAAGTAAGAGGTCATTGATTATCTGTTGATCAGGTTTCGTACTGAATTTTCCCAAATTTGGTCGAGCGGGATATTCGATCGGTTGCGTACATGCCAGCAAGCACAAACTCGACACACGAAGCCCGCATGGCATCCGATTCCCCAGCGTTTACTTCAAACGCTTTTTCCCAGGCTTTCGGCACTCGTTTAAGTCTTTTGGCATATTCAGCCGAGGGGAGCATATCTCCCACCTCAATTTTAGTACCGCGCCCGAAGATATCAGCAATTTCATCCAGACCATGTTTATCGACATACTCTTTGAATACCGTAGCGATTGCTTGCGCAATTACCGATTCTAGTACCTGTTTCTCGGTCATCTGATTGCTACCCATCATATCTAATTCTAATTTGCCTAGGGACGAAGTTACTAGATGACTAAGATCGCTAATCCGGGGTACCGATGGATTTTCCCCCAAGCGAACCCCACGATGTCGAGCACTAGCGATCATCGTGCGATAATTGGCTATACTGAATCGGGCACTAACCCCGGATTGGTGATCGATATATTTCGATTTACGGGCAGCTATCGTGATTTCTTCGATTATTTCATTCATAAAATAGGGTACAGAAACGGGGAACGGACCGCCCAGATCGATATCGGCCTCTTGCTGGAATATCTCGATACCCAATACACGTTCGCGCGGGTAGTGCGTTTGAATCAACGAACCTATACGATCTTTTAGTTGAGGAATTACCTTACCGCTGCGGTTGTAAGTTGAGGGGTTGGCAGAGAAAAGAATCATGATATCCAGATCGAATTGGATCGGATAACCACGGATCTGCACATCCCGTTCTTCAAGAATATTAAAAAGACCTACCTGAATCAGTTCATCCAACTCCGGAATTTCGTTCATCGCAAAAATCCCGCGGTGCATGCGCGGGATCAGACCAAAATGCAGAGCATCTTCCGTTGATAGACTAGTTCCGGCAGCCAATTTGGCTGGATCTATCTCTCCGATAATATCGGCAAATTTAGTGCCAGGGGCAAGGCGTTCCGCATACCGTTCTTGCCTTGGCCACCAGGCAATCGCTATTTCGCTTTCTGCATGATTGGCTACCCAATTTTTCCCTTGCGCGGTTATGGGGTGATAAGGATTTTCATGCACCGGACAATGGGGGATATTCAGATAGGGCAGATATTCATCCAATAACTGCACCAGAGAACGCATCAATCGGCTTTTCGCTTGCCCTTTTTCCCCCAAAAACAAGAGATCGTGTTTGGCTAGTAACGCGATATTGATTTCGGGAATTACCGTATCTTCATAACCAATAATGCCTGGGAAAAGTTCTTCCCCTCTCTGCAATTTGAGTAAAAAATTATCCTGAATTTCTTGTTTAACACTTTTGCTTTGCCAATTGGCAGCTCGCAATTCAGCTAAGGTTTTGGGCAATGTAAGCTGCGATTTCGTCAATGGATGCTCCTTCTGACTCTCATTTTCTGGCTTAATAAATAATATTATCAATAATATTTATTAGTACTTCTATCTATTTTACGAAGAATTCGACCGTTTCTCAACCAGATTGTTCCACTCTTTTAAACGGCGATCCAATTCTTATTCAAAGTAAAATCGTTTATTCTACTACTATCTTAGACGTTCAAGCTCTTAAGAATCAATAAAAAGGATCACAAAAATCGTGTTCCAATCCAAAAAAATTGATTCGTGACCTATTCTTAATTGTTTTTGATGAATAAATAAAATCGAGAGTTATGGCCAAGAGATTTTAATAAAATAGACCAATCTCTATTATTGTGTGTTGATAATCTGTATGAATTTGACATGATCAAATTGCAGCATGATGGGATAAACAATTTGAACATAGAGTTAAACTAGTGTAAATTTAGAAAAGGAATTTTGTTGAATGAAATCAAAGAGCAGATTAAAATTCATAACGAATCTGAAGCCGATTTTATAAAGCAATAGTAGAATAAAATACTCGTTGTGTTGATGAAAGAAGAAAACAATAGCGGAATCGGCAAATATGAAATTATCCCAAGCTTACAAGAACCGAAGCTTGGCAGTTGACAAGTGCCCTGTTTGGGTAACACTTGGTATCGATCACCTCGGAGCTATTTTCGAGACACGATTCGGGGAGTCGTGCGACGGTTATTTCACAATAATGCTATCGGTTTGTGGAGTGTCGCGCGGATCCAGTTAAACATTTGTGGAAATAGGTCGCAATCGGAGGTAATATGATTCGCTTGTTCCCAGCGATGGGGGATGCCTAGAGCATTCAGTTTTTCGTGAAAGCGATCGTTGCCACGATACCAGTGCGGGCCACGATTTGTGGTGAGCAAATTCAATTGTTCTGGAACACTATCCGATTTCAGCTGTAATACGGGACTATCTTGGCGGCAAGTTTCCTTAGTTGGATACAAATCGTCCAGAGTACTCCCTTCTCCCCAATATTCCCAGTAATCCAGAGCGGCATCGATGGCAATTACAGTCGAAAATATTTTGGGATAACGCAATCCTAATCGGATCGCCCCCAGTCCGCCCATGCCAATTCCTCCGATCATTATCCGCGTTAATGGGGGCACTAATGGGGAGTAATCGCCATTTAAATCGGAAGATGGTATCAATAACGATGGTGATTTATTTTCATGCTTGGAGGAAAGATCACCGCTCATGGATCGAACCTGAGGATAGACAACCGATAAGAGATAATCTTGTACCGATCTTGTGGGAGAAAAATCGTGGTGGATTCGATCGGTATACCAAAATGGACCGGGCTTCGCTACCACGCAATTGAGTTGGAGTAACTGGAGATTCTGGATAAACAAGGGGTGTAACCAGTAAGCTTCCTCTTCCAGATCGGGGCATAACCAGAGTATTCGATTTTCTGGGCATCGATCGGTATCTCTACCTCGAAACCAGTCCAATTCGTGCCCATCTAATTCTATTTTCTGCCAGTTGTTCATCATTTTTGTGTTTGTCGATTGAATAATTTTAAGAGCTTCGAGAGAGCGAGATTTGTTTACTTCCTCGTTCGTTGAAAATAGTCTTTCCTGGTGTTACAAAGGTATTACAAGGGGTGTTAAAGATCTTTTGCCATTACCTATTCTTTTGGTCATTCCAATAGGTTAGTTTTTTCTGTTATTCCTAAATAAAAATGAAAGCGAAGAGCAGTAATTGAATTTTAAGAATAGCGATTGGCGCAGAAATGAGAAACTCTGTTTTGGCATTGAGAAAGTAGATTTTCGAATGAAGAACAATTCTATCAGAAAAACGAATACTCTTCTGAAAGAATTGTTCTAAACGATCTAATTGTTTATTTTAATCGCATATGAAAGCATTGTCTATTAAGAGGCATTTGAGACGAGCTTTCATATGCCAAAGACTTAACTCAAAAATCGATGGAAAGATTTTCTATTTTTGAAGCTGTTTCAGTTTATCCTTGATTTCCTTTTTGCGATCATCGTCGCGTTTGGTTTGCCCATCAGCTTCCAGAGCGAGTTTCAGAGCATTTTCTGCCCCCGATTTATCTTTAAGGGCGAGTAGAACTTCAGCGAGGTGGTCATAAATTTCGACATGCCGACCTTCGCGCTGGTCAACAGCTTCCTTGAGGTATTTTTTGGCTTCTTCATATTTTTTTTGTTTGAATAGAACCCATCCCAAGCTATCTAAATAAGAGGCGTTGTCCTTATCATCATCGGCAGAATCGGATTCTTTTCTCTTTTTGCGATCGATTTCGATTGCTTGACGAACCAATTTTTCTGCTTCATCTAATTTCATGTTATTGTCGGCTAAAATATAACCAAGATCGTTCTTATATGTCGAATTTTCAGGGTCTTCTTTAACCAAGGATTCGAGCTGCGACGTAGCCTTGTCAATTTTTTTCAGGTCGACATAAACCCCGCTGAGTTTATAACGCAACATCCGTGCAATTTTATCCCGGCTATCTTTTTTCAGAGCGGTGTTTCGAGATTTGCGTAGTCTTTCAATACAATCGAGATAGGTTTCCGCAGCGTCATCCAGTTTACCTTCTTCTTGCTGAACAAATGCCAAAAGCTGATAAAAATACCAACCTCCTTCATCGGCTTCCATTAATTTTCGGGTGATATCTTTAGCTTCATTGAGTTTCCCGTCGCGGGCCAGCGCTTGAACTTTCCGTTCCAGAATAAAAAGTTTACTCCGGCTAATGGGGGAATCACCACGCGCATCGTTGGGTGTTTTAATTTCCAAAAATTCATCACATATTTTGATGCATTCCTCATATTTTTTACTCAGAAAGGTCAGGTCGATCAGATTTTCAAAACTTTGAACTGCCTTAGAAGGGCTTTGCAATCGAAACGCATCGTCGACACAAACTCGATAAAATTCCTCTGCGATCTTGACCTCTTTGAATTCTTGCGCAATTCGGCCAATGATCAAGGCCGAGGTATAATTAAATGGGCCATTTGGATCTTTGCTCGGTGAAGCCTTGGCCGCTTTGAGCATTTCGTAAGCGACCTTAATTAGTTTTTTGGCATCGTTTTCATTTTTGGCGAGTAATCTCAATTCCCCTCTGATTACATCATTACCCGTTATCGTATTCAAACTTAAAATACGAGTTTCAATTGCTTTCCGGTCATCCCCATTTACTGAGTCCTCCGCAAGTAGGGGGATGGAGCTTGCCAATTGCCCAATCCAAAATGCCCCTATAATTAGTAAATACCCTAAATAACGTCTCTTCATTCTCAATTCTCCTTTGAATCATCCTGTCCCATAGATCAAAATAGTTAAGAACACCTTAGCTTAATAGTAATCTTAATATCATTCATACAAATCGTTTAATTCACTTATTAGTTATATTTTAACAAACTGATTTGATTCGGGCTACACCGATTCTTCAAATCAGAGCAAAGTCCAGATCCGGAATAGATTGATTGGTTAATAAAGACGACTAATAATGTATATTTTTTATTCAAATCGAACCATTTTTGATATGAAATTAAAATGAATGTTACCATATTCGCAAAAAATCAGATTGGACGCATAGAGAATTTCATTAAAATAATGGTTTGATTCAAACGACTAGGTTCTAACTCGAAATATTTCTGCAAAATGGTTCGTAAGAATCCATATAGATTCATACCAGTTATATTCAGATTTTTCCTTCTCTTTTTTAAAATTGGAGGATTTGTTAAAGTTTGGCAAAAAAAATATGCTAGAGTAAAAAGAACTTTAAGAAATATTTATGATCATCAAAAAGGGGAAAATCAATTCAACTAGATTGAATTTTTCAAAAATGTAGACTAAAAATTGAACAGAATATTCGAAGAATAAGTATCGAACTCCAAGTAAATTTTTTTACGGAAAATGATAAAAAGTAAAAGGAAATCAGATGAGAATCGCCTAGTTCCGTGTACTGGATCGTCTTAAGAATAGTTTAGTTTAATGTATTTTATTGCCTAATGTATTAACCCATACCAGATTAATTACTCTGAACCAAGATTTCTGTTAAAAAGATGGATCGTTTAGTGAATCTCGATGGAAACTCGATTTACTTGAAGCAAACTTGGATTATCTAAATTTTTGATGATCTAGTATTCCATTTTTTGATTTGTTTAGAGTAACTAGTAATTAGAGTAACTAGTAATTAGAGTAACTGGTAAATAGAAACAAGGGAATGAGTTTTGAGCCACTTTCAGTTACAAATTGGTGCGAAGCCATTTCCCGGATATTGTTTGCGCGAACTTCGGGGCAAAGGGGGCTTTGCCGAAGTTTGGGAGGCGGATTCTCCTGACGGTCAAATCATTGCTATGAAGTTTTTTGCAACGGATCAAACAAGTTCGACCGTCAAAGAATTGAAATCATTGCTATCGATTCAAAAATTATCTCATCCAAATTTGATTAAAATTCATCGTATCTGGTCCATGGCAGGGTATGTTGTAGTAGCAATGGAATTGGCTGAGGGTAGTCTAATGGAACTGTTGACCGCTTATCAGACCGAATTCCAGGCCAATATTGAACATTCTCTATTGTGCCATTTTTTAGGTCAAGCAGCGGAAGCCTTAGATTATCTGAATGCGCGGCAACATACGTTAGATGGCCGAAAAGTTGGTTGGCAGCATTGTGATATTAAACCGAGTAATCTGCTTTTGTTTGGAGAAGATTTGAAGATTGCAGATTTTGGTTTTGCCACTCCTACCACCAGTTCCTTGAATCCCTATTTAACGGGGGGCACTCTGGATTTTGCCCCACCGGAAGTTTTTCGCGGCATGGTTTCGGAGAGAAGTGATCAATATAGTTTAGCGGTAACTTACTATTATTTGCGGACTTCGCAATTTCCATTCCCCTCTTCGCCGAAAAAGTTCAGTCGAGATTATAGTTATAGTCGACCCCATCCGAAGCTGGATCTGGTCGATATACGTGAACGCAAAATTATAGAGCGTGCTCTGGCTATTAATCCGAGCGACCGCTGGGAATCCTGCCGGCAGTTTGTCCAGGAACTTTCTAAAGTAAATTGCAGCTCTTCCTCGAATTCTCTGCTCGTTGCTACGAACTATGCTTCGCGGTCTGATACCACTTGCGATGTGAAACCCGGAACCCGATTTAACTGATTCTTATCACAATTTTTTTCCTAATCCCGAATACGATTTGAGAAATTTGGATGTTAAGTGCATTTTTTTTATCTGCTGGTCGATCACCGAGCCGACAAAAGAATTTTCGAACGACTTTGACATTGCATCTATGTTTTTTGGCCGCACTGCTCGTGGTGCTTTGCTATACCCCCACAGCGACCACAATGTCTCTGGTTGCCCAAACTCTTCTGTGTACTGGCATTACCGAGGGAGCAATTCTCATCGGTTGGCGATTAACGCAAATTCCCAAAAGTCAAGCTCTTGAATTTTTATTGACATCCCCTGTGCAACCAGGTTGGGTATTCTTGGCAGAATTGCTCGTGGGATTGTATCAGTTAATGTTGGTTCAGCTCGGTGGTTTGCCTTTTTTGCTGGCAATGCTATTTACAGGCCAGATAGAACCGGATGGGATTTTGGTATTAATGGGGATGACCTTTTTCTGGGGTGTAGTTACGGGACTAGGGATTATCGTCTGGACTTATGAATCACGTTTCGTTCGCAAAATAGGTGAATATGTGGCGATGGCTGGAATCCTGATCTATTTGGTCGTTGGTGTCCTGGCCGGGGAGCATCTACGGAGCTGGTTACAAGCATTTCCGCACTGGCTCGGTCAGGGAATTTACGATTTGGTTCTCAGATTTTATCAGTTTAATCCATTTGGGATCATACAATATTGGTTCTCTGCGGAATTTATCCCGTGGTTGGGCTGGGAGCGTTTAGAATATCACCTAGGAGTAACATTCTTCCTATCGATCTTGATGGTATTACGAGGTAAAGTTCGTTTGTTAGGGCATTTTCATGATCGGCATTATCGCCCGCTGGAATCGAATCGACTGGATCAAAGTGATCGAATCGGCAATCAGCCTTTGTCGTGGTGGGCGGTTCGGCGAGTGATGGAATATTCTGGGCGAGTGAACCAGTGGCTCGCTGGGGGCTTTTGTTTAATATATGCGACCTATATTGTTGCGGAACCGCACTGGCCAATCTGGATGGGGAGATTAGTGTTTCAGATTGTTGATCGTTTAGGCGGACCAGCAATGTTGATCACAGGCTTGCTGATCCTTGCCGCAGTCCCTGCTGCCTTTCAATATGGCTTATGGGACGCAAATGAATCCGATCGCTGTAAACGACTGGAGCTACTGTTACTGAGTGAATTGACAGGGCAAGACTATCATGCGGCCGCTCTGGCGGCCGCTTGGCGGCGTGGACGTGGTTATTTGTTCATCGCGATGTTTTTATGGATTGCCCTTTTGCTCGCTCACCGGATCGATGTGTTGCAATTTTTGGCTTCCCTGGCGATGGGGGCTATCTTCTGGGGGATGGTGTTTACTATCGGGTTTCGAGCTTTCAGCACGGGAGTCCAAGCCAATCGATTTGGTTCCCTGATGACTCTTGGGCTGCCTCTATTGACTTATGCAGCTTTTCGAATGCAGTATGATTTTCTGGCCTGTTTACTTCCACCTGGTGCTATTTTCCACGCCCTAACCGATCGACCAGATTGGCTTTGGGCAATCGGCCCTATCTCCCTTTCCTTGTTGACTCTCTTTCTAGAAAAGAAAAGTATGAATTCCTGTGACGCCAACTTACGGGATTGGTACAATCGCCGCCATGGACCTGCTGCTAATTTGATTTGATGACTAGCGCTTTGAAGACCTTCATTCTAAGTATTGGGAAAGTATCTCCTGCCAGAATATTTAATCGTTTAGCATCAAGAATGACTGGGCGAATGAAAAGTTTCAAGCGATTCTGAATGATAAAACAATCCTTGATGCAACTTCCCCTGTTGCAGCTCTCCATGTTGCAGCTCTCCATGTTGCAACTTAGTTCTTTTTGCTGTCAATAATGCGCAATTGACTACTCAAGAAATAGGGAATTCCTTCAAATTCATATTCCCCTTCAAGAAGGAATACACGAAAACCATTTTCTGGAGTCTTCACTTTACCGATTGCTACTCCATTCTCGATCGTTGCAGGGGATTCGTTCCATTTGGAGTCACGAAAATCACGTGTGCTGGAATCTGCAGACCATAAGCGAACTCTCTTCGGTTTAGGTTCACATTGCAACTCCACACAAAATTCTTTGCCATCTTGGGTTTGTTGCTCTTTATGTTGCCAATGAATTTTTGGCATCGGTTTTTTTGTGATTAAATGCCGGCAATAAACACACAAGGTATTGAGCACTCGCTGGCGATCTTTGTGATGATCGTCGTATTTTTGTTCTAAACCGTGGCCAGCATTCGGCACATATAAAATCCACTTATCCCCCGAAAGATCATCCCAATATAGATTCAATGAATCCTGGGTCCAGTAGGGGTCGTTCGTACCATTGATGATTAGTTTGGGTTGTTTTATTTTATGGCGATAGGTCCAGGGATCGACCATTTCCCAGAGTTCCTGAGCACGACTACTGCTATCGATCGGGACTAACTTCCGTTTTACATAATCCTTGATCTGTGCACTCGGTTTCCCATAAGATTGGATCTGATGCGGAAGCTGTTTTCGCATATTCAAAGTATCTATAACCAACGGGGCGATTCCCAGAATTCGTTTATCTTCACTTGCAGCACTCAACCAAGTTGTCCAACCCCGTTTCGATGCCCCCGATAATACAAATTCTTGAATCTCTTCCCCCCATTTTTCTTTGGAAAATTGTTGCAAAACGTCCATGGTGTAAACCACACTGCGCACCATCGGAAAGAGTAACGGCCAAGAGGGATCTCCGGTATCTAGATAACGGACAAAGGTTTCTGCTATCAAACTATCCTCATTTTTCCCTCCCAGCAGCGGTTGATTGGGAATATCATACAGAAACGCAATTGGTGCTTTGATCTGTTTCACGATCGAAGTTGCCAACATATGAGTGGCAAGCGAAGGATTTCCTCCAGTTATCCAGAGAAACATCCCTTTCTGATGTTTCAGCTCTTTGGGATAATAGACCATTACCGAATGTTTCCAGTCTATTTTTTGCCAAGTTTGCGAAACCAATTCCAATCGGTAGGTCGTAATATGATCTGAATCACTGGATTCAATTACTTTCCAACTCGCCTTCGGTTGTGGTTTGCGAAGATATTCTAATACATTTGCATTTGTTGTTGACCACTGGAATATCAAAACAAACGAGCTGACACCAAAAAACTTTATAAACCAACTACTCATATTCATTGTGCGAATTTCCTAGTTTTATCTTGACCTATTTCCCTTTATTATTAGGTAATTATAGATAAATGGCATACTATTTTCTTCTAGATCGATTTTCTCATTTGCATCGCTACCAAATTAGTCGAATTTTCGGGATTTCTTAAATAAATAGAGAATTCAATTTGAATAGAAAATTCCTCATCCTGCTTTCATCGATAAGAATTCCCTTCAATTTTGCTTACATTTCCTATAATTATTTCTGATTCGATTAGAATGACAGAAAAGAGGATGAAGTGAATTATCAATTATCCCCTTTATTTTAAAATGATCAGATAACTATAAGTCAAATCAGTAATTGAGAATGAAGGAATGAATTTGTCAGATAAACCAACCAGGATCGCCTGTTTGACTCCTGCCAAAAGTGCTGCTATTGCAACCTTAGCCATTTACGGCAATAGGGCCGCAGATTATCTCTCTGAATTATTTTTTTCTATTTCTGGCCAACCGATGGGAAAAAAGATTTTATCCCTTTCTCCTGGAGAGGGGGCATTTGGTCGGTTGGGAAAATCGGTAAGTGATGAAGTGATTCTCACGCTAAAGCAAAAAGATCCATTCTTATGGTTTGAGATTCATTGCCATGGAGGGATTCAGAATATTCATTTTTTAATGGAACAATTTACCGAGATGGGATGCCAGCAAACGAGTTGGCAGGAGACAGCACTACATCTTTATTCGGGTCGTGAAGATCCATTAGCGATGACTTACTTTCACAAGGCCAGAACCCCCCGAATCGCTCAGATATTTTGGGACCAATACCAGGGAGCTTATCGTCATTGGGTTGAAGATCTGTTTGCGCTGATCCAGTTGAAAAATTGGGAGCAGGTCCAAGAACAAATTCAGCAGATGAGATCATGGCTAACGATTGGTGAACATTTAGATCGGCCGTTTCAAATTGTGCTGATGGGTGCTCCCAATGTGGGTAAAAGTGCGCTATTGAACAAGTTGGCAGGATATCAAAGAAGCATTGTGACCCCGATTGCTGGCACCACACGCGATGTCGTTACTGTTCCCTTATCATTCCAAGGTTGGCTGATGGAATGTTGTGACACAGCAGGGATTCGAACAACTTCGGATGAAATCGAAGCAGAAGGGATCCTGCAAACACAGAAAAAGCGTGCCGAAGCAGATTTGATAATCTGGATAATGGACCAAGATCATCAAGCCCCTGAAAGCGGGATTCAATCATTGTTAATTGAATCAGAAGGTAAAGAGCAACTCGATCAGCACAAGCGAGAAGATCAGCGCAAACGAGAAAGAGGCCACAAAACATTTTTGGTGCGTAATAAAATCGATCTTGTGCCACCTGGAGCCGATCTTCCACCCGGATTAATTGCGGTTTCTGCTCTCACGGGTACTGGGGTTTCTGAATTAGTAGAGAGCATTGTCCAGATTTTGGTGAAACAATCTCCGCTTCCAGGTCAGCCGATTCCCTATACCGATTCTTTGTGCAAATCGTTGCGAATCTGGTTAGAACTTGCTCAAGATCAGAAGTGGGACGAATTGTCTAATATGGTAGCCAACCAACTCTATTGCTGGTTCGCAGAGATTCTCGAGCCTTCAGAAATCCCGAGTGAATCATAAAAGTGAATCATAAAATGATACGATGATTTTGGAATACAGATCATTCCTTGGCTGATTTTGCTAATTTCCCCCTGAAGATAGATATAGTCGTCTTACTCTCCCGAGTCGTAGTTTAGCAAAACGCTTTTGAAAGATATTGACGATCTGAAATAGCCAATCAAGACCGAAAGATTGTGGAGAGACGATCTTCGCACCTTCGCTTAGAAAGACTGATCTTGGACTGGCAAGACTATCTGTCCTACTGAAACAAGGGGAGATAGATAGGTTAGCGGAGTCGATCCCAAAGTAGAAGAGCCGTGATCGTTTTGGCATCGCGAATTTCTCCGTTGAGTGCCATGCGCATTGCTTCGCTCCAAGGAACCGTAACTGGTTCGAGCTTTTCGCAGATTTCGGGTTGAGCTGTTCCTGCCGTAAGTTCCTCAGCAACAAATAGATGCAATTTTTCGTCCAATACTCCCGGCGAAGCATACAGATATCCTAAGCTGCGCCAACGGCCCCCTCGATAGCCTGTTTCTTCTTGCAATTCCCGCTCTGCTGCTTGTTGCAATGGTTCCCCTGGTTCGAGAGTCCCTGCGGGTAATTCCCAGAGCGTTTCTCCAATAACAAAACGATAATTTCTTAATAAACAGATATGATCTCGATCAAGGATAGGCAAAATGACCACGGCTCCCGGATGAAAAATCATGTCTCGCTTTATGATCTGACCATCTGCCGTAATTTCGGTGTCGAGCGCTACTCGGATTTTCCGTCCTTGGTGGACAATCTCTCTGGCCATGATTATCTCCTGATCTTTGGCTATTTTGTGTTGATTCAATAAAATGCGAAAGTCGATACCTATTTCTCGTTACTTATAAAATTATTGATCATAGAATGAACATAATCAACATAATGAATATCGTAAGTTAAAACGCAGTATCGATACTCTTAGTTGCTTGCAAATAAACGAAATCCGATTTCGTTAATCGATCTCTTTACGTTTTTTATACTCTTTGCCATTGATCGATTTAATCCCCTTAGCAGGAATGACTAGTATTTGATAGCGAAAGCCTTCACCGAAATCAAGAGTCGTTATAGCATCTATTGATAGATTCCCATTATCCGATAAACGAGTGGTGGTACTGCAAGAACTACCTCGGGTCGTAACCACAATAACGAGTTCTTTGCCGAAATCGATTTTGGGCCGTTCTTTTTTACCAGTTTCCCATTTGTCCCAGATTTTAGTAAAGGATTTGGCATCATCAATATATAGACTTTCTGGTGCTAATTTACCTAAATCTAGATCGGTGACGCTCCCCTTCCATTGTTGCGTTGGTTTAATTTCCTTAGTTTCAGCATAGAGACAACTCCCAACTAAAATAGGAATCGTGAGAGATAATATACGACAAATCCAATTGTTCATTTTGATTTCCCTATATTTCGAGTATCCATAATTATACAATGGTTGATTGCTATTTAATCGATCTCTTTACGTTTATACTCTTTACCATTGATCGATTTAATTCCTTCAGCAGAAATAATGGCAATTTCGTAACGGAACCCTGGGCGAAAATCACGTGTGCCAAAAAACAGTACCTTCAAATCTCCCTTTTCGGAAATAGTGATACGCAAATTACCGCGCCCTCCTGATGTTGTTCCCAAAACGACTAGTTGTTTGGTAAAATCGATCTTTGGTTTTTCTTTTCCTAACTTCCAACCCTCCCAGAGTTTATCAAATTCTTTCGCGGTGTTGATATAATTTGTGGTGGGGGCCAATTTCGATAATTTGGCATCATCTAAACTCCCATTCCACGATTTAATCGGTTTAACGGTTTTGTTTTCGGCATTCGCGCTTACAAATGCCAACAAAGCGAATATCACTATTAGACTATAACGCATAAAAGTTCCTTGACTTGGAAATAGCAAAATCTAAAATTTTTCTTTTTCCAACTGACTGTAATAGTAACTGACTTTCTCTAATACCTTATCAGAGATTAATCTCGTTCAGGAAAGCGAATCTCGCGCTTTTCTCGTGAAGATTTTTCAAACAATTCAAGAATTCGAATGACTGTATGTGTTTGTTCTAGAGGAACAGGGCTAGGTTTATTTTCTAGAATAGCCTCAACAAATGCTTTTACCTCATTGATATAGGCCAATTTATCACTTTCGCAGCCGATATAGGTAGTCCAAGGGATCTGTTCGGTTTCGCCGCAAATGATCCCCTCCGGCCAGAGGAAGCCTCCTTGAGTTCCATAGCCTTGTAGACGAACGATCTCCGCATCGGGTTGAAATGCCAACCAACTTGTTTCCAAACAAAGGGAAGTGCCATTTTCAAATCGGATCCAGCCAATGGCAAAATCATCGACATCCATTTTTTGGCGATCCCAATCTCCCCAGATGCTACCCAGATCGGGGCGATTTGCAAGGTAACAGTCGATCTGCGCAGAAACAGATAGAGGCCGTGGACAACCTAGTAAATAATACGCAAGATCAAGGACATGAACTCCAATATCCCAGATTGCCCCGCCCCCACTTAGTTCCCGGTGGATAAAAGTTGGGGAAGGGGGGAGCATTCGCCGCCGCAACCATTGGGCGCGAAGGTAATAGATGTTGCCAATGCGGCCATGCTTCATGGTGTGTTGCAGCGCGATGGTGGAAGGGCGGAACCGCAAATGGTGCGCGGTCATGATAATACGCTTGTTCTTTTCGGCGAGCTGTTTCAATTCCAACACAGCAGCACTCGATGTCGCTAGCGGTTTTTCACAAAGTACATGGATGCCACGGCTCAATGCTTCTCTGGCAATGATGGGATGCCACTGGTTTGGAGTGCAAATATCGACTACATCTAGCGGTACTTCTTTAAGCATTTCTTGCCAGTCATAGTACGTTTTTTGAATCCCAAATCGTTCTGAAACTTGTTTAAGTGCAGAAACGGAAACATCCGCAGCAGCAATTACCTGGGCTTGCGGAATTCTTTGCCATGCGGGTAGATGTTCTCCCTGTGCTATATTTCCGACACCGATCAACCCGACACGTAACTTTCTTTCTGGCATAATGATTCTGTTCCTATTCCTTGGAATCTTATTTTCTGACTTCGTAGATCATATTTTCTAGGATTATATATCCTTTTTTGCTTAATTTATCTGCTTGATTTTGATCGTTTTTTAATTTTTTTTCTCTTTTTTCTCTTTTTTCAGTGGTGGTAAGGCAATTGGTTGAGATTTGAATTTTGGGCCTTCCAGCTTATGGGTAAAAGTATCTATTGCCATATTTTCTTCACCAATCACTTTACCAAACCGATCTATAGTATATCCATGCCCAAAATATACCCCGAATTCGCAACCTTGACGAAAGTCGCGCTGGATGGGTTGTGATTGTACGATTGGTAATGGGTTCCCTTTCAAACGAGGTCGTCTTAGTTCAATCCGGATGTTATTCGTGTATGTATAAAAACCATCACTCAACCGTGTTTTAAATCGGACATTAAGCTCTTGCGATTTCTCCATCCAAGTAACAAACATCACCGTTTGCTGTTCGCGGAACCCCGAAGCGGTGCTATTGGTTTTAGGTTTTGCTTTTTCTGCTGCTTCGCTCATTGCCTCTTCGATTGATTTATTTTGGTCGGTAAGAAAACGATCATATTGTTGGCGCAGTTGTGGAATTAGCTTGTCTAGATTGAGAGGGTAAGCTTTACTTTGATCCAGAACCCGAATCGATGTTGCAACCAGTGCATCCACAGTTGGGGATCCTGCTCCGTTATTGACTTCCATCTCTACCAGGCAAAATTTGCGCTGAATTTGTAGCTGTTTCAGATTGTGTTCATTGGCTATTTCCAAAAACGGGAAGGTTTTCAGTTCGATCTTTTGTTGAGGTTGCTTTCTTAAACCATTTTTTGCGTCGATCATTTCTGGGGGTGCGTCATTATCTTGTTTCTTTTGTTTTATGATCGGAAGTGCCAAATTACGAATAGGTGAGTTTTTGTTTCCTTCCACATATACCCAACGATAACTAAACCCATTGCGCGCAAATACGATTGATCCCAATGGACCACTCCGGTTTTCCTGTTCCAAGCACCATTGAGGGTTGCTTACTAGTATGCCGATGACTTTCCCGGGCAGCTCTTCATATTTTTGAAATGGGAAAAAATCTTTTGCCAGGATGGTTACTACCACGGGAGATCTAGGCAAAGGAGCGGCAAACATGAGAGAGACGAACTCCGTAGAAAAGAAGTAGAACCCTATAGAAGAAATCATCACATATTTAGAGAATTCTTCTCGGAATCGCAGTTTAAAAGTTTGTTTTCTAGTCAATAATCTAATCAATAATATCCATGGTAATATCGTTGGCAATTTTATTAGAGATAGATTCATAATTAACTGTTCTGAATTCGTAATTCCTTGATAAACTCTTCCGCCTATTTTGAATGGCACTTTCCACTTTATTCTTGCTAGATAGGAAAACAAATACAGTAAAATCAATAGTTGACTACGAACACATTTTTTTATGATTATAATGCAATTGTTTTCTTTCTGTCTTGCTCTGTCCTGCTTCATTCGATTCTATCCCAATCCCGATAGGGAATATATTAATCCTACAGTAATCCTACGATTGGGGGTATAGAAGTTTAATCTGATTTTTTGCAAACTCCAGAGCATTGACAATATCTTGAAATCGTTGTAGCTGATTCCCAACTTCACGTTCGATAAAAAATGGCCCTAGGAATTGCTGTTTTTTCAACACTTCCAAAAATCGGGGGATATTTACTTCACCATGGCCTAACGGAACTTCTTCACCCCATGTTCCGGGCACTAACGGTCTTTTGGCATCTTTGAGGTGAACCGATACAATGTCCTTGCCAAGAATTTCTACCGCTTCGATTGGGTTTCCCTGATCATAAAGCAACATATTTGCCGGATCAAAATTTACTTTTAGATGGCTAGAACTAAGTTCATCTAAAGTAAGGCGTAGTAAATTTGCTGGTTCTTGTCCTGTTTCGAAAGCAACGATCACTTGAGCCTTTGCGGCTCGTTCCCCAACGATTGCTAGAGTTTGCAAAAATGAATTTCGGTTGGGATCTCCCGGTCGTGGAATAAAACCTGCGTGCAAAGTCAGTACGGATAAACCCAACCTTTTAGTTCGTTCCAAGCCCCAATCTAAACGATCTAATCGCTCACTCCGGGTGGCAGTGTCGCCAAATCCGCCTGTTTTTTGAATGGACTGCGGTGTGGTATAATCTTCGCCGGGAAATCCAAGCATCGCACTTTTCAATACGATTCCGCTTTGTAGGATCAGTTCAGGAAACGATTCCCCTTCGATCCAATCGGCATGGTGCGGGTCACCACAGGCGATTTGAACTGGGCAGTTTCCCATTTTTTCTAAAAATTGTTTCAGCTCGGAAATCGATTTTACTTGCAAGGACCATGAACAAATACCTATTTGAGCTGGAACTGCTTGTGGATCAACGTTCATTTTACTCGGCTCTCAAAATATCTTCTTTGGGAATCTTTGTACTTTTTATTCCTATCGATATACGATATTAAAGATTGGTGACAATCAGCTTGCAGGTTCAATTCGACAGCTAAGTGGACCAAGATCTTTACCAGTGATTAAATGTTGGTGAAAAGAGATAATCTGCTCGAATTTGAGTTCAGCGACTTCTTTGGCTCCGGTCCAGACAACAGCTTCCCCGTTACAGTGGGCATGCAGCATTAATTCAAATGCTTTTGAAGAATCAAAGCCAAATACTTTTCGTAAAACTTCAATAACGAAATCCTGTGAGTGAAAGTCGTCATTTTCGATGATGACGTGGTATGGAGGGAGTAAGTGAGACCCCGTTTCTGTTTCTGGTTCCAACGCTGGAGTTAAGGAACCTGCATGTGAACTCATATCTTTATTCCAAACAATCTATCTTACGTAAAATTAACTTACGTAAAATTAACTTACGTAAAATTAATCACTATCCTTATGGTTAAATATCATTTATTAAGTTTACGATATTTTAATCAGTTTTACTCACAAACTCCAGTGCACTTATTTACCTTATCTAAACTTTGATGAGAACCAACATTCATTTTGGCTTTACAATCAAATTAACTAGGATCTTTATCTTTCACCAATTCAAGAAACGCAGGCCAGATTTCGTTGTGAACAGTTCCTTCCACCTCCATGCGAACCTCTTTTCCAATCAGTTTGACTTTCTTTTTATCGTACTCTTTTAAAATGGCAATGTCCCCGCCCACATGAACCTCTCGGCTTTCTTTCTTATTCAGTAACTCTAATCGATAAGGATTACTACGATTAAATCCGATCACTCCTTTGACTGGAGGTATATAGTGCAAAATTCCAATAAATTCTTCTTCTTTTCCCTCTTGATTTTTATACCATTCCTTGTTCGCAAACAGTTCTTTCTTTGCTGCCAGTTTATTCTTTGCCCCCGATTTTTTTTCAGGTTCGCTTGCATTGATCGTAACCATTATTATTCCAGTTATAATCAGACTAATTCCTAATGGAAAACCGATCAATACTTTATTGATTGAGCTTGATGATTTCATATTCCTATGAACAAATTTTTGTATCCTTCTCACAATGCTGTTCCTCTATTTTTCTTGATTTTATTCGAACTTAGATTTATTCATAGGAAACAATTTATTTAGAAAAATTGTTTCCTATGAACGCCAAATTATTCTATTTATGATCATTTATTCCATCAAATGCAATATTGACTACTTGGACAAGGAGATTAATTTATCCAGTTAGGAATTTCCATATCAGATAGGTAGATCAAATGCATAATCCCAAGACGAAATAATCATAAAAAAGATTGAATAGGATTAAAATCTATATCAAATGTAGATTCTAAATTCTTGAAATTTAACGGATTTCAGATCCGATAGTTAATGAATTCCCAAACTTGAAATCTTGATTGAATTACTCGCTTATGGCAAATCAAGATATGTCGAAATCCGTGAAATGACATTATTTACTGATCTTATTTGTAATAGTTTAGCTAAAGCTTAATTTAATCCATCGCAGAATTGACGCAAAGAAGTGGAGGTAAGAGCTATCATAAACCAATCGTCAAAGGTTTGGGGATTGGTCTCTTTCTCGAATCTTGCTTTGATCTCCAAAGGGAGAGTTTCGTTGGCAAACCGCTGCTGCAAGAGAAGAAGCAACAAATCTCTTTTACCTTCAATTTTACCTTCGATTTTGCCTTCAATTTTGCCTTCAATTTTGCCTTCAATTTTGCCTTTTTTCATCCCTTCGTCAATGCCTTCGGCGAGGGCACCGGATACAGCTTGTTCATACCATTTTTTGGAAAGAGGTGTTTCTATCATTTTAATTTCTCCAAAATACGATATTTCTTGGCTTAAGAAATGTTGAATTCCCTTCCAAGTTTAGCTAAAGCTTAATTTAATCCATCGCAGAATTGACGCAAAGAAGTGGAGGTAAGAGCTATCATAAACCAATCGTCAAAGGTTTGGGGGTTAGTCTCTTTCTCGAATCTTGCTTTGATCTCCAAAGGGAGAGTTTCGTTGGCAAACCGCTGCTGCAAGAGAAGAAGCAACAAATCTCGTTTACCTTCAATTTTACCTTCAATTTTACCTTCAATTTTACCTTCGATTTTGCCTTCAATTTTACCTTCAATTTTGCCTTCAATTTTGCCTTCGGCGAGGGCACCGGATACAGCTTGTTCATACCATTTTTTGGAAAGAGGTGTTTCTATCATTTTAATTTCTCCAAAATACTTTTTGCAAACTT